>CAZBAO010000042.1:0-13297 GCA_964490085.1 uncultured Eubacteriales bacterium | reverse complement strand
ACCCACCCCTTGCCTCTCCCTCCGGGAGAGGTGTCACCGCAGGTGACGGAGAGGGAAACGCGTCGCACACAGCAGAAGAAGCGGTTCACCCTGCAGGGCGTATCTTTTCCGCCGAATCCATTTCTTTTAATCCCCATACGGGTTTGGGATGTCGCACAGGTTACAAAAACGACAAAATATGCAAAAAAATACCGGAAACAGCAACATAATTCAAGTGTTAGACAACATTGTCTATTGCATATTCAAAAACGGTGTAGTATAATAATACCAGTTAAACTGAGCGTAAATTGTTGTTTTTGACGATTTCCACAAAGAAAAGCGTCTAACAACAGGGCTGTTGCTTGCCGATGAAGGGATCGACAGGCTCGGCCGTGCCGTGCGTTACCGCAAGATTTTAAAGGTTGTCACACGTTTTGTAATAACGGTTTAGAAGGGATGAGCGAACGGATGATTTTATCGAAAAGCAAAGGTGTTCCGATTGGACGAAAAATAGCTCGGAAGGTCGTGGCGAATACCTTTCGCTACGTTTTTTTGCTTGCTTTTAGTTACGTGTTGATCTATCCGATCATATATATGATCGTCAATACGTTTATGGAATCGTCAGATTATTTTAACCCGTCGGTCCAATGGGTACCGACGCAGTTAACAACGGAACATCTGGCAAGCGTTTTCAAGTCGATGGACTGGACAAGTACGGTGATCTCTACGTTCGTCAACGAGTTGGTGGCGGCCGGATTGGGGATCGCGTCGTGCGCGGTCGCGGCGTTTGGATTGGCACGTTTCAATTTTAAGGGTAAGGCCGTTTTAAGCGCCTTTATGATCTTGACCATTCTGGTGCCGAACGCGATGACCATTATCCCCAGCTACGTTAACTATCAAAATTTGAACCTTTTGGACACACCGTTCGTCTTTTGGATTCCGTCCTTGTTGGGCGTTGGTCTGAACGGCGGTCTGTTTATCTACATATACACCCAGTTCTTTAAGGGCTTGCCTAAGGAGATCGAGGAAGCGGCGTGGGTCGACGGTGCCGGAACGTGGCGTACTTTCCTGCAGATCGTATTGCCGTCCTCCGGCGTTGTGTTCGTCACGGTAACGGTCTTTTCGGTGATCTGGCACTGGAACGATTCCTTCTTGGCACAGATGTATTTGACGGCGGACTTCCCGATCGGTGTTGCGATCACAAAATATGAGAAAACGCTGGGCAGTTATTTGACGATGCACGCGGTAACCTCTTCTTTCAATAAGACTCAGATCATCATCGCGGCGTGTCTTGTTACTATTACGCCGTTGCTTATTTTCTACATTCTCATTCAAAAACGATTTATTGCCAGCGTTGCAACGAGCGGTATCGTTGGTTGAGTTCTTGCGAAGCACATGAGGTGAAAACTGTTATGGCGCAACTACTTTTAAAGGAAACACACGACGAGGTTCTCCCGATCGGAAATTCCGCTGCGAAATGGAATCCCCAGCAGGGCGGTGCCGATGTCGAGGCAGAAGCCTTACGCCAAGAGATCCTGAACGCGGAGGATAAGCTGGTCATTACCGGCACGACCTATTATGTTTCCCCTAACGGTGACGATGCCAACGACGGCACTTCGCCTAAAACCGCTTGGCAGACCTTAGAGGCGGTCAGAAAGCACGAGGAGTTCTTTAAGGCGGGCGACGGCGTCTTGTTTGAGCGCGGCGGTGTCTGGCGTTCACAGATCACACTGGAAGCCACCATGTTTGATCCGACTGTGGAAAAGCCGCCGTTGCCGATTTTGTTTACTGCGAAGTCCGGTATGTCGTACGGCGCGTACGGCAAAGGCCCCAAACCGGCGATCTACGGTTCGTTTAAGAACTACGCGTGGGAAGAATGCTGGGAGCCGACCGAGTACGAGAACATCTGGAAGGTTCAGACCCCGTATGCCGATTGCGGTGTCATCGTGTTCAACCACGGCGAAGAAGCGGGTGTCAAACGCTTCATGGGGCATCACATCGAGAAGATCGACGACTTGAAAGAAAACTTTGAATTTTATCACGATTTCGTAAATGCCGTCCTGTATCTATATCTGGATAAGGGCTGCCCGCACGAGGTGTATGACGATATCGAGCTCTGCGTCCGCGAGGATTTTTTGAAAATCCCGCCTGACACGGAAAACGTCATCGTCGATAATCTGGCGATCAAGTATTTCGGCCATTACGGTATCGAGATCAAGGCGCGCACCAAGAACATTACGTTTAGCAACTGCGAAATGGGTTGGATCGGCGGTTGTGTATGGGTACATGCCCAATACCCCTACGCCCCCGGCTCTCGTCTCGGAAACGCCATTGAATTCTGGGACGTTTCCGAAAACGCCTTGATGGAATACAACTGGGTGTACCAAGTGTTTGACGCCGGTTTGTCTCCTCAGGCGGTGCGCGATCCGGGTCATTTTAAAAACATGGTGATGCGCAAGAATCTTTTGGAGTATTCTACGTATAACATCGAGTTCTTCCATCGCAACCCCGACACGAACTGGGACGGTTATTACATTGAGGACAACATCCTTCGCTTTTCGGGTTACGGCTGGGGAGACCAACGGCATACGGTCTATCCTACGTCGAATATCTGTGGTTGGACGTTCGTGTACGACGTATCGCCGCGTATTTATATTCGTAACAACATCTTCGATTGTTCGAAATATAATACGGTATATTGGCACTGGGGCGATGGCCGTGAGTATCCGGAGGTTGAGATATCCGGAAACACGTTCTACGAGAAGGACAGCGGTACCGGTCAAGTGATACGCTACGCCGGAAACGGGCAGGCAACGGCTTCCAATCAGGCAGAGCTTGAGGAAGCGATCAAAACCTTTGATGCAGACCCTAAACTGGTCAAATGGTTATCGTAATTATAAGGAATAGGCTCATCATCGGCAGTGCTACGGTATTTGCCGACGGTGGCGTTTGAGAGTCATTCACAATTTTTTTAAAAAGGTGGTGTCGGCAATGAAAAGGATGTTAGCGTTTGTTGTTGTATTAGTGTTCGTTGTTGCGTTGTTTCCGTCGTTCGGCGCGTTAGCAGCAGAAACAGAGACCGAAACGGAGATCGATGTTGATTCAACGATAGTTTCCGATACTTCCTACGAGGCGTATCTTTCCGCGCTCCCGTCCTTGGAACAAGCTCAGACAGGTGTAGAGGTAGCAGTGAGTGCTGTTTTTGGTACAGAGCCTGTCACGTTTACTGTGGAAGTACCGACGGATGGTTTATACACGATCGGTATGGAGTACAAGACAACGGATCGCAAAACGGGTGCTTTGGAGATCGCCTTGGAGATCGACGGAACGGTTCCTTACTCGGAACTGAGCGGCTTGGAGTTTCCCCGCATGTGGACAAACGACGGCGAGATCTCCAAGGACGGTTTGGGTAATGAGATCCCGTTGGAACAGATCCCCTACGAGGAGTTCTACCGGAACATTGCCATCAATATGACGGGTTGGAACGCTGATCCGTACATGGTGGCGTTAACGGCCGGTACGCATACCGTAAAGGTCACCCCCGTTACAGGCAACTTTGAGATCAAGGCTGTTTTCTTCGGCGGTGAGGAAGACATATCGTCCTACGAGGCTCCGACGAATACCGACGAGTATTACGACGGCGAAATGGTGGTCATCGAAGGCGAGAAAGCGACCTTGACGAACAGCTTTTGGATCACGATGAAATCCGATGTCACCTCTCCGGATGTCACGCCGAACAATGCTGAAAGAAGTGTTCTCAACTACGTCGGCGGCAACTGGAAGACCAGCGGTGATACCGTTACGTGGCAGACGCCCGAGCTGGAAGCCGGTTATTATCAGATCGGCTTCTCGTACCGGCAAAACACGGTGATCGGTGCTTCCAGTTATCGTACATTGCGGATCGACGGTAAGGTACCGTTTGAGGAGGCGACCGAGCTTTCCTTTTCGTACGATACGAATTGGCAGCGCGAGTGGTTTGCGAACGATGAAGATACACCTTATCTTATTTATTTGGATGAAGGTACTCACGAGATCAGCTTGACCGTTACGATGGGCGCCATGACAGAGGTTACCGACCTGCTCCGTGACACCGTAGATATACTCGGCGATCTGTATATGGATATTGTTATGATCACCGGCGAAACGGTTGACGTGTACCGTGATTACGAACTGTTCACTCAGATTCCGGATATGGAAGATCGCGTCAACGATGCGATGAGCAAGATGGACGAGGCGCTGGTCCTGTTAGAGGAGTCGTCCGGAAGCACCAGCGGATCCCACGCCGGTGTCGTGAAGAGCATGATGCAGGTACTGGATCAGATGCTCAAAAACAAATACAGCGCACACCGCTACAAGTCTAACTATTACAGCAGCTATTGCAGTCTCAGCGCTACGTTGAGCGAGATGCGCGATATGCCGTTGGATATTGACCAGATCTATTTATCCAAGCCCGGTGAGGACTTGCCGAAGCAGTCCGGCTTCTTTGCGAGCCTTGGTTTCTCGATCCGTCGGCTTGCAGCCTCCTTCTATCTGGATTACAACAACATTTCGGGTTCGTCGGAAGGCAAAGAGGTCGTCGATATTTGGGTCAACTGGGGTCAGGATCAGGCGCAGGTCCTCAACTCGCTTAATCAAACCTTTACCGAGAAAACCGGTATCGCGGTCAACGTGAAGATCGTAAACGCCAGCATCGTGCAGGCGGTTCTGTCGGGAAAGGGCCCCAACGTTATTTTGCAGCACAGCCGCAGCGAACCGGTCAACCTGGCTATGCGCGGCGTTCTGCGTGAGCTCAGTACCTTCGATGATTACGAAGAGGTGTTAGAGCGGTTTATGCCGGGAGCGGAAACGCCGTATTATTACAAGGGCGGGTTGTATGCGTTGCCGGATACTCAGAACTTCTACGTATTGTTCTACCGCACGGATGTTTTTGAGAAATTCGGTCTTACGGTTCCGGAAACATGGGATGACTTCTCGGAGATCACCAAGATCCTCGCCCGTAACAATTTAGACGCGTCGTTGCCGTATTTACAGATTACGACCTCGACCTCGACCAACGCGGGTGTCGGCAGCTTGAGTTTGTTCCCGAGTCTGGTCATGCAACGCGGCTTGTCGCTGTATGCCGAAGACGGCAAGAGCACGACGCTGTCCACGCCGGAGATCATTCAGACCTTTACCGAATGGACGGATTTCTACACGAAACTGAAAATACCGGTCAGCATTGATTTCTATAACCGTTTCCGCACCGGTACCTGCCCGATGGGTGTCTCCACCTATTCCTTGTACAACACCCTTAAGGCTACGGCTCCGGAGATCGATGGTTTGTGGGCTATGGCTCCGATTCCGGGTACCGTACAGGAGGACGGCACGGTCAACCACGCGTCGACCGGCGGCGGCTCGTCCTGCTCGATCCTGAAGTCGACACAGGCGAAAGAGGAAGCCGCATGGGAGTACTTGAAATGGTGGACCGATGCCGAAACCCAGACCACCTATTCCATGACGGTCGAATCCATCTTAGGCCCGACCGGCCGTGTCGCCATCTCCAACGTGGAAGCGATGCTTGAAGGCCTTTCTTGGGAAGACGATGCTGCTGTTCAGCTGGAAAAAGCGTGGAGTCAGGTCGAGGAAGTTCCGGAAGTCCCCGGAAGCTACTACATTTCCCGTTCCATCGACCATTGCTTCTGGAACGTAATCAACGATGCCAAGGTCCCGAAGGATATGTTGAACAAGTGGGGTCTGGAAGTTGATAATGAGATCGCACGTAAATGGGAGCAGTATGAAAACAGGTAAGGAAACCTGATGCGTTCTGAAAATGATCGGTATCCGACAAGCGGTCAACGATCGCTTGTCGGATACATAAGCAGACTTATGTAACAAGGGGAGGAAATAGGGTGAAGACAAAGAAAATACCCACCTCAAGATCACGACTGTCCGGAGCAGGCGAAAACACGGTTTCCTGGTTGTTGCTGGCACCGTTTATGTCGTTCTTTATTCTCTGCACACTCATTCCGGTGGGATCTTCAATAGTGCTCAGCTTTTTCGATTACGATATGGTTTCGACGCCGATTTTTACGGGTATCCAAAACTATATGCGTATGTTCACGGATGACAGTGTGTTTTTCACGGTTTTGGGAAACACGTTGAAATTTGCCGTTATTACCGGCCCGCTAAGCTTTTTGCTTTCCTTTTTGCTTGCGTGGTTGATCAACGAATTCCCGCACACGATCCGTAGCATCCTGTCGTTTTTGTTCTATGCACCGGCGCTGGTCGGTAACGCGTATTACATCTGGCAGGTAGCCTTTTCGGGCGACAGCTTCGGTTATGTGAACAACCTGCTGATCAGTATGGGCTTTATCACAGAACCGATCCAATGGATGAAAAACGTTAGCTACAACGGGACGATCATTATGATCGTTCAGTTGTGGATGAGCATGGGTGTTTCCTTCTTGGCAAACATCTCCGGTTTGCAGAACGTGAATTCCGAGCTCTACGAAGCCGGTGCGATCGATGGTGTTCGCACACGCTGGCACGAGCTGTGGTACATCACACTTCCGTCTATGAAGAGCATCTTGCTGTTCAGCGCAGTTATGCAGATTCAGTCCGTGTTCTCGATCAGTGCCGTCGTGACGTCGTTGGCCGGTTATCCCAGTGTTAACAACTCGGTCGACACGTTGGTTCCTTTAATACAGGACGTTGGTACGGCACGATATGAAATGGGATATGCGGCAGCGTTGTCGGTGTTCCTGTTCTTAATGATGGCATTCTTCCGCGTCGTCGTGGGAGGCGCCCTGAACTTAATGGGCAAGCAAGATTAAAAGATTGTATAAAAACAACGAACGATATGTTATATTTTTATTGCTTAGGCGGTGAGTGTGTTTGACTAACAACACGGTAAAAAAAGTCCGTATGCTGCGTCCGAAAAAGCGTTCGGAATACCGACGGTATACTCGCTCGAAGGCGGGCTCGGTTCTGTATTTTTCCCTCTTGATATTAGCAGGTACTTTCACGGTTTTGCCGATGATATATTGTATCTGCACCTCCTTTAAGCCGCTGGATGAATTGCTTATCTTCCCGCCGCGCTTTTTGGTGCATCGTCCGACGCTGGAGAACTATATTGCCCTTCCTTCTCTTTTGAACACCCTACGTGTTCCGATGGAGCGGTATTTCTTCAACAGTGTGTTCGTGGCAGTGTCCGGTGTTATCTTGCACGTTATGGCTGCGTCGGCTGCGGCGTTTGTTTTCTCCAAATCGCAGATCAAGGGCAGAAAGATCCTGTTCATGATCGTGCAGTTTGCGCTGCTGTACAACCACTATACGCTGTCGGTTCCGCAGTATTTGATCTTTAGTACGATCGGCATCGTCGATACATATCTCGTATATCTGTTTCCGGCGATCCCCTCAGCGATGGGCTGCTTCCTGATGAAACAGTTTATCGACGTGAGCGTACCGAACGCCCTTATGGAAGCGGCGCGTATTGACGGCGCCGGAATGGGTCGCATCTACTGGCAGATCGTCATGCCGATCGCGAAGCCCTCGTGGATGACGCTGATGCTGTTCTCGTTCCGCGACCTGTGGTCTGTAGTACCGAGCGGAACCATCTTCAGCGAGGAGTTAAAGCTTCTCCCGCAGGTCATGACGAACATCACGAACGGCGGTATAGCCCGATCGGGCAGTGCAATGGCGGCGACGGTGTTGATGATGATCCCGCCGATCATAGTATACTTCATTTCACAGAGCAACGTTATTGAAACTATGAGTAGCTCCGGCATTAAGTAAGAAGCAGAGTGACAAGCGAAAGTTAGGTGGATTGTCTTGAAAAAAATAATTTCGGCCATTTGCGTTGCCATACTGCTGATCGCGGGTTCGGGCATTGCGGTGTCTGCGGATTCCTACACTCATAATGTAGAACCGAACGGCTCCCGTACACAGGCACTTTCTCGCGAACTTTACGCGGCAACTCGCACCATTTCGGCAGAAGATCTGGGCTTTGAAGATTCATTTAGTGAAATTTCGGATCTTCACTGCACGGAGGACGGCTATGTCTATATCCTGTTAAGCGGATCTTCCGAGATCGTAGTCTTAAACCCTGACCACACTCTCAAGGAAGTTATTGTTGCCCGCGATGCAGACGGCATAAAGATCGATTTTTCGGGTGCCAAGGGTGTTTTCGTCGATACCAACGGTGATCTCTACGTTTCGGATACCGATAACGGCAGAATTCTCGTCACCGACTCAACGGGTCTGTTTAAAGAATCTTGGGGGTTGCCGGATTCTCCGCTTATTCCCGACGATTTTATCTATCAGCCCACACACTTCATAAAGGACGAAGACGGGTACGCGTACATTACCAGCATGGGCTGCTATTACGGTGCTCTGGCGTATTCTCCTTCCAATGAATTCATGGGCTTCTTTGGCGCTAACCGCGTAACTGCGACAGCGCTCAATACGATTTCCTACCTGTTCGATAAGCTTACCAGTAACGATACGAAAAAGGAATCCTCCTCAAAGGTTCTTCCGTATTCGTTTATCGATATGGCGATCGACTCGAACGGCTACTTAACGGTATGCTCCGGCAAAACGAATCTTTGGTCAAACAGCAAGGGTCAGATCCGCAAGATCAGCGCGGGCGGCTCCAATATTCTGTTAAGACGTGAGCTGTCCGGTTCTGCCAACTCCTCCGACTCCTTTAACTTCCTTGAGCCGAGTGTTCCTTCCATGAAGTACGTGCAGAATTTGGTTGCCATTGACGTCAATCCCGAAGATTATATGTTTGTGTTAGACGCCACGTACGGCCTTATTTACGTATACGACAACAGCTGTAACCTGCTTGGCAGCTTCGGCGGAGGTCTCGGCTCCGGCACGAAGCTCGGCACGTTTAATACCCCGACCGCGCTTGCCCTGCAGGGCGATATGCTGCTGGTAGCAGATTCAAAGACCGCGAAGATCACCGTATTTGAACAGACCGATTTCGGTGCCCTGTTATTCAAAGCTCAAACGCTGACGCTTGCAGGTGACTATACGGAAGCAGAACCGTTGTGGGAGCAGGTTATCGAGCAGGATGCCGGCTGTCAGCTGGCATATCGCGGTCTGGCAAACGCAGCCTACAGTGCCAAAGACTACGAGGCAGCTTTGGAATATTCCGAAAAAGGTATGGATTACGTCACCTACGATTTGGCGTGGCAGGTTGTCATTAAGCAGTTTGTTGCCCGTTATTTTGTCTGGTTCTTAGCGGGTGTACTGCTTCTGGTCGTCGGAATCGCCATATTACTGGTTCGATTGAAGAAACGTGAAACACCGCTTATCCAAAACACCAAAGTAAGGAATCTCTTTACGGTTATTGCGCATCCGTTCCGCGGCTTTGAGGATCTCAAATACAAGAAACAGGGCTCGCTGATCATTGCGATCATCCTCATCGTACTGTTCTTCTTCTCGACCGCCCTGCAAGCCACTTCAACCGGCTTCTTATTCAACAAAAACAGTGCCACGACCTATAACGTCCTGTTCACGTTGGCTCAAACCATTGGTTTGGTTCTCTTGTGGAGCGTCGTCAACTGGTTGATGTGCTCGCTGTTCTCCGGCAAAGGCACCTTTAAAGAGATCTTGATCGTAACGGCCTATTCGCTGTTACCCCTCATCGTATATACCTTCCTTTACGTGGGACTTTCCCACTTTCTCCCGCTTTCGGGCGGCACGCTGATGAACGGCATCCATACCGTGGTTATGATCTACACCTTCTTCCTCTTAGCCATCGGTATTATGACGGTTCACGAATACACCTTCCCGAAATTCCTGATTACCGGTGCGGTAACGATCGTCTGCATGATCCTTGCGATCTGCATCGGCTTCATCATGGTGATCCTGCTTCAGCAGCTCTGGAATTTCCTGTACTCCATTTTCATGGAAGTAAAGTATAGACCTTAGTCTCCCATCATGGTATTCGATTTTCATGTATTAAGGATGTGCAGTATGAAAAAATGCGTATTATTGGTGATGTGCTGTTTCCTACTCATCGGAATGGTGGGAATGACCGGCTGCAGCATATCTAAAAATGAGGAGTATCCCGCTTATGACGCGGAGGCAGAGGTGTCTGTTGTTGAGAGCGGCGTGTTAGCATCCAACGCCAACTACGAGCTCATTTGGGACGATACCGCCTATTGCGTCATGCTCAAGGATGTGCAGACCGGAAAGATCTGGTCCAACATTCCGTACGAATATCTGCAGGAAGGCGGTGCGAGTGCAAACGTCAACTCCACTGTCAATATCACGGCTCTTTCCGAGGCCAACCTGACGTGGGACACCTATCGTGGCTACACGGATGCCGTGCAGGACGGTAAGGTATCCTGTGAAAAGGTGGACAACGGTATCCGCGTGACCTATTACTTTGCGAACCTGCAGATCTCCGTTCCGATCATCTACACCTTGGGCGCGAACTCGTTGGACGTAACGGTTGATGTGCAGAACATCAGTGAGGGCGACGGCTACAAGATCGTTGCCGTGTCCGTTGCACCGTTCTTGTGCTCGGCGCTCAACGAGAACGAAGACTCGTATTTGTTCATTCCTTCCGGCTCCGGTGCCTTGATGTACGCCGAGGAGACCGCGAGCGGAACCCGTAAATACAGCGGTAACGTATACGGTGACGACCTTTCCCGTATATATGCCACGGTCGACAACGACAGCGAAGCGCTCCGCTTACCCGTTTTTGGTGTGAAAAACGGCGAGGATGCTCTGCTTTGCGTGATGAAGGACGGCGCGGAATCTGTCGTCATTGAGGCGGAAGCCGGCAACGCACGTACCGGCTATTCGAACGTGTATCCGACCTATTATGTCCGCGGCTACGACTCTTTGGCCACCTCCTCGAACAACAAAAAGGTTCTCGGTGGCGGCGATACGTATTCCGTGGCATCAAAAGGTCGCTCGACCGTAAATCTGACCCTGTCCTATTTCCCGTTGGCCGGTGAATCGGCAGACTACAACGGCATGGCGAAATGCTACCGCGAATATTTGGAAAGCACGGGCAACCTGGTCACAACAACGGTTGACAGCAGCTACGGTCTGACCGTTTTGGGCGGTGCACAGGTCACGGATTCCTTCTTGGGTATTCCGCACGACAGCACGGCTGTCGCCACGACCTTTGCACAAGCTCAAAGCATGCTGAGCACCTTGTCGCAAAGCACCACCGTCACACCCACCGTTCGATTGGTAGGCTTCGGTGATCGCGGTGTCAGCCCCGGCAAGATAGCAGGCGGCTTCTCGTTCTCTTCCATATTCGGGAACGACGCGTCGCGTCAGGCCTTGGAAACCTATTGCCAAGAGCAAGGGATCTCGCTGTTCTCGGATTTCGATCTGGTTCGCTTTAGCCGCAGCGGAAACGGCCTCTCTACCACGTCGGACGCAGCGCAGACCGCCAGCATGCGTAAGGTCATGTGCTATCCGCTTAGCACGCCGCAGCGTCAGTTCAAAGAAGAGTACACGTATTTTCTGTTAAGTCGCACCAAGCTGCCGAGCGTAACGAAAAAACTGCTCAGTGCGGCAGACAAGCTGAACGTTTCGGGAATCAGCTTGATGTCGTTAGGCCATATGGCATACTCGGATTTCTCCGACCCCGCTTATTATGCAAAAGGTAACACCCAGACCACCGTTTCGGAAACGATCAAAACGCTGTTAGACGGTGGTCACGAGGTAGCAGGCGGCCCGAACTCGTATTCGGCGATCTCGTCAACGTTGGTATTTGATGTCCCGACGGATAACGGCGGCGACTACTCGCTGGATGAAGAGATCCCGTTCTACGAGCTGGTGTTCCGCGGCACGAAACCGATCTTCGGTGAATCCGTTAATTTAGCGGACGACCCCGATCGCGCCGTTCTCAGAACACTTGCCTACGGTGCGAACCTGAGCTTCTCCGTGCTGTATGAGTACGACATGGATCTCGACGAGACCGATCTGGTCTACCTCGGCTTGGGTGCCAATAAGCTGTATGCTTGCGGCTTCGAGGCAAACGCAGAGCTTATCTCTGAGGTGATGGGCAAATACGCTCCCCTGTTCGAAAAGCTTGCCGGTGCCGGTATCGAACGTTATACGAGATTGTCGGATTCCGTGACCGAAACCGTATTTGATAACGGCGTAACGCTGTACGTCAACCACAGCAGCGCGGCCGCGGACTCACCGGTCGGTGAATTAGCCGGCTTTGAAGTCCGATATTAATGGAAGGAGGGAACACGCTATGAAATTTTGGCAAAAGCAAACCGGTCTGGTCGCTCGGCGTGAACGAATGGGTTACACGTTTGTAGCGCACTGGATGTTAGGTTTAGTATTATTCTTTATCGTTCCGCTCATTTCCTCATTCATATACGCGTTTTCCGATGCAAAGATCACGGAAGACGGTATGCAAACGGTTTTCGCAGGTCTGACGCATTTCGATTACATCCTCAACGAGGATCCCAACTACGTCAACAACCTGACGAGCTCGTTAGGCTTGATCGGATACACGCTCCCGATCGTTCTGGCACTGAGCCTGATCCTGGCTGTGGTTCTTAACCAGCAATTTGCCGGCCGCACCATCTTCCGTGCGATCTATTCTTTGCCCATCATCATTGCGTCGTCACCGATCGTCGGCGTGCTGTCCAGCAGTACGGTCAACGTTCCGATATTCAACATGAACAGTGGTGAGGAGCAGGGTGCCTACGGCAGTATCGTCGACTTCGATGGTATTCTCCAAAAGCTTGAATTACCCGACCAGATCGCGGAAATGCTGGGAAGCCTGTTAAGCAACGTGTTCAGTCTTGTCTGGAACTGCGGTGTGCAAACGATTCTGTTCTTAGCAGGTCTGCAAAGCATTCCCGCACAGCTGTACGAGGTATCCAAGATCGAGGGCGCCAACAAATGGGAAGAATTCTGGATGGTTACCGTTCCCAGCTTGCGTCACGTTATCACGCTGGTACTGATCTACACGATGATCCAGCTTTTCACTGCTACGGACAATCCGTTGATGGTTCAGGCGTTTGCTCTGTTGCAGGACAAACAGATATACGACCAAAGCTCTGCAATGCTGTGGCTGTATTTCGGCATTGTTTTGGCAGTCATGGGCGTGGTGCTCGGCTTGTACAATCGCCTTTGCATCCGCAGATGGGAATGATCCCGTTTTTTCTACACTTACACAAACAAGAAAACAAACCGTTGCGTTTGGCGGGTGCTCGTAAAACAGTTAAATCCGACCTGTGGTTTCCATCACAGGTCGGATTTTTGCAATCATTAACGGTTTCAAAAAGGCTCCCTTTACACAAGGGAGGCTTTGGTGCGGTGCAAAAGCGCAAATGCGCACTAT
>CAZBAO010000041.1:0-13540 GCA_964490085.1 uncultured Eubacteriales bacterium | reverse complement strand
ACCCTGGACACCCTGATTAAGAGTCAGGTGCTCTACCAACTGAGCTAATGGTGCGCGTCAAACTGCTTGACTATCATACACTATCATCCGGCGGTTGTCAAGGGAAATTTTTTAAAAATTTTAAAAAAATTATGACAGAGATCGGCGAAGATCCGAAATGCAGATACAGCCGAGCAGCGAAAGCAGTATACAGTAGATGCCGCACAAACACAGAATGCCCAAAATTGTGACGACTATTCCGCCGACGTTGGAAAAAAAAGGTAGGTGTGTCAGTGCTTGCGTGAGTGTAACGGCTGCCGCCGCGCCCAACAGCGGGCGCACGATCCAGCGCCCCCATTGCAGCTTGACGCCTGTCACCGTTAACAAGCGGTGCGTGTTGAGGAACGAGGTCAGCACGTTGCTGATGACCATGATAAATAAAAAGCCGTTCATGCCAAAGCGCGGAACCACGAACACGATCAGCACGATGCGGATCGCAGAATCGGCAATGCTGTATTTTAAGGAACTGACCTGCTGGTTTAACCCTTTGAGAATACCGTCCACAATGCTTTCTGCGTACATAATGGGGGTGAGCGGCGCCAATACCAGCAGGTACCGCCCCACGTCTTCGCTGTTGTACAGCAGCACCCCGATCTCGCCTGAAAAAGCAAAGAACGCAGCGCCGATCAAAATAGAACTGAGCAGTGTCAGATGCAGGGTATGCTCGATGGCGCGGTTGATCTTTCCTTGCTGATTCAAAGCGTTCGCAGAGGAGATCTCAGGGATCAGCAGGGTGGACAGCGCCGATAAAAATGAGGCAGGGAAAAAGATGAGTGGCAGCGCCATGCCTTTCAAGGCACCGAACTCCGAAAGTCCCCGCTCTTTTGATCCGCAGTATGCGGCAATGCTGTTCGGAACCAAAATATTCTCGATCGTGCGTAGGATCGTGTTGAGATACCGCCCCGCTGTGATGGGCGCGGCGATCGCAAGCAGCCGCCGAACGACGGGAGGCCGCGCGCCGACGTGTGTCGGCAGCTCTGCTTGCATCCGCTTTTCGTCAATGCGGCAGCGGATCGCCAGATACGCGCAGGATGCCCACTCTGCCACCGTATCCCCGATCATCACCGCCAGGCACGCCATCGCTAAGCCCGCCGCCGCAAAACGATCGATGAGCAACGCGATCACACCGATGCGCACTGCCTGCTCCAATAATTGCGCGTAAGAGGTTCCCGCCGCCTTGCGTCGGGCGATGAAATACCCTCGCAGACAAGAAGAGATCCCCATCGACGGCAGGCTGAAAGCGAGCATCCGTAAAGCGTTAGCGGCGCGCCCATCCTGAATCCAGTATACGCTGATGATATCCGCCCCGAAATAGATCAGTGCGGTGGAGAGAAGTCCGATGCTAAGACTGAGCAGGATCGAGCGGCGCAGGATATGCCGCACCGACCGTGCGGTGCCGCAGACAAGCTCGTCGGCGACGAGGCGTGTGACCGCCGTGGAGATCCCCGAGGTGGCAAAGGTAGAGCCAAGCACGTAAATGGAAACGATGAGCTGGTAAAGCCCCATACCCTCCGCGCCGATCTTACCCGACAGAAAAATGCGAAAGAAGATGCCGACGGTGCGCAAGATCAGTGAGGTCACCGTCAGAACGGCGGCGTTTTTAACAAATACTTTATGTCGCATAGGTCAGCGACCGTTGTACAACGCGGCGAGGTGATCCCACGTGATACGGTCGACCTCACCCGTCGGCAGCAGATCGGCGGCGGATTGCTGCCTTAGAACGGCGCTTTGGGTAGCGGCGTCGTACAGGCCGGTAACGGCGAGCGGTTCGCCGCTTATCGCACCGAGCATGACCTGCAGGATGTAAACGAGCGGATCACGGTTCCCCGGTTTCAACACGAATGTCGGATAGGGGAAGGGTGCGATGGTGCTCGCCGGTGCGATCTGTAACAACAGATCGCCGTACTCGCGCACGATGCGTTCCCAATCCGCCCGCTGTACCGTGCCGGTGACCGGTGAATTCGTTGTTTGCTGAAACACCCGCACCGCCTCGGTCGTTTCCGGCCCGAATATCCCGTCTACACCGAGCAGGGGATACCGCTCATCTGTTGCAGAAAGTGCACGCAGATATTCCTGCAGCTCGCGAACGTGGTCGCGTCGTTGATCGTCCGTGTACATACCTTATACCCCCTCTGCCATCGTGTAGCCGCCGAACTGTCCGACCTGCTTTTCCGAACCGACGGCGAGATCCTCATAGACACTCGCAATGCGATCCCACGTAACAGGCCCCACAAATCCGTTGGGCGACAACCCGAATTCACGCTGAAAAGCGATCACGGCAGCCTCGGTCGCATCGCCGAAGACCCCGTCCACCGTGACGGCGGGGATGGCGGGATAGACCTCGGCAATGCGGTTTAAGTAGGTCTGCAAAAACAGGACGTATTCACCCTGCGAACCGTTTGTCAGCGGTGTTCCCGGATACGGTGCCACGCGATTTTCCGGTACTGTGATGGTGGAAACAATGCCGCGGTACGCATCGTATAATTGATCCCAGGTTTCCGCGCCCACAATGCCGTCGGGCGTCAGTCCCGCGGATTGCTGAAACGCGATGACCGCGTTTTGTGTTGCTTCGTCAAACGTACCGTTGATGGCGACCGACGGCACGGCATCGTTGAAAGTACCGACCACCGCCAGAAAATATTGGATCACGCGCACCTCGTCACCGGTGTTGCCAAGCTGTAACTGCTCGGAGAATTGTTTGCGAATATCCTCCAGCGCGATGCCTTCGGAATCCAACTCTGCCAACCGCTTGACGCTGTTGTACAAAAAGGCAATACGGTACCAGGTCTCCTTGCCGATAATGCCGTCGGGCGTCAATCCGAAGATCTCCTGAAACGCGATGACCGCATCCTCGGTCGCGGTTCCGAAAATGCCGTCCACGGTGTCAATTTTCGGGATCGCGGGATAATTGCGGGAGATGCGGTTGAGCTGGATCTGTTTTGTCAGAACGTCGTTGCCGGTGGAACCGACGCGGAGCGGTGTACCGGGGTACGACGGTTGATTGTTACGCACCGGTGCGTCGGAGACGATCTCGATATCATCGCCGTAAAACGATTGCAGGATCTCCACCGAATTGAGTCCCTGGTTGGCGAGCTCAACAGTCCCCCACTGGGATAGCCCGTCACAGGTCGAGGTGGTACCGTTACAATATTGCGTGAAATACGGCTCGATCGAGCCCTGCCGACGCACGTAATCGTTGAACAGCTCATCCACAAGTAAGCTGATGTTGTCGAAAATATCGCGCCCCTGTACAAACGACTGATCGAACGCGGTGTTGTTCGTGATATCAAACGCGTACCCGCGGCTGGGATACCACTCGGTATAGATGCGGTTGAGCGCGAACGAGATCTGTGCCAAAATATTGGCGCGCAGTGCACTTTCCGGCCAGGTGGGAAAGATCTCACTGGAGGCGACGTTCTTGATATAATCCGGAAACGATACCGTCACGTTTGGTGCTTCTGTATTCGGTGCGCCGAGGTGCACGACGATATTTTCCGGTACAAACGGTAGATCTGGCATACGGTTTCTCCTTATAAATTGATAGGCGGCGTGACATAGCGGATCTCTTGCTGCGGGTCGTCAGCGAATTCCGGTAGCGGGACGAGCGATACGGGAAGCTCGGTCGGAATGCCGCCGTATAGCGGGATATCGCTGATGCGCGCGCGGTAATGGTCGGGTGCCGCTACCGTTACCTCGTATACGATACGCGGAATGTCGTTTCCCGGTTGCAGGGTCAATGCCGGATCAACGGCGGGTAGAATGACCGGTTCGGCGAGTCCGCTGTTGTTGGTGATACGCGAGGCTTCCACGACGGTTTCTCCGTTTTCCTCGCGGGTGATGATCACCAGTGCATCGGGGATCGGAATCGCCCCGTTTGCCGAGGTCACCCGCACAGTAAGCGGCGCGGTAAAGACTGTCGGCGGAGCGGAGGGAGGTGTCGGTTGCGGAGAAGGCGGTGGCGCGGGCGTTGTAGGGGGAACGGGCGGCGGGGGAGAATTCCCCGCACGCTGCTGCATGCGCAGCAGTTCTCGGTTGTATTGCTCCATCATCGAACGAAATTCCGAATTATCCATCGGCGATCACACCTTTCTTACCACCATCTCTATGCGACGCTGCGGTAAAACATACGCAAAAAAGCCGCAAGAGAACGCTGTTCTCTTGCGGCTTTTATCAGGAGATTATTTCGTCAGCTCATGCAAGCAGTTGGGACAGATGTTGTGGCCCTTAAAGGAAATGACGTCCTTCGCGTCACCACAGAACAAACACGACGGCTGATACTTTTTGAGGATGATCATGTCATCCTCCACAAAGATTTCGACCGGATCCTTTTCCCCGATCTGCAGGGTGCGTCGCAGCTCCACCGGAAGCACGATGCGCCCCAGATCATCCAATTTACGAACGATACCTGTTGATTTCATGCACGATCACCTCACATTGATAGTATCCATACAATACCATATTTGCAAAAAAATGTCAATACTTGGGATTTCTTGAAAAAAAGAGACGATTTCGGGCACCAATCCGAAGAATTCTATTGAATCGTGCGCTGAAAAATGCTATCATGAGTTATGTATATACCGTAGAAGGGGAACACCGTATGAGCTACAAGCGTTGGACGTTTTTACAAGTGGATAAGGAACTCGCCAGCGACCTGTCGGCGGAGTGCGGCTTGGACCCGTTGCTTTGCTTGCTGATGACCGGTCGCGGTATCACGGATGCTGACTCGGCTATGGACTTTTTAGTGGGTAACGAGCTTAAGTGTGATCCGTTTATGTTCGCCGACATGGACGCTGCGGTGGAGCGCGTGCAACGCGCGATCGACGAAGGCGAAAGTATTATGGTGTACGGCGACTACGATGCCGATGGCGTGACGGCCACGGTGCTGTTGTATTCGTATCTTAAGAGCAAGGGCGCCCGAGTCGCGTACCGTTTGCCGTGCCGCGACAGTGAGGGCTACGGCCTACACTGTGAAAGCATTGAAGAGATGGCGGCGCAGGGCGTACAGCTCATTATCACGGTGGATAACGGTATTTCCGCTGTAGAGGAGATCGCTTTTGCAGCGGAGTGCGGCATTGACGTGGTGGTGACCGATCACCATCAGCCGCAGGATCGTTTGCCGAACGCAGTGGCGGTGGTAGATCCGCACCGCGTTGATTGCCCGAGTGAGTTCAAGGACTTCGCCGGCGTGGGCGTGGCGTTTCAGCTGGTATGCGCACTGGAGGGTGACCCCGATTGGGCAATGCGTGAATACGGTGACCTTGTGGCACTGGGCACGCTTGCCGACGTGATGCCGCTCAGGCACGATAACCGCGTGCTGGTGCGGCGCGGACTGCAGAACATCAATGCCGAAACACGTATCGGTCTGCGGCTGCTGCGCGAGCACGCGGGGGTTGCAGGCACTCAGCAGACCGCGACCTCGGTGACGTTTACACTGGCCCCGCGTATCAACGCTGCAGGTCGTATGGGGGATCCGTCGATCGCGGCAGCACTGCTTTTGAGTGAGGAAGCGGAAGATGCCGACTGTTTAGCGGGCGAGATCTGTGAGAAGAATAAAGAGCGTCAGGAGATCGAAACGGCGATCCTTACGCCGCTGTTGACTGCGTTGCGTAAAGAACCCGACCGAACGGCACAGCGTGTGCTCGTCGTGTGGGGCGAGAGCTGGCACCACGGTGTGCTGGGCATTCTCGCGGCACGGCTGCAGGAACGGTACGGCCGTCCCTGTCTGGTGCTGTCGGTGGATGACGGCATCGCGCGCGGCTCCGGCAGAAGCCTTGCGGGATTCTCGTTGTTTGAAGCACTTAAAGCCTGTGACGATTGCCTGCTCGGTTACGGCGGGCACGAGCTTGCCGCGGGTGTAACACTGGAAGCGGCACGTTTAGAAGAATTCTGTGAAAAGATCAACGCGTATGCCGCCGCGGCGGCACCGACGATGCCGGTGCCTGAGGTGTGCATGGATTGCCGCCTGAAGCCGGACCAGATCAAGCCGGAATTGTTGACCTGTTTATCGGCACTGGAGCCGTTCGGTGCGGGAAATCCGTCGCCCGTGTTTGGGTTATATCGCATGACGCTGGAGCGTGTGGATGCGGTAGGCGGCGGTAAGCATCTGCGACTCACCTTAAACCGCGACGGTGTGCGGGTGACTGCGATGAAATTCTCAACCACACCGGAGCAGTTCCCCTTCGCGGTGGGAGACGTACTGAATGTGTCGGTGACGCTTGACCGCAACGACTATCGCGGAGCCGTCAGCGTATCCATTATCGTACGCGATGTCCGCCACGCGGAGGTGGATCAGGAAACGGTGCTGGACACACTGCGTCGGTACGATGCTATCCTGCGCCGTGATGCTGAGCGGGATGCCGTCTCGCCGAATCGTGACTGTGCAGTGGCGGTGTACCGATTTTTAAAACAACAGCCGTACCGCGGTACGGTGGAATCGCTGATCCACGCAGTAGCAAAAGCGCCGTTTACCGGTGCTGATGTGCTGGTGTCACTGATCTTGCTGAACGAGGCGGGCTTGATCGATTGGCATAACTACGGCGACACGGTCTATGCGGCGGTAAAGCCTGTAGACGGAAAATTTGATCTGATGAGCACGGCAACGGCTCGCTATTTATTAGGACAGGAGGGGTGATCGTGGAAATTAATACCGTTATGTACAAGGACGAGGCGATCGCCGCCTTAAAACAAGCGATCGCCGACAGTGAAAAGAAATACGACGGCGAGAAGATCGACCGTGCAGTCGCGATGGCGTGCGAGGCGCACGAGGGACAGATGCGGTACGCGGGCGGTGACTACGTGTGTCATCCGTTACTGGTTGCGTGCATCCTCATTGAGCTGGGCATGGATAACGAAACCATCGTCGCGGCGATCCTGCACGACGTGGTTGAAGATACGGGCGTTGAGTTGGACGACATCAAGCGGGAGTTTGGTGCGGACGTCGCTCTGCTGGTGGACGGTGTCACCAAGATCACGCAGATGCCGTTCTCAACAAGGGAAGAGGAACAGGCGGAGAATGTTCGCAAGATGCTCATGGCGATGTCCAAGGATATCCGCGTTATCATCATCAAGCTTGCGGACCGACTGCACAACATGCGCACGAATTCCGGTTGGCATCCGCAAAAGCGGCGGGATAAAGCAAAAGAAACACTGGATATTTACGCACCGATCGCGCACCGACTCGGTATCCGTGCCATCAAGGAAGAGCTGGAGGATATCTCACTGCACCTGCTCGACCCGATGGGATGCGAGGAGATCGAGCAAAATCTCAGTATGCGAACCGACGAACGTGCCGCTTTTTTGGAGGCGATCCAAAGACAACTGCGTGAACGGTTGGATGAGTACGGCATGAAGCCGTATGTCTGCGGTCGTATTAAGAGCATTGCGGGCATTTACCGAAAAATGTATATGCAGGGTCGTGCGTTCGATGAGATCTACGACGTATACGCGGTGCGTGTCATCGTGGATACCGTTAACGACTGCTACAACGTCCTCGGTATCGTGCACGATCTGTTCCATCCGCTGCCCAATCGGTTCAAGGACTATATTTCCACCCCCAAAACGAACATGTATCAGTCGTTGCACACCACCGTTATCAGCCATGAAAAGATCGCGTTTGAGGTGCAGATCCGCACGTGGGAGATGCACCATACGGCAGAGTACGGTATCGCGGCACACTGGAAATACAAGCTGGGCATCCAGAAAAAGGATCGTCTGGAGGACAAAGTCGCGTGGGTGCGGCAGTTTATTGAAAACCAACAGGATGTCGACGACGCCGAGGATATCGTGCGGTCGATCAAGACGGATCTGTCATCCGACGACGTATTCGTATTTTCGCCCCGCGGCAGAGTGATCAGTCTGCCGCGCGGGTCTACGGTCATCGACTTTGCGTATGCCATCCATTCCGAGGTCGGCAATCGTATGGTCGGTGCGAAGGTGGACGGCCGCATCGTCTCCATCGACTACGAGGTGAACACCGGTGAGGTGGTGGAGATCCTGACCACCTCTTCACCTAACCATGGTCCCAGCCGTGACTGGTTACAGCTCGTTAAGACCAGTGAGGCGCGCAATAAGATCCGGTCATGGTATAAGCGTGAGCGCCGTGAGGAGAACGTTCAGAAAGGGCGTGAGGAGCTTGAACGCGAGATGGCGCGCAACTTTATTCGCCTGTCCGGACAGGATCTGGAGGATTTTCTGAACGCGCAGGCGAAACGCCAGCATTGCGACAGCATCGACGATTTCTACGCGGCGATCGGGTACGGCGGTATCTTACTGTCACGTCTTATCCCGCGCATGAAAGAAGAGGCTGCCAAATACGCGCGCACCGAGCCGATCACGGCAGAGAGCATCACGGCGGCGGCTAAGCCGCACCGCCACCACAACGGCGGTGTCATCATTGAAAATATGGACAACTGTCTGGTCAAGTTTGCCCGTTGCTGTAATCCGGTGCCGGGTGACGAGATCGTTGGATTTATCACTCGCGGGTACGGCGTATCCATTCATAAGTGCGATTGCACGAACGTGCCGGCAGATCCGTCACACAGTGCTGAGCCGGAACGGTGGGTCAAGGTGTCGTGGGAGGACAGTATTCGTGAGGAATTTAAGGCGGAACTGCACATTGTCGCGACCGACCGTATCGAGTTGTTGGCGGATATTACCGCTCAATTGGCGGCAATGCACGTGATGATCTACAGTATGCAGGCCAGAGAAAGCCGTGGACAAGGCGAAGTGTTTGTGACAGTGGGCGTCAACAGCCTGCAACATTTGCAAGAGGTCATGAATCGCCTGAAACGTGTAAACGGCGTTGAGGATATTGAACGCGGAGGAGCATAAAGAATATGAAAGCAATTTTTCAGCGGGTATACGACGCCTCGGTGGAGGTTGACGGTCGCCTTGTCGGCAAGATCGGCAACGGCGCGCTTGTCCTGCTCGGTGTTGAGCAGGGAGATACGGCTGAACACGCGAAGATCATGGCGCAGAAGATCGCCAACCTGCGCGTGTTTACCGACGAAAACGATAAAATGAACCTGTCGCTGCTCAACATCGGCGGCGAGGTGCTGGCAGTGTCGAATTTTACACTGGCGGCAAACTGCTCACACGGTCGCCGACCGGAGTTTTTTTCCGCGGCACGGCCGGAACAGGCAGAGCCGTTGTACGAGCTGTTTATGACCGAGCTTCGTGCTCAAGGCATTGTCAAGGTTGCGGCAGGCGATTTCGGTGCGCATATGATCGTGAGTATGCGCGGCAACGGGCCGGTGACCATTCCGCTTGATACCAAGGACTGGATGTGAAAGTATGATCTATCAGCGTATTCCGGTGGGCGATCTGGCGGCAAATTGTTGCCTTGTCTACGACGAACAGAACAATGCCGCGGTGATCGACCCCGGCGATGAGGCGGAACGGTTGCTCGCGTGCATACGGGAGCTCGGCCTGCAGGTGCGGGCCATCTTATTGACACACGTGCATTTCGATCACGTATTGGCGGTGAAGGAACTGCAGGCGGCGACCGGTGCACCGCTTTTCGTGCACGAGGCGGACGTTCCCGCGCTGACCGACCCCGCCTTCAGTATGGTGATGTGTCCTTACGATCTGAATGCCGACCGCGTGTTACACGACGGCGAAACGGTTGAGATCGGGAAGCTCGCCTTTACCGTGTTGCACACACCGGGACACACGCGCGGCAGTGTGTGTTATCGGTGCGGCGATACGCTGTTCGCGGGGGATACTTTATTTGCAGGCAGCATCGGCAGAACGGATTTTGCCGGCGGCGATTTTGCGGCGATGCGCCAAAGCCTTGCGCGCTTGGCAATGCTGCCGAACGAAATGCGGGTCGTCCCCGGGCACGGCGGCGAAACAACGATAGGATTCGAAAAACGGTCGAATCCGTTTATGTTAGGAATGTAAAAGATGGTTCTGTATTTACGAGGACACGATTATCATTTTGAACTGCAAAACGTCTGTCGGCTGTTTTTGCCACAGGAGAGGTTATCCGTGGCGGAGTCCGACGAAACACCGTCGGACGGCGCGGCGCTGATCGCGTGCCTGGAAAAACAGACGACCGAAACGGTGCTGTCCTGTCGGTTGCAGCTCGCAGACTACGATGAAGAGCGCTGTGCATGGGTGGATAACGCGCATCCTACCTATAAAGACGAATGTGAGCTGGTGCTGTGTGAGCTGCTGTACGAGCTGCTGTGTGATGCCTTTCATACCACGCAGGATTGGGGCATCGTGACCGGCGTACGGCCGGTCAAGCTGTTGCGCCGTTTGGTTGCGGAAGAAGGAGAGAATGCCGCGATCGCCCATCTGCGCGATCGGCTGTTTGTCAGCGAACACAAGCTGCGCCTGTGCCGTGCGGCACTGGAGGCGGAGGATCGCATTTTGGGATTGTCTCGGTCGGATTCGTTTAGCTTATACGTGTCCGTGCCGTTTTGCCCGTCGCGGTGTGATTATTGCTCGTTCGTGTCCCAGACGGTTACCCGAGCCGCCAAGCTGATTCCGGAATACGTGACAGCGTTGGCGGAGGAGATCGCGTTCACCGGTGCGCTTGTCAAAGAACTGGGGCTTCGGTTGGAGACCGTGTATTTCGGCGGCGGTACGCCGACGACGCTCACACCTGAGCAATTAGAGCACCTGACGCGGGCGGTGGAACGGTCGTTTGATCTGTCCACGGTGCGCGAATATACCGTGGAGGCGGGACGGCCGGACACCGTGACCGCTGACAAACTACGCGTTCTCAAAGCGGCGGGGGTGTCGCGCATCAGCATTAATCCGCAGACACTGCGCGACGAGGTGCTGTTGACGATCGGACGAAAACACACGGTGGAGCAGTTCTACGAGGCGTTCGATATTGCACGGCGTTGCGGACACGATAACGTCAACACCGATTTGATCGCGGGGCTGCCGGGGGATACTTATGACGAATTTTGTGAGACCGTCGACGGTATCCTGTGCCTTGCGCCCGAGAACGTTACGGTGCACACGCTGTCCATGAAACGCGCCGCTAACCTGACGCTGCAAAAGCGGGCGGACTATCGCGGCGGCGACGAGGCGGTTCGTATGGTGCGCTATACCGCCGAGCGACTGCCGCAGGTGGGGTATCACCCGTATTACCTGTATCGCCAAAGCCGAACGGTGGGCAATCAGGAAAACGTCGGGTGGGCAACGGACGGCCGTGACGGCTTGTACAACGTCTATATTATGGATGAAACGCATACCATTTTAGGGTGCGGAGCCGGCGCGGTATCCAAATTAAAGCAACCGGGAACGGAGTATTTGGAGCGTATTTTCAATTACAAGTTCCCGTATGAATATAACAGCGGTCTTGCGGAAATGCTGAACCGAAAGGGCTCCGTTAAAGATTTTTACGAAAGGATACGCCTATGAGTCACTTTTTTGAACAACGCACGTTGCGCGTTGCGGATATTAACGAACGACTGAAAACGGATTCGCAACGTATGATCGAGGACGAGTGCGCACGGTATCTTGCTAACGTGCGGCGGGTAGCAGAGCATATGGCGTCACGTATGCCGGGCAGGTGCCTTGTATTGTTGTCCGGTCCGTCGTCTGCCGGTAAGACGACCACGGCGAACAATTTAAAACGAGAGCTGGAGGCGCACGGTAGGCAGGCAAGCATTATTTCTTTGGATGATTTCTACCGCGGGAAAGGGCAGGCACCGCTTCTGCCGGACGGCAGTTATGATTACGAATCGATCGAAGCACTGGATCTGCCGCTGTTGCAAACCTGCATGAAGGAACTGCTGACGGACGGTGTCACGCGGTTGCCGCGTTTCAATTTTAACACCCGCGAGCCCGAGCCCGAGAAGTACGAGCTGCGTATTGCGGATACTTCGGTGGTGATCTTTGAGGGCATCCACGCGCTCAATCCGATGCTGGAGGATCATCTGTCGGGAGATAACGTATTCAAGATCTTTATCAACGTGATGTCGCGGGTGTACGACGGGGAGGACACGCTGCTGACGCGCCGCGACCTGCGGTTGTGTCGTCGCATGTTGCGTGATTATCAATTCCGCAACAGTTCTATTGAAAATACGTTGAATATGTGGCGGCAGGTCGTGCGGGGTGAAAATCTGTATATGTTCCCGTATGTGGATACGGCGAATGCGGTATTTGATACCACTCACGCGTTTGAGCCCGCCTTGCTGGCTCCGCGCTTGAAGCCGCTGTTAGAGGCGGTTCCGACCGACAGTCCCTACGTCGAAACGGTCACACATTTGCTATGTGCCTTGTCGAAATTTCAGCCGTTATCGGAAGAGCTGTTGCCGGCGGATTCTCTGCTCAGGGAGTTTGTGGGGACCTAAATAAAAATTCTATTGTCTTTTGTGACGGAATTTCTTATAATACTATTAGGAAACAAAAAAGGAGCGATCGAGTATGGCAATGTTTGAAGATGTTGTGTCCCGCGTAAAGGACGTTGCGGAGACCGCCGGCAGAAAGACCGGCGAATGGGTAGAACTCGGAAAGATGAAGCTGAAGATCGCGGATCTGCGTCGTGAAATTGCCGGTGCGCACGAGGGCTTGGGCAGATTGATCTATGACAGTCGCAAGTCCAGTGAGTCGGTGGACGATATGGTGGATGCTTGCGTTGATCATATCAGCACTCTTAACGCGGAGCTGGAGGATCTTGAGGAGCGGATCATGGACAGTAAAAACGTCGTGCGTTGCGACGGCTGCGGTGCGTTCAACGAGAGCACGGCGGTATTCTGCAACCAGTGCGGCGAAAAGTTGAAATGATATGAACGATCCGATCAACTGTATCGAACGGGCTGCCGCGTTTGTGCGCGAGCGTGTTGCCGCGGCGGATACGGTTTTGCCGAAAACAGCGTTGGTGCTCGGCTCCGGGCTCGGCTATCTTGCCGACGAGCTGGAGGGTGCCGTGCGCGTTCCCTACGAGGAGATCCCGTATTTTCCGGTGTCCACCGTGGCGTCCCATGCGGGGTTTCTTGCTGCGGGCAACCTGAACGGTGTGCCGTTGTTTGTGCTTTCCGGTCGCTCGCATTATTACGAGGGATATACGTTTTCCACCGTTACCTTCTACGTGCGGGTACTACAGGCACTGGGCGTTGAAACGCTGATCCTGACCAACGCCGCGGGCGGCGTCAATACCGAGTTTTCGGTTGGTGATCTCATGCTGATCACCGATCATATCAAGTTGTGCGCCGACAGCCCTGCCAGAGGGCCGGCGGACGAGCGGTTGGGCGCGCGTTTCTTTGATATGACGCACACCTATACGCCGCGTCTGCAGGAGATCGCACGCCGCGCAGCGGCAGAGTTGTCCGTCCCGCTTCGCGAGGGTGTCTACTTCTATATGGGTGGCCCACAGTTCGAAACGCCTGCAGAGATCCGCATGATCCGTTTGCTCGGTGGCGATGCGGTGGGAATGTCCACCGTACCGGAGGCGATCGTGGCGGCACAGAGCGGTATGGAACTGCTCGGTATCTCTTGTATTACCAACATGGCAGCCGGCATTGTTGCGGACACCGAGGTC
>CAZBAO010000040.1:0-13641 GCA_964490085.1 uncultured Eubacteriales bacterium | reverse complement strand
ATCAAAATCCACCAGATTGGTAAAGCACAAGCCGTCAAACGCGCGCTGTGCGGTTTTAGCGGTCGCCTGCATTCCCTCGCTGTTATTGTGTGTGACGATCGTTTCGGTGACACCGCGCCCCGCAAAAATATCCGTGATCTTCCCCACCGCGATCACCGCTTTACCGACGGCTTTGAACGCATCCAGCATGGTATTCTCAGGCGGTTGCAAGGAAAAGTCGTGTCGGTTTTCCGTGCGCGTGTACGCACCGTTCTGTCCCACGAACGGGCGCGCGATCACCCGCCCTACCGCGTGCTCTCCGCACAGTAGCTCCCGTGCGATACGGCAATACGCATACAGCGTTTCCACCGGCACGACCTCCTCGTGCGCGGCGATCTGAAACACGCTGTCCGCGGAGGTATACACGATCAGATCGCCGGTCTTGACGTGCTCGTCCCCGTAATCGCGGATGACCTCCGTTCCGGAGTACGGCTTGTTGCACAGCACACCTCTGCCGGTCTGCTTTTTGAATTCGTCGAGGATCTCAGCGGGAAATCCGTTTGGATAGGTCGGCATCGGCTGTTCGGACACCAGCCCCGCGATCTCCCAGTGACCGGTGGTGGTGTCCTTACCGTTGGAGCGCTCTGCCATGCGACCGTATGCCGCCTGCGGTCTTGACTCGGCGCCGAGGAATGCCAAGCCCTCAATGTTGCCGAGCCCTAATTTTTTTAGGTTCGGCAACTGTAATTTACCGGTGGCATAGCAACTTTTCAGCGTATGTGCACCCGCATCTCCAAAAGCCGCGGCGTCCGGTAAGGCGCCGACGCCACAGCTGTCCAACACGATCAAAAATACGCGTTTCATCCCATCTGTTCCTTTGCCAGTTTAATGAGCCGGCTGGTTCCCAAGCGATCGGCACCGAGCGCGATAAACGCTTCTGCATCCTGCACACTTGCGATCCCGCCCGCCGCCTTGATCTTGACGTGCGGTGCAACGTGCGCGGCGAACAGTGCGACATCCTCACGCGTCGCGCCCGCCTTGGAAAAGCCGGTTGAGGTCTTGATATAGTCTGCGCCCGACTGTGACACAATATCACACATCGCGATCTTTTCCTCCTCGGTGAGCAGACAGGTCTCGATGATGACTTTGAGCAGCTTGCCGCGGCACGCCGCCTTGACCGCTTTGATCTCCGCCAAGATGTCGGTATAACGGCGGTCACGAAGCCAACCGATATTGATGACCATATCGATCTCGTCCGCGCCGTTTTTCACCGCGTCCTCGGTCTCGTAAACTTTGACAGCGGTGGTGCTGTACCCGTTCGGGAAGCCGATCACGGTGCAGATCGGCAGTCGCTGACCGACATACGCTTTTGCCTGCCGCACAAACGACGCCGGAATGCAGACCGACGCCGTACCGTACTGCATACCGTCATCACAAATGGTTTTGATCTGTTCCCATGTTGCATCCTGTGCCAATAAGGTATGATCGACTTTCTTTAATATGTCACGCATTGTATCACTCCTCGTAGTTCGCTACGTCCCGTACCAGCTGATCCCACGCTTCGGGATGCTCCACATAGTACAGCGGGCACTGTTTGCCGGTCACATCGTAGTGGCGAATCAGATCTGTTGCTTGCAAACCGTATTGATCACACAGCCAATCGCACAACCGAACGAGCGACTGATAGGTCTTCTCGTTAAATTTTCCCGTTTCGTCGGGATGGCACACCTCGATGGAGATGGTGTCGCTGTTGCGGTGGTTGGTGGCAGATGAGATCTCGTCAAGCGGTACGCACTGTACGATCTCACCGTCCAGACCGACGATGAAATGCGAGCTGACCGTGGTGGTGGGCTGGTTAAAATAATTGCGGTTTTGCATGGCAGTGGTGCCGGGGTTACCGACGTAATGCACGGCAATGTTATTCACCGTGCCGAGCGCGGTGCCACGCCGCCCCGTGCCGTTGACAGCAATGATCTCCTGATCGATCCAAGCGGGAACACGGATGCCGGACGGCTTTTCGCCGCCGAGCAGTACCACCCCCACTATAACGCCTACGATCACCAAAACCGCTGCCGCGGCTGTGATATATACACACCTCAGCGACCGATTTTTCGGTTGCGGTTGCTCCGCTCGTATGGACTCCGGCACCTCTGTCATAGGGTTCATCTCCTTAATACACAAATCCTCAAAGCGCGACTTGCTAAAAACCGCCCTACACTGCAGGGCGGTTTCGGTTACATATTCATCAGCTTGCTGATCTCGTCTTTAAAGGACTGGACGTCCTTGAACTGGCGGTACACCGACGCGAACCGCACGTACGCGACCTCGTCGATGGCACGCAGCTTTTCCATGGCGAGCTCGCCGATCTTGGACGCCGGCACTTCACGCTCCAACGAGTTTTGAAGTTGTGCTTCGATCTCGTCCACCGCGCGTTCCAGCACCTGCATCGGTACCGGCCGTTTTTGGCAGGCGCGCAGCATGCCGTTAAACAGCTTTTGCCGATCAAACACCTCACGGGATTTGTCCCGCTTCACGATCACGATAGGCAGACTTTCAATGATCTCATACGTGGTGAAACGCTTGCCGCACTGCAGGCACTCCCGCCGACGGCGAATACGCGCGCCCTCGTCCGTGGGACGCGAATCCATGACCTTGCTTTCCGCATAACCGCAAAAGGGACATTTCATATCCTTCACGCACCTTTTTCTAACTTCCTCTTTATTGTATCATCCAATTTTATAAATGGCAAGCAATTTCTTCTAAGAACATCCGCGACCGTTTCAGATCCTCTGCCGACTCGAAATTCGGGCGGTAGAGTTCAAGCATCAGCACACCGTCGTACCCGACGCGCCCCAGCGCTTGCAATACGGCTTTGAAATCACGCGTACCGTCGCCCGGCGGCAGACAGTCGCGTTCATCGTCGCGGTCGCTGATATGCACGTGTACGATGTGTTCACCCATCGTTTCGATCACCTGCAGAGGGTCAAGCCCACAGCGGCCGCTTTGCTTGATATCAAACACGAACTTTGCCTTCTCACCAAACCGCGTTTTCATCGCCTGCAGAAACGAAAGCTCCGCCGAACTGAATTTGTTGACGTTCTCCTGTGCCACCGTCACACCGTACGAACGACCCAGATCATACAGTCGCTCATACCGTTCAAGCAGTTGCTCCACCGTCATCTGCCCGAGCGACTTGGCACCGTGCAGAATGAGCGTTGGTGCACCGAGTCGGGCAGCCGCCTCAAGCTGCGGCTTATACATCTCAAGCCCGTCGTCCGCGCGCCGCTGATACGGGGAAAATAAAAAGAACGGCTCCATGAACGAGGAATACGGATGCACCGCCGACACGGACGCACCCGCCGCGTCACAGCGGCGTTTTAAATCGTCCACGAACGCGGGTTCGACCTCGCTCGGCGCGTTAAAAAAGATCTCCACGTTGCGAAAGCCCGCCGCCAGCACCGTATCCAGTGCGTCCTCGAGCGGTGCGGGGTAAAAATTCGACGTCGATGCTCCGATCACCATCAGCCGTCCCCCCCTTTCTTTACAGTGTTACCCTACCACAAAAAAATATCGCTGTCAACCGTTGTCTATTTTGACAAAAAGTCTTGACTTTCCCCTACTCATAAATCATAATGCAGGTGGAACGACCCAACAGTTATTCAAGAAAGGGAGTATGCAGGATGAAACGAATGAAACCACTCCAAAACATTGAGTCCATGGATGACGCCACCTTGATTGAACTGGAGGATGAATTCCTTCGGGCGTACACCACACCGAAAACCAAGGAATCCTTCGTGCGGCGTCTGGCCCTGATCTACAAAGGGCATTACGGCAAGACGCTGCTCGCGGTCGCGCTGTGCATGTTGCAGCTCAGCGCAAGTATGTACGTCCCCATCGCGGTCGCCAACATTATTGACGCACTGGCTGTCCGCACCGCCGACAGCGTGCAAAGCATTGTCATAAATCTCTCGATCGTCGCCGGGCTGTTGCTCGTCAATTATCCGATGCAGATCATCTATCGCAAGCTGCTCTTTAGCGTGCAACGCGCCGTACAGGCACAGCTGCGCACGGCGCTGGTCGCCAAGCTGCAGGCGCTCACCATCGGTTTTAATAAACGCATGGCATCCGGCCGCATCCAATCCAAGATCTTCGGCAACGTGGATCAAATTCAGGCGTTATACAGCTCGCTCACGATCTCCGTGCCGCACGTGGCGGTCAATCTGGCGGTCATCGTAGCGGTTCTGCTGTCGCGCGGACGCTGGCAGCTGCTCTTGTTCTTTTTGGGATGCGTGCCGTTGTTCGTGCTGGTCGCCCTTCCGCTAAAGCAGAAGATCCGAAAAACCACGCGGGAATTCCGCATGAAGAACGAAGAGGTCAGCTCGCAGGTGCTGGATATGATCGATCTGATCCCCGTCACCCGCGCACACGCCTTGGAGCAGTACGAAATTCAAAAGATGGCGGGGCGGTTTTCAGGGTTCTCCAAAACGGGCTACGCACTGGACGTCGTCATTTCCCGCTTTACGGTACGCAACTGGCTCGCCTCGCAGGTGTTCCAGCTTGCCGGTATCGCCTTTATGGCATTTTTGGCGGCAACCGGCGAAATGAGCGTAGGCGAGATCGCGTTATTCTTCAGCTATTTTGAGCGGTTTTTAAGCAATATCAGCAGCATCATCAACATCTGGCCGGCGTTTACGCAAGGTGCGGATGCGGTATCGTCCGTCACCGAGATCCTGCGTTCCCCCGAGGTGGAGCAGGAAAGCACGCGAGAAACCGTTAAAGACGTGCGGGGTGAGATCGAATTCCGCAACGTTTCGTTCCATTACGACGACGATGACCGTCCGGTCTTAAACGGATTGAACCTGACCATACACGCAGGCGAAACGGTGGCGTTGGTGGGCGAATCGGGCGGCGGTAAGTCCACGCTGGTAAATATGATGACCGGTTTCTATCAGCCGACCGACGGCACCGTCCTGATCGACGGCAAGCCCATGTCGTCCGTCAACCTGAAAAGCTATCGCAAGCATTTGGCAATGGTGCCGCAGACCTCGGTTTTGTTCGCGGGCACCATTCGGGAAAATATCACCTACGGTCTGCCCACCATCAGCGAAGACCGCTTGCAGGAGATCTTGGATGCCGCGTGTCTGCGGGACGTGATCGCCGAGCTGCCTCACGGGTTAGACACCTCCGTCGGCGAACACGGCGGCAAGCTGTCGGGCGGTCAGCGTCAGCGCATTTCCATCGCCCGCGCCATGATCCGCAATCCGCGCATCATTCTGTTGGACGAGGCAACCAGTGCGCTGGATACGGTCTCCGAAAAACACATTCAGCAGGCGATCGAGAACCTTTCCAAGGGCAAAACGACCGTCATCGTCGCACACCGCTTATCCACTATCAAGAATGCGGATCGGGTGGCGGTCATCAAGGACGGCACCTGCGTCGAGATCGGCACATTTGACGAGTTGCTCACCAAAAAAGGCGAATTTTACCGTTTCTATCAAATGCAGGTCTAAGATCCGATCAACCAAGCGAGGTCAGTTGTTTTGTTCATTTGTACGCTTTGCCCCAGACACTGTGCCGCCCCGCGCGATGCAACGGCGGGGCGCGGCTTTTGCGGTCTTCCCGAGACCGCGTATGTTGCGCGCGCCGCCCTGCACACCGGTGAAGAACCGTGCTTTGGCACGGCGGGTGCGGTCTTTTTTGCCGGATGCACTCTGCGCTGTGCGTATTGCCAGAATCATGTCATCAGCCGCGAGGCTCGCGGGAAAGCGGTCACTCCCGAGCGGCTTGCCGACATCTTCAAGGAGCTGTGCGAGCAGGGCGCCGACGTGATCGATCTCGTCAGCCCCACTCCCTACCTGCCGAGTATTCGAAAAGCACTTACGCTCTACCGCCCGCCGATACCGGTGGTGTACAACACAAGCGGCTACGAGCGCGTCGAAACGCTCCGCTCACTGGAGGGGCTCGTCGACGTTTATCTGCCCGACTTCAAATACCTGTCTCGCAATCTCGCCGCCGACTTATCGGGTGCGGCGGATTACCCCGACTACGCACTGCCTGCGATTCGGGAAATGGTACGGCAAACAGGGAAAATGCAACTGAACGAACACGGCATTGCCACGCGCGGCACGCTGGTGCGGCATCTCGTTCTGCCCGCTCACACGCGCGAATCGTTCGCCGTGCTGGACGCTCTCTCGGACGTTCCCGACGTTTGGCTAAGCCTGATGTTTCAGTACACGCCGATCGCAGCGGTGGCGGGACATCCTGAATTGTCCCGCCGCGTGACGGCGCGGGAATACGAAAAAGCGGTCGATCATCTGCTGTCGCTCGGCTTGACCGACGGGTATGTGCAGGACCGCTCCTCCGCTGACGCCGTGCACATTCCCCTGTTCGACAACACCGGCGTTTAATCCGTATTCCTACCACAAAGCCCGCTCATTCCGAACGGAACGAGCGGGCTTCTTCTTTCTTTATTTTTTCTTATTGAGCAGAGCCAGCTTCACGGCATCGTCCATACGGGATAGGATGTATTCATATCCACCCGGTGCGTGGGGCACCATACAGCCGGAGCAATCCTTGACGCCGTCGGCAACATATCGGAAATATCCGCCGCACTGATCGCCCAGCGTATACAGCGGGCAATAGCAAAACAAGCAGTTAAAGTGTTCCGGATGCTCCGTTTGATGGCACGGGAAATACCGGCAGTCCCGATTTTGGAAAAACGAATAACTGTTTTGGCGTTCCATTGCGCGCACCTCGTCCTTATCCGGCAGGCCGCTTCGGGACGATGATCGCCGCAATGATATACAGCAAGATCCCGCAACCGGCAAACAGCGTGAGAGCGGCCCAGCCTAAGCGTACCAGAGTAGGATCGATGGCGATATACTCCGCAATACCGGCACAAACACCGCACAGCATTTTGTTTTCCGACCGATACAATTTCTTTTCCATACAGGCCTCCCCCTTTCGTATAGATCCAGTATAGCACACAATCCAACGTTTGTCAGCACATTTTTTTGCAAAGCGTGATCTCAAGGATAGCGGCGTCGCACGCGGGAATAGTCTTCGTGTCACCGTAATGCACCGCCGTAACGTTGCAGCCTCTCAGCTCGATATCAAGCGGCAGATCACGGTCGGAATAGTTGATCGCCACCGCGACGTACCGTTTTTCATCGAGCGGATGCAGGGTCACCGCGATATCGGGATGCTTGCTGACCACCGGTTTCTTTGCGAGAACGTCCTTGGCAATCGTTTGATAGATCTTGTAGTACGGATGATCAACGAAGCCGTCCGGCTGATTCCACGCAACCGTTTCCACGGGGAAATTGAGGAAATAGATCGCACCCTTGCCGCGCGGCATCTTGGAGAAGATCACCGTGCCGTCATCGTCCTGACACAGCACCTCGGCGCCGACGCTGCGGAACAAGAATTTCTTATCGTACTCGAACGGGACTTTGAATGTGCCGAAATCCGCTTCGCGCATCTCGTGCGAGTTGATCATGCCGAGGGATTCGAGTCCCATTTTATCCTCGATCTCGCTGATAAAGCCGGTGCCCGTGGACATATACACAGCCGCACCCGCTTCCGCCTTTTTGACCAGCTGTGCATACATTTCCTGTGTAATGGCACTCCAACCCATCAGAGCCGGCACGATGTAGATCGGCGCTTCGGGCAATTCCTGCTCGCAGGTTGCAAAGGTGACGTTGATACCCGCCTGTTTTCCGAGAATATACGTAGCGCCGACTTGGTCGTAGTAGTTTTCCAGTTCCGTCGGAATGACGCAGACGGCATCCACCTCGGCGGCGGGAAGGTCACCAAAGGACATATTGGACAGCACCTCGGTGATGTTCTTCATGACAAACGCGTTGGGCTTCGGCGAGAAATCCGCTCGGAACATACCCAGTTCGTTTTCGATCATGCTCATGCAGTACGGCGGGTTCGTGAGGTGCTTTTGATCGTACGCACACCACCAGAAATAACCGAGCGAGCCGTTTGCCCAACCGGAAAGCAGGTTGACACGCACGTTGTCCGCCGCGATCCTTTCATTGCCGACCGTATTGCTGAAGGTGCCGATCTCCTGCAGCATGGCGGGTTTGTGGCCGACCCCCGCATACAAGGCGACATGCGTTGTCGGAATCAAGGTGGTTCGCAGACGATTCACCGGCTCAATATCGCCGCCGACAGACGGGGACGGATACGGATGGGGTGTCAGGACGTCCGTCAGCTCGGCTTGGTCTTGGATAAACCACATGCGATTCTGGCTGGAATATATTCCGAGGCCGTGCATGCCCGACATGATCATACGGGACTTATCCTCGGATAAGATCGCGTTGCGGATGGTCGCCGTCCACAGGTAGGAGGCGTTACGACTGGGAGAAACACCCAAGCAGTTACACTCGTTGCCGAGATCCCACGCATCGATGGCGGGTTCGTCTTTCAGATATCGTACAAGTCCGCGGGCTAAGCGCGTCTGCCACATCAGGCTTTCGGGATCCGTGATGTGATTGAGCCGTTCCAATGCCGGCGGCACAAACAGTCTGCCGCTCATCCAACCGGTAACGATGGAAACGACGAGTTTGATGTTGTTGGCTTCCGCCATTTTACAGAAGGTGCGAAAATGCTCGATCTGCTCCATATCCAAGCCGAATTCGTTGTCGAGCTTTTTGTCGTCTGCAAAGCGATATTGCTGAAATTCGCCCTTGCATTGCTGTACCAGATGGATCGGCTGGAAATCACGCCAGTTGGGAAACACGCGCATATGCGTGACACCATACTGCGAAACCAGCTCCAGATCTTTGCGGACGGAGTCCTCGTCCCAATACTTCCACATATCGGTTCCGTACTTGGAACCCCAGTAGTTACAACCGATCATATATTTCATCGTATTTTCCTCCTTAAAACAGTTCTTTTTCGGTTTCCGCACACAGATAGTGATAAACGGGCAGATGCAGCTCCTGCACCTTGTAGGTCTCCGTTTCCGGCACGCGTACCGTAACGGTACACAATGCCGACAGCTTGCTTTCGGCGGCACCTGTCAGTGCGATCGTTTTCATGCCCAAGCAATTTGCCACCTCGACCGCCTTCACTACATTCACGGAATTGCCGGACGTGGACAGGGCGAGCAGCACGTCCCCCTCCTTACCGTATCCGTACACCAGCTGGGCGTACATCATCTCCGGTGACACGTCGTTGATAAACGCGGAAAGGATCGCTGTCTGGCTGGGCAGCGAGATGGCGGGCAGTGCGCCCTGCAATCCCGCGCGCAGCGCTTCGGGAATACGCTCATCCGTCACCGGACGGCTCAGCTTAAACCCTTTCATCAGCTCGCCCACGATATGCTCGCTGTCGGCGGCGCTGCCGCCGTTTCCGCAAACCAACACCTTGCCGCCGCGGCGGTAGGTATCGACCAACAGCTCAAGCGCTCGTTCAACGTCCGCTTTGCAGGCTTGCAACACGGGATACCGTTCATACAACATTCTATTTTTCTCCTTTCGCACCAATAACACCAACCGCTAACGCGGCATAATCACCAATGTTTTCCTTCAGTTTTGCCGGTAAGACGCGGCACACGCTGAGCGCTTGAGGCAAACATTCGCGGGCAAGCTCCCGCTCCATCGCCGCTTGCAACAAATGCCGACTGCGTTGATACACGCTGCCGATCACAATGCGTTCGGGGTTAAGGACGTCGATCAGCATTGAAAGGCCTTTGCCGAGCATGGTGCCGCACAGCTCGTAGACTTCTTTCGCGTCGCTGTGACCGGCATCCGCCGCCTCCGCAATGCTTTTGGCGGTGATGGTGTCAAGTTTGCTCACATCTTCACAAAACGAAACCGTTTCTCCTTTTTGCCAGCGTTCACGCGCGAAAGCTCGTCCGAGTTGGGCCAATCCGCCGCCTGAGCAGAAGCCTTCAAACGAGCCCGCCTTATGAAATCCGATGGGGCCGTCGTCTGCCAAGCGCACGTGACCGACCTCGCCCGCCATGCCGTTTGTTCCGGTATACAGCTTGCCGTTAAGGATAAGCCCTGCGCCCAAGCCCGTGCCGAACGTTAAGAAAATCATATTTTCACACCGCTCGCCCGCACCGAACTGCCATTCTGCCAGCGCACAGGCGTTAGCGTCGTTTTCCAGATACGCTTTCACCGGATATCGACTTTCCAGATACTCAACCACACGCACCTCATCCCAACCGGGCAGATTGGGCGGCGACAGAATGACGCCCTTTTGGGAATCCAAAGGTCCTCCGCAGCTGATGCCGACCACATCGGTCAGCCCGCCTATCTCTTCGGCTGCAGCACACATTCTGTCGAGCATTTCATACGGTGATACCGTCAGATCGGTCGGGATAACGCGCTTGTCCAAGATCTCCACCCCGTCGCCGCGCTCCCTGCCGATACACACGGCACATTTGGTTCCGCCAATATCAAAGCCTGTCATAGGACATCCCTCACAGTCGTTTATACTATAATCATACAAGCCTTAAAAGCTCTTGTAAATTCAAGAAAAACAGGATATAATTAAGAAAATCAACGATTGGGGTGAAAATCTTGCGCGAACGCATTTTTACATACCCGTCCGACGTTCAAACGAATTGCGGTTTTTTTGTGTGCAAACGCGAGATCGAGGCAGGCGCCGCCTTTCCGATCCACTGGCACGACTATTACGAATTTGAAATTCTGGTATCCGGCCGAGCTCGTCATATCCATAACAACACGGAATCCGTCGTCACCTCCGGCTGTGCCTATTTAATGTGTTACAACGATTTTCACAGCTTGACAGCCCTCACCGACGTGGTGCTTTACAGTGTACATTTCAAAAAAGAGGTCGTATCCCCGAAGCTGACCGAGCATTTGGAGTTTCACACCTTTAACTGTCGTTTCACGCCGAATGAGACCGACGAGATCGTCAAAAAGCTGTCACAAACGGAGACCGAAATGTCCCTCGGTCTGCCCTTTCACGACATCGTCATCGGGAATTGTCTGGAGGACGTTCTGATCACTCTGTTAAGGAAACAAACGCCTCAGTTGCGACGTACGACGTTACCGCCGCCGATCCACCAAGCCATCATCTATCTGAATCAGCATTACCGCAGTAACATCACCCTTGAGGAATCGGCGAAGAAGCTGTCGCTGTCACCCAATTATTTCGGTCAGCTGTTCAAGGCCGAGGTGGGAATGACCTTTCACCAATACCTGAACTCACTTCGTCTGAAATTCGCCTGTGATCTCCTGTCCACCTCCACGCTCACGGTCAAGGAGATCGCTTTCTCCGCCGGATACAATTCACTGGAATATTTTATGTATATCTTTAAGAAGCACTTGAGCATGACGCCCGTCCAATACCGCACCTCGCGATCCGACGATCGTTAACGCACCTTTCACCGAAGGAGACCGCGAGACGTTCGATTGCATAGCCATTGAGGTTCCGGCGGGCAAGCTTTGCCCAAGCACCCATTACGCCCTTGCCCGCAGGCAGATTGTTGCGGGGGGTTACCCACTCATAGCACAATAAGCATTTCATACTGATTTCTCCTTTCTCTGAGTATAGAAAAAGAGCCTTGCTTCATAAAAGAAACAAGACTCTTTTTTGTTAAAAAACCAAATTGCAAACCCTTTTCTGTTTAAACCCACATCGTTTGGCGTAAATTGGCGTAAGTTGTGAATTTTTATTTTTCAAAAAGCCAGTGTTTATGCGGGCTTACGGGGTGTCGATCAGTCCAAAGGTTTCATTGTTGGGAGCTGCCGTTCCAAAATTGAATAAGTTGCGATAACTTTCGATAGGTTCAGTTCCCATGTAGTACTTTGGTTTCGTTGGATTCGATAACTTCCGATAAATTCGGATAGCGGAACATTTATTGATTTAAGCTTTGGCTTAAATTTGGTTAAGAGCTCCCCGTTCTACACACTGCGAAATCAAATTATAATCATTTGTCAGTATGGTATCAATGCCCATATCTAAAAAATCTTTTGTCTCTTTCGGGTCATCCGACCAGAAAACATTACAAATAATGCCGTGCTCATGTGCTTTATCAATCATTTCTTGGTTGAAGTATGGCTTGTAAAGCTGAACCTTTTCACATCCAAACTCAATGGCACGGTCAACAATTTCCCACGGTCTGTCAGCTAAATGTCCCACGCAGACCGGAATTTCCGGTGCATATTTTTTGAACTGTTTAATTTGCGTATCGGTTTCAAGCATAAAATAAGCGTGCTGTGAAGCATCATACTTTTTAAGCAGCCCAACTATTTTCTTCATAGCATCTTCGGGGTACGGTGTATCGTCGCAAGTAAGAGGTTTTATATGAATATTCATAATGACCTGACCTGTAAATTTACGCAGGATATCTTCAAACTTCGCAATATGTAAGCCTCTAAACTTTTCGCCAAACTTTGAACCAAAATCGAATTTCTGTAATTCTTCGAAAGTGCGGTCTGTGACAAGACCTGTACCGTCGCTTACTCTGTTAAGGCTTCTATCGTGAACCGATACAATCTCCCCGTCCGCAGTAGGCCACAAATCAAATTCAATTTCTTCTGCACCTAAGGCGATTGCTGCACCGAAGGCAGGCATGCTGTTTTCAGGAGCAACCACACTAAAGCCTCTATGGGCACAAACTCTCGGAAAACCGATTGTTTTTTCGTTTTTGATAATCGCACTTCCGGCGGGTCTGTATTGCCACGGTTTTCTGCCGTACTCTGTGTATTCATAATGTGCCGCATCGGGATTACCAAAGCCTGCGGGTTTATAATACTTATCCTTCGGATCAAACTCCACCGTTTCCATTCCAAATTTGCCCTTCATATTGACGAGCACTTTACCATTCGGCGATACCACCATACTTGCACCGCAAATGTCGGAATCCTCACGAAAGCTCACCGACGAACGAAGCACATATGCGTTAGTGTTATATGCAAGAAATCTGCACATCGTTTCGATGGCATCGTGACTGTCACTGCGTTGCAGAGAGCAACCGACGATAATATCTACATTTTGTTTTGCAATATTGGCAAATGCCTCATAAAAATAAAAATCGTAGCAGGTCAAAAAGCCATAGCGAAGTCCGTCAATTTCGAGAACATACGGCTCTGAAAATTCGAAGGTATAATCCGAATCCAGTTCCAACACTTCTTGCTCAAACGGTGGTAAATGCTTTTTGAAATATTTGCCTACAAGCTCTCCTTTTTTATTGAAGGCATATGTTGTATTTCTGTAATTACCACCAATATCATACAAAGCATTCACAAAAACAAGAGCTTCACATCTTTTGGCGGTTTCTATACATTTATCAAGCAGTATATTGATGTATTTTTTGTGGTAAAAGAAGGTTTCCTTCTTGGTTGAGGTCGCACAGGGAACATCACTGTACTCCGGCAGTACAATGATATCAATTGAATCATCGCATTTATCAAGCATTTGCATTTTAAAATTAAAACACTCGTCCGAATAAGATGTATCCATTGAATACGGAGGTTGAATAATACATGCCTTCATAGTTTTCGACTCCTTACAACATACTTTGGTTTAAGAATTGGTTTAGCCTTGAAAACATCCCAAGATATCGAGAGATATCTTGGGATATCGAAATTATAATCATCAAGCATATCGAAAAGTACATCATCAATCATACAAGAGCCATATTTAATAACATCATAATTACAAATAAATTCA
>CAZBAO010000039.1:0-13654 GCA_964490085.1 uncultured Eubacteriales bacterium | reverse complement strand
ACTTCCCGCAGGATAACACCATCATCTCGGTCAACTCCGGCTACGGCGGAAACGTGCTGCTCGGCAAAAAATGCTTTGCTTTGCGTATCGCTTCCAACCTCGGCCGCAACGAAGGCTGGATGGCGGAGCACATGCTCATCCTCGGCGTTGAGAAACCCAACGGCGAGATCACCTATATCGCGGCGGCGTTCCCGTCTGCTTGCGGTAAGACCAACCTGGCAATGCTCATCCCGCCGGAACTGTACCGCGAAAAGGGCTACAAGGTCTGGTGCGTCGGTGACGACATTGCCTGGATGCGTGTCGGTGAGGACGGCCGTCTATGGGCGTGCAATCCGGAGAACGGCTTTTTCGGCGTTGCTCCCGGTACCAGCATGAAGTCCAACCCCAACGCGCTGATCTCCACCAAGAAAAACGCGATCTTCACCAACGTGGTGCACAACCTTGACGATAACACCGTGTGGTGGGAAAGCATGGATAAAAACCCGCCCAAGAACGCGAAAAACTGGAAGGGCGAAGTGTGGGATTGCACCGACGGTTCGAAGGGTGCGCATCCGAACTCCCGCTTCACCGCTCCCGCGCAGAACTGCCCCTGCCTGTCCTCCGAGTTTGACTCCCCTGCAGGCGTGCCGATCTCCGCGATCGTGTTCGGCGGCCGCCGTGCGAAGACCGCTCCGCTGGTCTATCAGTCCCGCAGCTGGGATCACGGCGTATTCGTAGGCTCCATCATGGCTTCTGAGACCACCGCTGCCGCCACCGGCGCTGTGGGTGTTGTCCGCCGCGACCCCATGGCGATGTTGCCGTTCTGCGGCTATCACATGGGTGACTATTGGAAGCACTGGATCGAGATGGGCAAAAAGCTCGGCGACAAGGCTCCCAAGATCTTCAACGTCAACTGGTTCCGCACCGATGACGACGGCAACTTCCTGTGGCCCGGCTTCGGTGACAACCTGCGTGTTCTCGAGTGGATCATCAACCGCTGCGAGGGCAAGGTTGATGCGAACGAGACCGCAATCGGTTACGTGCCGAACGCCGGCGACATCAACATCGACGGTTTGGAAGACTTTGACCGCGCAACGCTCGAGTCCATTCTGGAAGTCGATAAAGCGCTGTGGGCAGAGGAAGCCGACGGCATTGAAGAGTTCTACGGTAAGTTTGGTGACAAACTACCCGCCGAACTCAAAGCCGAGCTCGCCACTCTGAAAGCCAACCTGAAATAAAAACACCCTGCCCATGGTGTCCCCCAGGACATCATGGGCAGTTTTCTCTTCATTCACAAAAAGCTAAAGGGTATGAGTTATATGACGATAACGGAGCATTACGATAAACTTATCGATGAAAATAACGATCCCGTGCACGACCCCGAGCCGCTGAAAGACTACATGAACAAGTGGGACGGTCAAGCGTTTATCGAAGCTCTGAAGCTTGACAAAACAAAACGTGTTCTGGAAATCGGTGTGGGGACAGGTCGTCTTGCTTTAAAAACCGTGCCGCTTTGCAAACGGTTTTGCGGCATAGACCTCTCCCCCAAAACCATCGAACGAGCTGCGCAAAACTTATCCGCCTTTCAAACCGTTGAGCTGATTTGCGCTGACTTTATGACGCACCCCTTCCCCTCTGCTTTTGATGTGATCTATTCGTCACTGACCTTTATGCACATTAAAGAAAAGCAGAACTGTATCCATAAAATTTCCTCTTTGCTGACAGAAAACGGCCGTTTCGTGTTGTCAATTGAAAAAGGCCAACGCAATTGCATTGACTATGGGGACAGAAAACTTGAGGTTTACCCCGATACACCGCAAGAGATCCGCACCTGTTTGGCCGCTTCCGGTTTGTCACTGCTTGATTGCTTTGAAACGGATTTCGCTTATGTTTTCGTCAGCTTAAAGCCATAAAAAGCAAAAAAGCCGCGGCTGTTTGCTGTTTGCCGCGGCTTTTACTATTTATATCAGGTGTTTTCTTCGATGTAGGCAACGACTTCTGCGACCGTGCGCATCTTCTCGATCTCCTCGTCGGGGATCTCCACGTCAAATTCGTCCTCTAAGGACATCAGCATATCCACAACATCCAAGGAATCTGCACCCAGATCCTCCATGATGTTCGTTTCCGGTGTGATCGTATCCTTCTCAACGTCAAACTGATGGCTGAGAATTGTTCTGAGCTTTTCAAAGACCATACATTGTTCCTCCTAAGAATCTTACTATTGTTTAAAGTCTCTATGAAAATAGTATTCATATTCAAGGGATTTGTCAATGGCTTTTTTTCTTTTTTCACAAATTTTTATTGAATTGCTTGAAACCCCTGTCCCAAGACCTCCTCCGCGGAGGCAATAACGATAAACGCCGTCGGATCCAGTTGTCCCACCAGCTGTCGCAGCGGATACAGTTGCGTCCGCCTGACAGCACACAACAGCACTTCGCTTTCTTCGCCGGTATATCCCCCGCGGCTGCGAAGCCTGGTCACACCGCGGTTGATGGTCTTTAAGATCGCTGCGGCGATCTCCTCCTGCCGCTTGCTGAATATCAGCACGAGTTTACCGCCCGATCCACCGTATACCAGCGCGTCAATCAGTGTCGATGCGACAAAGGTCAAAACCACCGCGTACATCGCGCTCTCAATATTTTTAAAAACGAGCGCCGAGATCGCAATGATCACCGCATCCACTGCCAACATCAGTCTGCCCACCGGCACATACGGTAACCGTCGCTCTAACAGCCGTGCGACCACTTCCGTTCCGCCGGTGGACCCACCTCGCAAAAAAATGAGACCCAGTCCGACGCCCGACAGAACACCACCCATTACCGATACCAAGAACATGTCCCCCGTATATGCCGGCAAGACCGGTGCCAGTGCATCGATCACCAGCGTTGACAATACCGTACACAGCAACGTACGAACGGTGAAGACACGGCTGATCAGCAACCATGCCGTCAAAAGCAAGGGAACGTTCAAGATCAGGATCGTAAGACCGATCGGTGCTGCGGATATCATGTAATGGATCACCGTTGCAATACCCGTCAGCCCTCCCGGCGCGATCCGATTCGGCGCACTGAAACAGTTGACGGAAACCGCGTACAGCAAACTACCCACTGTATAATACAGAATATCTATTACAATTCGTTTAACATCCTGACGCATGTCAGGTCGTTTCAAACGGCGGCTCCCCCTCAACGATAAAACTAAACAGCTCCCGAACGCGGTCAACGCGGCCGGACAGATATAAGTAGCCAAACAGCGTTTCCAAGCCGGTGGCCTTGTGATAGTCACCGCCGGAGCGTGAGGTGTGCGCGTTTCTGCCGCGGCGGTAGACCGCCGCCTCCTCTTCCGAGAGCAACGGCAACAGCTTGTCCAGAGCTGCGGCTTGTGCTTCGGCGCGCACCTGCTGTACCGCCAACTGATGCAGCTCCTTGTTCGGACGGTTGGCAAGACATACCAAGCGTTCCCGCACCATCAGATCGTACACCCCGTCACCCACGAACGCCAAATTCAGCGGGCTGACACCGTGCAGATCCACCTCCATCGGACAAAGCCGATCCATAACAGTCTCTCCCATCATACCACAAAGTCAAACTCAAGATCGTAAATGCTCACCGTGTCGCCTTCCTGCACACCCGCTTCCTCCAGCTGCTTGATCACGCCGCCGGATTGCAGTACCCGCTCAAAATATTGCAAACTGTCGGGTTCCTGCAAATCAATGGTTTGCAACAGTTTGAGCAACCATTCGGCTTCCACGAAGAACACGCCGCCGTGGTTTTCGATCTTCACTGAGCGATCGCGCAGCGTGTCGATATCCGCAAGCGGAACAGGCTCCGCCTCAAACGTGCGGATCGGCGGCAATTCAGCAAGCTTTGCGGCACAGCGGTTGACAAGCTCCTCCGTGCCGTGGGCGATCGCCGCCATCATCGGAAAATATTCAAAGCCGCGCTCGCGCATGGCATCCTCAAAGACTTGCAATTGCTCGTCGGTAGCAAGATCGCATTTGTTCCCTGCCACCAACATCGGGCATTTGGCAAGCTCAGGGTTAAACTGCTCCAATTCGCTGTTAATGGTATCAAAATCCTTCAGCGGATCGCGTCCCTCGCTGCCCGCCACGTCTACTACGTGGATGAGCAGGCGACAACGCTCCACGTGCCGCAAAAACTCGTGACCGAGTCCGACACCTTCGCTTGCGCCTTTGATAACACCGGGAATATCCGCCATCACAAAGGACGCACCCTCGGCAACACGCACCACACCGAGTACCGGCGTGATGGTGGTGAAATGATAGTTCGCGATCTCAGGCTTGGCTTCACTGACAACCGAGATCAAGGTGGATTTTCCCACGTTGGGGAAACCAACCAGCCCTACATCCGCAAGCAGTTTAAGCTCTAAGCGCACCTCGAATTCCTCGCCCGGCACACCGGGCTTGGCAAAGCGCGGCACCTGACGCGTAGCGGTGGCAAAATGGGAATTCCCCCATCCACCTCTGCCGCCTTTCGCCGCAACAAACGGCTCGTCACCCGACATGTCCGCCATCAGTCGGCCGCTTTCGTTATCGTAGATCAGCGTGCCGCGCGGTACCGGGATGATCAGATCCTCACCGGTTTTACCAAAACAGCGCTTCGCGCCGCCGTTTTCGCCCGCAGGCGCCGAGAATTTCCGCTTATAGCGAAAATCCGACAGCGTATTACTGCCGTCCTGCGGCACAAATACGATATTGCCGCCCCTGCCGCCGTCGCCGCCGTCAGGACCGCCCGCTGCTACGTATTTTTCACGATGGAAGGATACCGCACCGTTACCGCCGTTACCGGCCTTGATGCGGATGACTGCCTTATCAATAAACATACTTTTTCGTTCCTTTAACAGTTCGTTGCTCTTAGTCTACCACAAAACTATATAAATATGGTAGTCTTTTTTACAAAAAAAGCCTTGGCGATTTCGCCAAGGCTTTTCCGTGTTGCTTACTGCTCGACTTCGTAAACGCTCACGCGCTTGCGATCTTTACCCATACGCTCGAAACGAACGGTGCCGTCCGCTTTGGCATACAGGGTATCGTCCGAACCGATACCGACGTTTTGGCCGGGATGGATGTGCGTACCGCGCTGACGAACTAAGATGTTGCCGGCGAGCACGAACTGACCGTCCGCACGTTTTGCGCCCAGGCGCTTGGATTCGGAATCACGGCCGTTCTTGGTGGAACCCATACCTTTTTTATGGGCGAACAGCTGGATGTTGATCTTCAACATATCGTTACACCTCCGTAAGTTGTATCGTAATAAATTTGGGATACTGGGCAGAAAGCCCCTGCAAATGGATGTGAAGGCCGCTGAGCACTTCTTGCGCTTTTTGTGTATCCGCTTCGTGCACCGTGCACGTGAGCGTTCCGTCCGCTTCGTGAATGTCTGCCGCGCAACCGCTCACCTCGGTGAGGGTGTTGGCCGCCATATACACCGCTGACGAAACCGCCGCACACACGATATCCTGACCGGATACCGCCGATCCGGAATGTCCTTGGACGTCAAACCCGCACAAGTCCCCGTTCCGTGTCAGCATTTTTGCGCAAATCATGCTTCCTCAGCGGTAGCCTCCGCCTTGGGAGCGCGGGGCGCTCTGGCATGGATGCCTTCGATCTGCACCTTGGTGTAGGGCTGACGATGACCCATGGCACGCTTGCTGCCCTTCTTGGGACGATAGGTGAACACGGTGATCTTCTTCGCTTTCCCGTTCTTCAGGACCTTCGCGTCAACGTACGCACCCTTCAGATACGGGGAACCGATCTTCAGTTCCTTGTCGTTGTGCAGAGCCACAACCTGGTCCAGTTTTACCTGGGTGTCTTCGGCTGCATCCAGCTTTTCAATGAACAAAACGTCGCCGTTCTGTACCTTGTACTGCTTGCCGCCGGTTTCAATAATGGCGTACATACTTTTGTACCTGCCTTTTCTTTAGACTCGCTGCGCTCGGGCGACAGTGCTTGTGGTGTTTTGTCGCGCGACAAAACACCGCCCGGAACAAGCGGCAACGCTTAGTATAGCATACGATCTCCCCACTGTCAATACTTTTTCTACATCAACACGTTATTTTAATTTTTGGATAAAAACAACACGGAAATATAGCGGATGGATGCCCTTACAGAGAAGCCGCCTGCGGTTACACTTTTACCTCTTTTCTATTGAAATTTTACGAATAATCTGTTATGTTTAACACAAAGCTTTATTTCGATGAAAGGATTTTGCGCTATGAACAACATGTTTTCAAGCAAGCCACGCGTAGAATTTCGATCGACCGAGGATGCGATAACAAGGTGGGCGCCTCAGCACGGCGGTGCCGATGCCGAAGCTCACGCTTTGCGGGAACGGATCTTAAACACGGAAGATACGCATGTTATCGCCGGAACAACGTACTACGTCTCTCCAAACGGTGACGATGCAAACGACGGTATCTCTCCCCAAACGGCTTGGCAAACCGTTGATGCGATCAACGATCACCGCGACCGGATCAACGCAGGAGACGGTGTTCTGTTTGAGCGCGGTTACGTATACCGCCGCAAAACGCCTCTCGTTGCCAAGAGCGGTGTCACCTACGGCGCTTTCGGTAAAGGAGCGAAGCCGGCTCTATACGGCTCTGCCGCGAACTATGCATTGAGCGATTGGAAACAAACCGACCGAGAAAACGTTTGGCAGCTGTCCTTAGACACCAGAGAAGGGGGCATCGCGGTCTTTAACCACGGCTTCGAGACCGGTACGCCTAAATATTACGGAGTTGATGAGCTGGTCAAAAACGGTGATTTTCATCACGATTTTGAAAACGGCACGTTCTACCTCTACTTGGACAAGGGCAATCCCGCCTCAGTGTACGACGATATTGAGATCGGCACCCGCGGCGACATCATCAGCGTTCCGAGGGATGCGGTGAACGTTACGATCGATAATTTGGCGCTCAAATACGCCGGCTTGTTCGCCGTTATCGCGCAGGAAAACACACGCGGTGTTCATATCACCAACTGCGAGATCGGTTGGGTCGGCGGTTGCCGATTTATGAAAGGCAAGGTGGGGCTCGGCAACTGTATTTCGTTCTGGAAGAATACCGCAGACGCCTCGGTGGAAAACTGCTGGCTGTATCAGGCGTATGACGCAGGCATCACACCGCAAGGCGTTACGGAGGCTCACACCTACAAGGATCTGGTGTTCCGCAACAATCTGATCGAATATTGTAACTATTCAATCGAGGTCTTCGATCGGATCGCGGACTCCGTTTGGGACGGCCTTGTGATCGAGGACAATATCCTGCGTTTCGCAGGCTACGGCTTTATGCCGATGAACGCACGGCCGGACAGCCGTACCGGCGTCTCTCACTTCCTCGGTTGGACTTGGAATTACAACGAGCTCTCCGGTAAGGGCGTTGTGATCCGCAATAATATTTTCGACTGCTCCGCCGGCAACCTGGTATTTTGGTCGGGCAAGACCTACGAGAGCGGCCTAACCGTTTCCGATAACAGCTTCTATCAAAAAGCCAATGCAACAGGCAAAGCCGTGCGGTTCGCGGAATACGGACAGCGAATTGCCACCGACCAAACCGAGTTTGAAGCGGCCGTCCGCGAGTTCGATCCCAACGCAAAGACGGTTCAATGGTTGCCTTAGCCGGAGCATAAAATTCACCCCTCAAAATCAGGTTCGGATTTAATTGCTCCGGTTCGTCTGACGCGTTCCTTGCTTGATGGATTCGATAAAGAAAACACCCTCTCGCGAAGGTACGACGACCGTAACGGTCATTGCATCTTTGCGAGAGGGTCTTTTTTATTCCGGAAAGCAGTTTGAAGGATCTACCCATCAAAAGATCAATTCATACAACGGGCACAGGGCGATGGGCAAAATCACCGCCGGCAGTAAATTTGCCACTTTAATCTTGGTGATTTTCAGCAGATTAAACGCCAATGCTAAAATGAGCAGCGAGCCGACACAGGTCATTTCCGCTATCACCGCATCACTCAGGTACGGCGCAATGAATTGTGCCAACAGGGCGATCGCCCCCTGATACAAAAACAGCGGGATCACCGAAAGCAGTACACCGCCGCCCAGCGTGGTGGCAAAGACAATGGACGAAATGCCGTCCAGAATGGATTTGACGTATAGGGTGTTATGATCTCCGCTGATGCCGCTCTGCAGTGAGCCAACGATCGCCATCGCGCCGACACAGAACAACAAACTCGCGCTCACAAACGATTGCGCGATCGTCGATCCGCCGTCCTTGTCCTTGTTGAAACGGTTTTGAACCGCCTGTCCCAAGCGGTTCAGCTTGCCGTCCAGATCCAACAGCTCACCGATCACGGCACCGATCACCATCGATAGCACCGCCACCAGCATATTTTCACCGGACAGGCAGCCGCCAATGCCGATATACGCTACACACAGCCCAACGGCAATATTCAGCATACCGGAAACGCGCTCCGGCAATCCTTTTTTGAGCAGCAAACCCGCCAATGAACCGACGATGATCGCCGCCACGTTTACCAGTGTTCCCCATAATGCTGACATTTTCAGAATCCTCTCCGTATATTCGCTTGATATTATACAATTCGTAAACAACTTGCCTTTTTACAGGCACCGTGTTACAATAACTTGTAGTAAGGTAAGGAGGTGTGTGCGATGGCGCGAGGTCGCATTCGCTTTTTGGACGAGCTGCGCGGGTTATGTATTGTGCTGATGGTATTCTACCACGCGTTTTATGTCATCGGCTATTTGTTCGATGTTGCATTCGCGCGCACACTTTTCAATTTTTTCGAGCCGATACAACCGTTCTTTGCCGGTTTGTTCGTCGTGATCTGCGGCATCTCCTGCCATCTGTCACACAGCAACCTAAAGCGCGGGCTCTTTCTCGCGGGCACTGCGGTGCTGATATCCCTTGTGATGTGGTGTGCCGTGTTTTGGGGGATCTTGGACCGCAGCTCCTATGTGTGGTTTGGCGTCCTGCACTGTCTGGCAGCGTGTATTCTGCTGTATACCTTGCTCCGCCCCACCCTGCAACTGATCCCGACTTGGCTCGGCGTCATTATAAATGCCGTTCTGCTGCTTCTGTGCTGGCACGTGCCGTTTGACAGCGGCGGTTATTTCGGGATCGCCGGTGTGTTCGAATGGCAAATTCCTTTTGCACTGCCAAACACGCCGTGGCTGTATCCGTTCGGGCTGTGTCCGGTATATGACGCGTCGGATTATTTCCCGCTGATCCCGTGGTTTTTCTGCTTTTTGATGGGCACGTACATCGGCGTATGGGCAAAAAAGGGGAAATTCCCCAAAACGCTGTATCGCTCCCGCGTGCCGTTTCTTGCCACGGTCGGCAGGCACACCTTGTGGGTATACGCCCTACACCAACCCGTCATTTACGGTATCTGCTTTTTAATCGATATGCTATTCTAAACGGACAACTCCGAAAAGGAGTTGTCCGTTTTTTGTTTTATAGCCGTTTTACGCGGTTCAGCGCTGCCGCTAACAAGGTTCCGCATACGGAACAGGCGACAAACTGCCCCATCGCCACACCGAGCATATGCACATACCACGGCACACCGCCGTACACCAGTGCCAATTCCGCACCGATCACGATCGCATTGACGATCACCGGCGGCAGCGTCGCCAAGATCGGCAGGTTTTTGAAGCGGATACCCCGCAACAGGTAGGTCAGCACGGCCGCTACGGCCGTTGCCGCCGTACCGACCAGCAGATCCCAGCCACCCGCGGGATTCGCACCGGTGGACAAGCCGATCAGATTAGATACAAAACAGCCCACCGCCAGTCCCGGTATCGCCTCCGGCATGTAGACCGGCAATACCGTGAGCAGCTCCGACACGCGAAACTGTACCGTGCCGTAGCCGATCGGCTGGATAACGAGCGTCAGCACGACGTATACCGCCGCAATAAGACCCGATCGGGTCAGATAGTGTATTCTCTTTTGCATAATCTTCGCTCCCGTAGTTTTGATTTCTATACCGCATCGTATAGGGTCAGGATGGTTTCGAACTGACCGTGTTTTATCGGAAACCGTCAGGAATCCTTGCGGATCACGTCGATTCCCATATATTTGCGCAACACCTCCGGAACGGTGACAGAGCCGTCCTCGTTCTGATACTGCTCAACGATCGCAGGGATCACGCGGCTCGTCGCCAGACCCGACGCGTTGAGCGTGTGTGCCAGCTTCAGTTTTCCGTCGTCGTCGCGGTATTTCACATTGCCGCGACGCGCCTGATAGTCGCGCGCGTTGGACGCGGAGCTGACCTCCTTGTAGATCTCCATACTGGGGATCCACACCTCAATATCCGAGGTGCGCGCCATTCCGAACGAGCAGTCACCGGCGGCGAGTTTGCTCAACTGATAATGCAGTTCTAAGCCCTGTACCAGGCGCTCTGCCTTGCCGACGAGCTCCTCAAACGCCGCATCAGAGCCTTCGGCGGTGGTGTATTGCACCATTTCCACCTTGTTGAACTGGTGGCCGCGGATCATACCGCGCTCCTCGGAACGGTAGCTGCCCGCCTCACGGCGATAGCAGGGCGTGTACGCAATATATTTGCGCGGAAGCTCGGCTTTTGTCAAAATCTCGTCACGATGCAGGTTGACAAGCGCGGTTTCCGCCGTCGGCAGCATAAATTTTTTGTCAGAACTGGTCGGATTTTGGATCCAATACACCTCTTCGGTGAATTTCGGGAACTGACCGGCCACGTAGCCGCAATCATAGCCCAGCATATGCGGCGGCAGAATGAACTCGTAGCCGTCCTTGATATGCTCGTCGATAAAGTAGTTGAGCAGCGCCCATTCCAACCGCGCGCCCCAGCCGCGATATACCCACGAACCGTTGCCCGCGAGCTTCGCGCCGCGCTCGTAGTCGATCAGCCCCAGATCCTCGCACAGCTCCACATGGTTCTTGATCGGGAACGAGAACTGCGGTTTTTCTTTGTAGGTGTGCACAACGGCGTTGTTTTCCTTGCCGCCGGCGGCGAGATCCTCGTCCGGCAGGTTCGGGATTGCGTAGATCAGCTCTTTTTGCTTAGCCTCCAGCTCACCGATCTTCACGTCCGCTTCCTTGACCTGTGCAGACAGCTCCTTCATTTCGGCCATGATCGCCGAAACGTCGCCGCCCTCCTTCTTGATCTGCGGAATCTTCTTGGACGCCGCATTCTGCTGCGCCTTGAGCGCGTCGGTCTTGCCGGACAGCTCACGGCGCTCGGCGTCGATCTTGAGGATCTCGTCAATCACGGCATCCAGATCCATTTCCCGTTTGCGGACCGCCGCTTTTACGTAATCCGGATTGCTGCGTACTAATTTAATGTCGATCATGCTGTTTTTCCCTCTTTCTTATTCCTGCGGTACCAAACGATTGGCGAGCTCCGTCAGATCGTCTTTCCCGTAAAACTCCAACTGTAAGGTTCCGCCCTCGCCCTTCGGCTGTACGCGCACCTTTCTTCCCATTTTTTCGGACAGGATCATTTCCACCTCGTTGTAGAAGCTGTCGCGCCGTTCGGCAACACGCTCACTGCGCGGTTTGCGGGCGGCTTTTGCCATTTTTTCGAGCGCCCGTACCGACAGATCCTGCTCAACGGTAGCTTTGGCAGCCGCCAGTTGCTCCTCCTTGCTCTCAAAGCTGAGCAACGTTCTGGCGTGACCCGCAGACAGCGTGCCGCTATGCACCATGGCCGCCAGCTCGTCCGGCAAATTGAGCAATCGGAGCGCATTGGCAACCGCCGGCCGCGATTTGTTGACCGCCTGTGCCGCCTCCTCCTGCGTCATACCGTAAGAATCCATCAGCGTGCGATAGCCGATCGCTTCTTCCATCGGATTTAAGTCCTCGCGCTGGAGGTTTTCGATCAGCGCGAGCTCTGCGGCCTCTTGGTCGGTCATTTCCCGAATAACCACCGGCACCTCCGTCAAGCCCGCCATACGCGCGGCGCGCCAACGGCGCTCGCCCGCAACCAACGAATACCGTCCGCTCGGCAGTGGGCGTACCAACAACGGCTGCAGCACACCGTGCTGTGAGATGGACGCCGCCAGATCGCCGAGCGCCGCCTCGTCAAACTGCTTGCGCGGCTGTGCGCGGTTCGGCTCGATCTCCGAAATGCGGATCGCAACGGTCTTCCCCTGCTCCTCTACCGCATTTTCGGCAAACAGCGCGTCCAGGCCCTTTCCGAGCCCTCCGATCTTACTCGCCATGGTTCCCCCTCCTACCGTTTCATAATAAATTCCTGCGCCAGCGCATCGTACGCCTTCGCGCCTTTGGAATTTTTATCATAATAATTGATCGGTTTTCCGAAGCTCGGCGCCTCCGACAGCCGCACGCTGCGCGGGATCGGTGTCGCAAACACCTTGCGCGGGAAAAACCGCTTGACCTCAGCAACCACTTGCTGTGTGAGGTTCAGCCGCCCGTCATACATCGTCAGCAGCACGCCCTCAAGGTCTAACATCGGATTGTACAAGCGTTTCACCTGCCGCACCGTTGCCATCAACTGTGACAGCCCCTCTAACGCGTAGTATTCGCACTGGATCGGCACGAGCAGTGTGTCCGCGGCGCACAGCGCGTTCAGCGTCAGCAGGCCAAGCGACGGCGGACAATCAATAAAAACGTAATCGTACTGCTCGCGCAGCTCCGCCAACACCGCCTTCAGGCGATTTTCACGGCGGCTGATCTCCACCATTTCGATCTCTGCGCCCGCGAGCTGCATACTCGACGGCAGCACGTCAACGTTTTGGTACGGCGTTTTGCACACCGCCGGCCCCGCCTCGGCTTGTCCGATCAGCAAATCATACGTTGAGATCATTTCCTGCCGTTTATCAATACCGACGCCGCTGGTCGCATTCCCCTGCGGATCCAAGTCCACCAGCAAGCACCGCTTGCCGAGCGCGCCGACCGCCGACGTTAAATTGACCGTCGTGGTCGTTTTGCCAACGCCGCCTTTCTGATTGACGACAGCCACGATCTTACCCATAGTTTTCACCTCATCTTTCGGTGTACTCCTATACTATCACACTTTTTCACGAGATAAAAGAGAAATTTACAGATTTTTGCGTGAAATTTTAAAACGTTTCACATGAAACATTGCTTAAATGCACTTTTACGTTTTCATTCCGCAAAACCGACACGTTTCACGTGAAACAAAAAGAACATTTGTTCTTTTTGTTGACATAGGTCAAGCCGTTTGCCGGTGAGCAAGCGGCTTTTCGGTTTGCCTTGCTTTTTAATCAGAGCCCCTTTGTCGGCGCGGCAAATTCTTTTTTGTGTTTTTTCGCACCAAGGTATTCTGCCAACAGTATGATCGGAGAATAAACAAATACGAATGCGAGCACCATTAACTCCATAATATACCGTTTCAGCATCGCCATCCCGTCAACCAACCCCGGATTCACTTTCAAAAGAACATAGCGAGCTAAGAAGTTCGTGGGACCGGACACATAAACTGCGGGCTTTAGGATATATGTCACGATCAGCAACGACCCAAACAATATCAGCAGCGAGAGCAGCAGCTCTTTTGCCTTGAACCGCTTGTTGCGGTATCCGTCCTTGAAGAACAAAACAAACAGCGAAACCACCACAGCCGCCAGCATAAGTGCAAAATTCAGCAAATTTGAATCAACTTCCACAAAAATCTGTATGGGGAGGCTCAATATGACCGCTGTAACAAAGCCGATCACCATCGACCCGAAAT
>CAZBAO010000038.1:0-13901 GCA_964490085.1 uncultured Eubacteriales bacterium | reverse complement strand
TCTTTTCATCCGGCAGGTGCAGCTCCATCGCGGCACATTCGGGATACTCTTCGGCAAGTACGCGGGTGGCTTCTGCCAAGATCAGATCACCGCCCTCGCCCGACATCACGCGACCGAGCAACAGCACGTCGCCGATCTCGTAGTACGTGGCATAGTACGCGAGCGTGTGACCCAGATACACGCCGATGGAACGGTAAATGTCACGGACGTTTTCGTTCCCCTTGTTAAGCTCCAGCTGAACGGCCTTGAGCTTTTCGGCGGGGGACAGCGACTCGTCCAGTTCAAGTCCCGCACGGGGCGCGAGCTTAATGACGCCGTCCTGCGAGAAGTATTTGACACCGCAGCCCTTATCGCCCGACCATTCGTCCATCATGGCGTCTTCCTGCAGATCCACGGGGGCAAACGCGAGCTCGTTGAGCCAACCGGTGATGTTACCTTCGGCGTCGACGTAACCGGCAGCCTCGGAGGTACCCATCGCGATACCGAGAATTTTATTTTTGTTCAGACTCATCGCACCCGCCAGCGCGGTGACGTCGCCGTCGTTGGCAACCTCCAGCGGCACGTTAAATTCGTTAGCGGCGCGGATGTAGATATCCTTGACCTTTTTATCAAACAACTCTTCCGGCACCTTGAGGAACAAGGATGCGACCATGGCACGGTTGTCCACGTATACGCCGGCAGACGATACGCCGATGGCGTCCACGCGCGGCATCTTGGACGCGGCAGTGCGGAAGGCTTCTAAAATGCCGTTAAAGTGATAATCGGGATCGGCGTTGGTTTTCGGGAACCACACGACTTCTTCGGAATACACCGAAACGCCGTCCACCACGGCAGACACCTTGCGGTCACTGCCGCCCGCGTCAAAGCCGATGCGGCAGCCGTCCAAATTGCGACCCACCGATTGCGGCAGGGAATAGGAAGCGGGGGCCTCGGACAGCGGGAGTGCGATCACCTCGAACGGGCGCTCGTACACGCGGCTCATAAAGTTCGCATCAAACTCGCGCGAGCCGCCGACCTTGTACGCATCGGCAACGGTCTTAGCAACGGTATCGTCGCCGCAGATCATGACCTGGAAGCCGCCGTATGCCCACAGCAGCATTTTCACGGTGCGATCCACGTATGCCGCATCCGCTGCCGCCATGGTGGGCGTGCCGTGGATCTTAAAGCGGCGCACCGCCGTTTGACCCTGGTTGCGCTCGACCGCCACCGCGATCTCCTTGCCGTTTGCTGCTGATTTTTCAAAATCGCGGCAGAACGCGGCCATCGGGATAAAGCCCCGATCCAACACCGGGAGATTTTTTACCGAAACTTCTAATCCGTATGCGTTCATTCTACAAAAGACTCCTTTTGCTATATGATATATTCATTATAGCAAAGCCAACCTGCGAATGTAAACCCTATTTTGGCTTAGTTTTTTCAAAATCCGTTACTTTTTGTAGCAGAAACGGCATATATATGTGTCAATGAGAACAATGGGAAAGGAATGGCTGTTAAAATGAACGAGTTTTTTCCGGAAGGCGTGTTACTCAATACGACCGCGAACCGCCGCCGTACGCAGACGGCGAGTGCGCTTGCCGAGGCGGCGATGGAGGGGCAGGTGGTCGAGGCGCGTGCGGTGCTGTGTGACAGCGATCACAACCTGCACGTCGACCTGCCGTGCATGCAGGGCGTCATCCCGCGCGAGGAGGGCGCTGTCGGTATTCTGGAGGGCACGACCCGCGATATCGCGCTGATCTCGCGCGTGAGCAAGCCCGTCAGCTTTTTGGTGACAGGCTTCGACTATACCGAGGACGGACGCCGCCGTGCTGTCTGCTCGCGACGGGCGGCGCAGGAGAAATGCCGTCACGAATACCTCGATACGCGCCGACCCGGTGACGTGGTGGAGGCACGCGTGACCCGCCTTGAGAGCTTCGGCGCGTTTTGCGATATCGGGTGCGGGATCCCCGCGCTGCTGCCCATTGCGAGCATTTCGGTCAGCCGTATCGCGCATCCCGCGGATCGGTTGTACGTGGGGATGGATATTTACGCCGTCATTACCTCGATCGAGGAGAACCGTATCTGTTTATCCCAGCGCGAACTGCTCGGCACGTGGGAGGAAAACGCCGCGCTGTTCGAGCAGGGCGAGACCGTTGCGGGGATCGTGCGGTCGGTGGAGGAGTACGGCATTTTCGTGGAGCTGACCCCGAATTTAGCGGGGCTTGCCGAGCCGCGTGCGGGTGTGCGCGTCGGTCAGCACGCGGGGGTGTATATCAAGAACGTCTTAGCCGAAAAAATGAAGCTGAAGCTGGTGCTCATCGACGCCGAGGACAGCCATGAGCTCCCGCCGCCGCTCAAGTATTTCATCACCGAGGGGCACATCGACCGCTGGGTATATTCGCCCCCGCACTGCGGTAAGGTCATCGAGACGATATTCGAATGAGCAAAGGCGGAGAGAACGGCCGTTCTCTCCGCCTTTGCTTATGTCCGTTCGACCCCGACGAGCAGCCCGCCCTTTTCGGCGTAAAAGCTGCACAGCCCGCGGCATTCATATAAGTCGACCTTGATTTTTTCGAATTCCGTCTGCAAGCGCTCCTTCAGCGATTTTCCGGCGGATTCGTTGCCGCAATGGGCAATACGCACCTTGCCCTTGATGGGGCCCATCTCGCGGATATGTTGTACGATGGTATCCAGCGCTTTCGCCTCGCCGCGGCACTTGTTCAGCGGCTCCAGATCGCCTCGGTCGCTTGCCTTGCCCACCACGCGGATGCCCAGCAGTCCCGCCGCCTTGGCGACGAACGGGCTGACGCGGCCGTTGTTAGCCAAATTCTTCATGGACTCCAGCATAAACAGCAACGCCGTCTTTTTACGGTAGGCAGTGATGCGCTCGCAGATCTCGTCAAAGGGGTATCCCTCTGACACAAGCTCCTGCAGCTTATCGAGCAGCAGCGCGATCTCGGGGCCGGCGGACAGCGAATTGAGCACGAACACGTGGCGGTCGGGATACTGCTCCTCGTACGCCCGCCCCGCCAGTACGGCGGCGTTGTAGCTGCCCGAGAGCGTGCCGGTGATGGTGACGCAAAACACTTCTTGGGCATCGCCGAAGGCAGAAAGCCAATCGTTGACGTTGGGACAGGAGGTGGAGGAACGGCCTTTATACTGCCTGAGATCCTCCACCATGGCGTCCACGTCCAGCGCGTCGTCGTCGACGTATTCTTTGTCGGCGGTGATGATCTTTAAGGGTGCAAACTCAAACGGCACGGCGGCCATCGTGAGCATGTCGGCGGATGAGTCGGTAACGATCTTACGATGATCCATGGGAGCGCTTCCTTTCATTTCGATGCAGTGATCGCCCTTTAGTATATCTGGTTCGTACGCGGTAGAGCAACCTACTGTGCGTGTGCGCCGCTCTCGTGTAACGTACACGGCGGGTAGAGAAGAAGGAGAGCGGCTCTACCGATCGGTAGAGCCGCTCTCCTGCCGTGTTATTTCTCAAAGAACGCCAGCGCCACCGCGCCCGGACCGGCGTGCGTGCCGATGGCACAGCCGACGGTGGCGATGGGGAGCGTGTCGGTCTGACCCTGCCACAGCTCCGCGCTGTCCTCGATATATTTTTGAAGCAGAACGTCGGATAATCCGCTGTAGGCAAGGCAGAACGGTTTATCAAAATTGATGCCGCCGCTGATCTTGACCAGCTCGCGCAGCAGGTTGTTTCCCTGCTTCGACCCGCGTGCCTTACCAATCACCTCGACCGCACCGTCCACCAAGGCGATGACCGGCTTGATGGACAACAGCCCGCCGGCAAACGCGACGGCGGCGGAAACGCGGCCGCCCTTTTTGAGATATTCCAGCGTGTCCACCAGTGCGATCAGGCGGATACGGTGCTTTTCCTCGTTGATCGCCTCCACGATCGCCTCTGCCGAAAGTCCGGCGTCACGCAGCTGCATTGCGCGCTGAATGAGGATACGCTCGCCGAGCGATACGCTTTCGGAATCAACCACGAGCACGCGCCCGCCGTGATCCTCTGCGGCGATGCAGGCACTTTGATAGGTGCCGGACAGCTTAGAGGATAACGTGAACACGACGGCGGTATCACCGTCCGCAATTACCTGCTTGTACGCTTCCTCGAATGCGGCGGGGGTGATCTGCGCCGTGGTGGGCAGCGTGTCACTCTCGACCAGCTTTTCGTAAAACTGATGATGGGTCAGATCCACCGCGTCGGCGTATTCCTCGTCGCCGAACCGCACGGTCAGCGGCAGGTGGATCATGCCCAGCGCCTTCGCCTCATCCGGCAGGATATCGGCGGCGGAATCAATGATAAAACGGATAGCCATAAACGATCAGATCCTTTCGTTGATAAAAGCCGTCAAGTCGTCAAATCCACCGTGCGGGAAGTCGTCGACAGGACGGTCGGTCTTGTTGATAAGGTGATCGGTGAGCAGGAATACCTGCATACCCAGTGTTTCGGCGACCATATCCTCGCCGACGTCGTTGCCGACCATCAGACAGTCCTTGGCCTCTACCCCCAGTATTTCCAAAACGGCGCGATAATAGTCCGGATTTGGTTTGCAGTATCGCGAATTTTCATAGGTGGTGTACAGCTCGAAATCCTCCGGCTGTAACCCCGCCCAGCGAATACGCGACTCGGTCGCCACGGCGGGAAACAGGGGATTGGTGGCGAGCGCCACGCGCACGCCCTTTTGCTTGATCCGGCGCACGGTATCCGCCGCCGCGGGCGTGTACCCGCACACCTGCCGTATCGCTTGGAATTCGTTTGCGTAAAAGTCCGCGAAGAGGGGCTCGTCCTCGGCGGCTTTCTCACCGAGGATACTGCAAAAGGTCTTCCAGAACGCTTGCTCGTTAAGCATCGTGCCGTCGTTGTTCACCATGGCCTTGGTGCCCGTCAGGATGGCGGGGATCAGGGCGTCGGGATCGTACCCGTGCGGGGCGAGCTTTTTGGCAAGACCCCCGAAATACGCCTTGGCAAATATGTCTTGATCCATCGGCAGCAGTGTGCCGTCAAGATCGAACAGAACCGTTTTTACGGACATCGTATCACTCCTTTTCACTCGGCAATCCGGTCTTGCTGACCGTGCGCAGATTGGCGGCGATAAGTGCCAAAATATCGTACAGCGCGGTGCGCTGTTCATCCGAAAGTCCTTTGCCTCCGAGCATCACCGCGGTGGCGGCGCGTTCGCTCAGATGCTCCGCCGCTTTTTTACCCTCGTCGGTCAGGGTGAGTCGGGCGCGGTACTGGTGACCGCTTTCCTTTTTCACCAGCCCGTTTTGCTCCATTAACGCAAGCGCGCGGGATACGTCTGCTTTATCTCGGCCGCATTCCTCGCCGAGCCTGGCGGCGGTAATGCCGTCCGTGTGGCGGCGCATCGCGAGCAGATACAGCACGCACGGACCTTTGAGCTCGTACCGCTCCATTTCCGCCGCCGCGATCCGATTCCAGTACCGCGAGATCTCCGAGATCATAAAGGAGAATTTTTCAAACCGATCCACCATACCGATCGCTCCTTTCTCCATACAGTATACGCAAAAGATGTTGAATTGTCAACATCTTTGTCAAGGAAAGACGGCTTGCACGTTTCGTGCAAGCCGTCCGTCTTACTTATAGAACCGTTTATACAGCGCGTCCGACAGCGCTTTCATTTTTGTGGGATCGACCTTGAGCACCTGTCGGTCGTAGGTGAGCAGGCCGTTCGTTTCGTCCTCCACGTCGCTGACCTGTGTGAGCACCGCGGCGCAGAGTCCTTTGTCGATCATCGGCATGACTTCCTGCTCGTACAACGCGATCAAGGCTTTCTCAAGCTGTTCGCGGTCGGTAAAGAATCGATAACCGTAGGTATCGTCCAAATTGAACGCGTGGTCGGGGATCTTGCAGGAATACCCGCCGAATTCCGACAGCACCATCGGTTTATTCTTAACGGGTTTCAACTTGATCTTCTTGAAATACACGTGATCGCTCTCAACGTCGCTCTTACGGGTCTTGAACCAGCCGGAGGCGGTGTCGTACACGCGGGTGGGATCGAGGGCTTTCAGCGCCCCATACCAGTACTCGGTGTCAAACTGTCCCCATCCCTCGTTGAAGATGGTGTAGTACACCACCGAGGGGTGATTGTAAAGCGTGCGGAGGATTCCCGCAGAGGTCTCCTCAAACGCCATGCGCTGTTCTAAGGTGGCGCTGTGTTCGACACCGCGGCGAAGTCCCGCGGTGGGCAGCGCGGTATCGATGAAGAACCGATACCTGCCGTTGTTGATCATATCCTGAAACACCAGCATGCCGTGCTTATCGCAGTAATAATAGAACAGGTCGGGCTCTAATTTAATGTGCTTGCGCAGCATGTTAAAGCCGCAGGCCTTCATTTGCTCGATATCGTACAGGAAGCCCTTGGGGGAGGCGGGCAGGAAGATACCGTCGCTGTAATATCCCTGATCGAGCAGTCCGTGGAAGAAAAACGGCTTGCCGTTGAGCAAAATATGCTTGCCGTCCGTCGACACGGTGCGCAGACCGAAATACGTGGATACGCGGTCGCGCCCCGACAGAATTGTGAGCGGATACAGATGCGGGCGGTCGGGTGTCCACAGTACGGGATTTTTGATGTTCAGACGGAACGTATCCCCCGTAAACGAGATCTCCTGACCCTCAAACAGCAGCGTTTTCTCGGTCATACCGCCGACGACGACTAAATCAATGCCGTTAAGGTCGGGCGTGATCTTGACGGCTTCAACGTACCCGTCGGGCACGCTTTCCAGCCACACCGTCTGCCAGATACCGCTCACCTTGGTATACCACATGCCGCCGCGTTTGTCGGTCTGCTTGCCGTACGGCAGGTTGCGGTCTAACGGATCGCGCACTTCCACACGCAGATGGTTTTCGCCGTCGTGAAGGTGGGCGGTAACGTCTAAACTAAACGGCAGATATCCGCCCGTATGTGAGCCGACCTTGTGACCGTTCACGTATACCGTCGCGTATTGGTCAACGGCACCGAAATGCAACAGCACGCGGTCACCGATGAAATCGGGTTGCAGATAGATGGCTTTTTCATAAACGAGAAGATCGTCTTTTTTGATCTCACGCTCCACACCCGACAAGCGGCTCTCGGGCGCAAACGGGACGACGATTCTACCCGCATACGTGACCTCGCCGCCGTTTTGAATAGCGAAATCCCACGTGCCGTTTAAGCAACAATAGGAATCGCGTTTCAGTTGCGGACGGGGATACTCGGCAAAGGGAATACCGGTTTCGGTGAGCTCGTCCTCAAACGGGGTCTTGAGCGCTACCAAGCGGGGCTGCTTTTTGGTCTTGAGAGCGATAAAAAAGGGCAATATGAGCAACAACGCGACCGCTGCCGCGAGGAAGATGTTTTCGTTGGGGACGAAGGATTCGGTGCCGTCGCTGTTTTGGATAACGGCGGCGTTTTTCAGTACGGTCTTGCCGATGAACGGCCCGATCACGCCGGGGATCAGCACCTGTGAAAAAATGCGCACGCCCTGCAGCTGCCCCGCTTTGCCCGCAGGGGTGTACTCGCGGATGAGCGCACCGAACACCGCCATGCCCGCAAGATAGCCGCTCATCATCAGCAGAGAGCCGATAAACACCGGCAGGGTGGAGCGGGTGAGATACAACACGGCGTAGCCGACAAACAACGCAGCGACCGCGAGCAGTCCCGAAAAACGGAAGCCCTTTTTGTCGTACACCTTACCCCACAGCGCGGTGACGACCGAGGCAAGGACGATAGCGGGCGCCATAATTAACACGTAGTCGGTCATACCGAGCGACACCTCATAATAGAGAATGAGGTACGGCATGAAGATCTGAATGGAAATGTTAAACAGAATAAATGCCGCGAGCGCTATGTACAACGTGGGATTTTTTCGAATGGTTTTCGGACGAAATCCGTATACAATAGTGGCGAGATACGGTTCCGTGGTTGGTGTGATGGCGGGTTCTTTGATGAGGAAGAATCCCAAAACACCAATGACAAGCACCGCTAAACCGATGATGGAGAAGATCAGCGTCCAGCTGACGGGCTGATTTAAGTCAAAGAACATAAACCCGCCGAACACGACCAAAATGGACACAAGCGGCATCATGGCATTGATACCCTCCGCCGCACCGCGGTTGGAGGAATCGGTGGAATCGGTCAGCCACGCGTTGAACGCGGCATCGTTAGCGGTAGACCCAAAAAAGGTCATCACACAATCAAGAAGAATGGTCAGCGAGATATACAGCGTCGTGATATTGGCGGAGATCGCTATCGCGGGGTTGATCGTGCCGTTTGATAAAAATACGAAACTGTAGATCGAAACACCCCATAAAATATAGCCGGTGCAGATAAAGAGCTTGCGTTTCCCGATTTTATCCGACAACGCGCCCATCAGCGCGGTGGTCAGCGTGGCGGTGACGGCAGATGCCGCGACCATCAGCGAAATATCGGCGGCGGTGGCGTGGAACATCTTATAAATAAACACGTTGAAATACATGTTTTCCACCACCCACGCGACCTGACCCATCAAACTGAAAATGGTCAGCGCGCACCAAAAGCGGGGGGAGAGTTTGGTTTTCATGCGAGAACCTCCTCTGTAAAAATTTACATCCTATCCAGTATACCATATTTCACCGCAAAATGCCATAGTTTGACAAAAAAAGAGCCGAGCGTTAGACGGGGCTTCGTAAAACAGTTAAAGCCGACCTGTGGTTTCCATCACAGGTCGGCTTTTTGCAATAATTAACGGTTTCAGAAAGGCTCCCTTGTGCAAAGGGAGCTGTCAGCGAAGCTGACTGAGGGATTGTTTTACCGCAGCATCGATATATTCACAAACACCGTGAAAATTTCGGCTGACTTCGTTGTTGGGAATACGAATAACGGTAAGTCCATAACCTTCCAGAAAAGCTGTGCGGTCTGCATCTTTTTCGATGTTCCTATCCCCGTAGTGGTGAGAACCATCCAACTCAATCACCAGTCTGGCTTCTGCACTGTAAAAGTCCGCTATGTATTTTCCCAACACTTTCTGTCTGGAAAAACGGACAGGATAGGAGCGCAGAAAGTCATACCATAGATGACGCTCTTCTTTGGTCATTTCTTTTCGCAGATGCTTTGCCATTGGAATCAACTGCTTATTATGCTTTCTCTGCATAACAATCCCTCCGTCACGGCTTCGCCGTGCCACCTCCCTTTACACAAGGGAGGCTTTGGCGCGGTGCCAAGCCGCACAATGCGCACTACACCGAACGGTGTATAGAAGCACGCCCTTTATCCTTTCAACAAATCGCGATTTATCGGTCTATCTGAGCTATTTTATCACGCGGCCGCAATATATAAGAAGTCCCGGCAGGATCGCCTGCCGGGACCGGAACTGTTTTACGAGCACTGCCCATTCGCTCGGCTCTTTTCGACAGGATCTACTTTTTCGGTTTCGGCTTGCGGATCTTGTTGAGCTTTTTGTTGAGGTCTAAGAGCTGTTCCTTGGTGAATTTCACGTCCATCATACCGCCCGCCATCGTGACAAGACGGAGCACCGTGAAGCCGCCCATCATCGCCATCATTTCGGGGGTAACGTCAAAGCCGGCTGCCTTTTTCTTTTCGCCCTTCTTACCGCCGCCGAGCATCTTGCCCATCAGCTTGGCAAACAGCAGCTTGCCGCGGAAGGTGGAGATGACGTCGCTCATCTTATCGTTGAGCGACAGGCGGCCGTCGGGAGCGGTGATGTCAAACCAGTTGAGGATCGCGCCCTCTTCGCGCAGACGGTAGTCCTCGTTGAACTGATCCACCTTGCGGATGACGCTCTCATCCTTGCAGTCGCCCGCCACGGCTTCGAGTTTTGTTTCGCCGCCGTTCGGCACGTCAAAGTAGAAGAAATGATCCTCCGCCGTTTTCTTACCCAAACTTTCGCCGTTGGCAAACAATTCGACCTCGGGCAGATTGGAATATACCGTCACCTTCGTCACGTCCTCGACGCGGTCGATATACCGTTTGCCGCACAGATGCACGAACGGCTCATCCGACAACCATGCCTTGTAGGCATAGAAGGAATCCTTCTTATACTTGCGGTCGAAGGTGACCAGACCCTTGTGGTTCTGTCCGTTTTCGCCGCCCTCGTTACGCGCATCCGCGCCGAAGTCAAACATGTTCCACACGTGCGTTGCCCACATATACTTGCGGGAGAACAACTGCTTGATGAGTTCTTCGTGGTAGTATGCCTGATATTCCTCGGTATAATCGCCCTGACGCGGATCAGAGGTATGCCAGTTGAGCGCCTCACAGCCGTACTCGGAGCAGCCGATCGGGATGGTCGGGTGCATCGCGTGGAACTTATCAAACCACGGACCGTTCATGTCGGTGTCACCGCCGTACCAACCGAAGTAATGGTTGTACGATACCACGTCCGGAATCTGTAAATACGGATCGTCCATCTTGCACATGGACACCGCCGCGATGGTGGTAAGTCTGGTCTTATCCATGTCGTGGCACAGATCGTTTAAGATGCGGTGATTTTCGAGCAGATCCTCGTCACTGCCGCCGATGGAGATCTCGTTGGACAAGCCCCACACGACGATGGACGGATGGTTATAATTCTGCGTGATGAGCTCCTTCATCTGCGAGACGGTGTTCTCGCGGCCGCCGGGCATATGCTTGGAGATGTAGGGGATCTCCGCCCAGACGACCAAGCCGCGCTCGTCGCACAGATCGTAGAAGACCTGGTCGTGCTGATAGTGCGCCAAACGGATGGTGGTGGCACCGACCTCGCAAATGAGGTCGATATCCTCTTTGTGATGCTCAGGGGTGAGCGCGTTGCCCACGCCCCAACGGTCTTGATGACGGGACACGCCGCGAAGCGGATATTCCTCACCGTTCAAGATAAAGCCATTGTCGGGATCAATCTTAAAGGTGCGGCAACCGAACCGCGTGCAGACGCTGTCAATGACCTCGCCGTCTTCGATCAGTTCCGCTTCGCAGCAGTACAGATACGGGTCTTTTCTGCCGTGCCACAGATGCACGTTCTCGATGGTGAGTGTGGCGGTCGTCTCGGCGGTTTCCACCTGCGCCAGTTCCTTTTCATCGGCATCGTACACCGTGTAACGAACGGTCTGACCGTCTTTCTTATTCGTTAGATAGGTATCAACTTTCACGGTGGCGTTTTTGCCGTCTACCTTCGGGGTCACGGCGATGCCGGGGCCGCCGTAATAGTCGAGATCAAAATGAGAGTCGCTGACAGCGATGAGGTTCACGTCGCGGTACAAGCCGCCGTAGAACGTAAAGTCCGCCATCTGCGGATACACCGTTTCGTTGGCGGCGTTATCCACCGCCACGACCAACAGGGCATCCTCTTTGACGTGATCGGTGACGTCCACGCGCCAGGTGGAATAGCCGCCGTCGTGATGAGCGAGCTTCTCGCCGCCGACGTACACGTCAGCGGAGGAGTTCGCGCCGCGAAACTCTAAATAATAGCGATCCGCTTTGGGCAGATCGGCAACCGTGATGGTTTTCGCATAGTAGCAGGTGCCGCGGTGGTAATCGCCGCCGCCGTCCTGACCGTCAACGGCGTTCCAGGAGTGAGGAAGATCGACCCGGTCCCAATCCTGCGGCAGGGCGGCGGGCACTTCGGCCGCCTGCTTGGTAAATGCCCATTTGGCATTGAAGTTGACAATGCTTCTCATTGTGATTTCCTCCGTACGTTCCAAATTAACGACAGTATACACTGTCGGATGAAGCAAGTGTTAAACAAACTTTGAATTCTAAAAATGTCCGACCGCTGCACGCAGTCGGACATTTTGAAATCGTATGCTTAGTTTTCGGCTTCGCGGCCGAGCTCTGCATTCATCTGCGCGAGTGTTTTCTTATCCAGATTGTAGACAAGCGCCAAACCGATGAATTGCAGCAGCGCGGAGAACAGGAAGGTAGCGGCGACGAGGTAACGCATATTCACCGCGACCTCCCACAGCTGATTGCCTTCGTTTTCGCCTACGTAGCCGAGCGCAACCATGATAATGAGGATCAGCGAGGGGCCGATGCCTTGCGCCAGCTTACGGAAGAAGGAGTGCAGGGAGTACACGGTGCCTTCCTCGCGGGTGCCGGTCTTCCATTCGTTGTAGTCGATGGCGTCGCCCATCATCGCCCACGAGACCGTGGAGTAGATGCCGAGGCCTAAGCTGTACACGAGCTGGCAAACGATATAGATCGTCAGATCCAGACCGGTGTTGTCGGGCGTGATGATGAACAGACCGAGCGCCGCAACCACCGAGCAGACGGAGCCGAAGGTGGAAAGCTCTTTCTTGCCGTACTTGGCAACCATTTTACGTGCCAAGGGGGTAAAGGCGACGATCGGGATCATGGAGAAGAGCTGTACGATACCGGAGATCTTCACGTTGTTATAGTAAGACTGGAAGATAACGGTAACGGCGGTGGTCGCGCCCTGCATACCGATGAACATACCCATGGCGGCAATGGTCGCGCCGACAGCGGGACGGTTCTTGATAAAGTTACCAAAGGCTTTGAAAACGTTGAATTTCGGTTGTTCCTCGTTAAGTGCAGCCGTCGTGTCCACGCGGATGGTGGTGTTGCGGATCATGAATTGGAAGCAGATAAATCCCAAGGCGCCCATGATGAGCGCCGCAATGAATACGCGCTCACCGATCAGATTGTCATTCTCATCGTAAATGATGAAGGGGAGTATGACCATGGGGAGCATATTGCCGAAAATAGAACCCACGGAGCGCCAAGCCGACAGGGACGCGCGATCCTTGACGTCGTTTGAGATCAGCGACAGGAGCGAGCCGTAGGGGACGTTAGCGACCGTGTAGAACGCGTCCCATACCACGTAGCCGGCGATGAAGATGATCGCCTTTGCCAAGGTCGAAGCGTTCGGGAACGGCAGGAAGCAGCAGGCGCCGCCGACGATCAAGCCGATCGAACCCGCCCAGATATACGCGAGGAATTTGTTGCGCTTATAAGTGCGTCTGTCCGCATCGATGATCGAGCCGATCAGCGGGTCGTTGATCGCGTCCCAAACCTGAACGACGATGAGAAGCAGGGCATACCAAAGATCCATGCCCATATACTGAGTCCAGAAGATGGACATCGTACCCTTGAGCGCGAAGCTCATATTGCAGCCCAGATCGCCCGCCGCGTAGGCCAGACTGTCGCGGATGCCGAATTTGCGAGGTGCTGTGGTCTCCGCTTGTGTGTTTACTTGCGTTGCCATTAAATTCCCTCCAAAAGTTATTTTCAGAACTTACACCTTACCACAAGTATATCAGTGAAAATATACAATGTCAATTGTTAAAAGCGGAAAAAAGATGTAAAAATTAACAAAATCCACTGATCGTTTGAATCGTTACAGTAGGGGACGATGCCCACATCGTCCCGCAAGGGCGGTGCAACGCTACGGGCTAAAAACGCCACACCGTGGCGTTTTCTTAACGCCCTTTCGAATCCTTTTGACCTATGTGTTCAAACCCTCGTAAAAGCTAATTGTAAAATCCAAACAACGACAATAGAACTTGAAATATAGAAAAAACAAACAATGCTATTGAAACGAATTTTAAAATCCTTGATGTTGGATAATTCCCTTTTGTTTCAAAAAACTTCCCGAAAAAGAACAAAGATAACAACAACGGAAAAACCATTATAAACGCCAATATTCCCTGCACCGATTGGGGAAACTCGATATTTTCAATTACTCCACTCTGAATCATAGAACTAAGCACAGAAAAACCTATAATAAACAAAATGAAAACTAAAATACTTATTATAGCGACAAGCAATTTTTTGTCTAATTTTTTCATTTGTTATTCTCCTTTGCGGTGTTGATGGAAGCAATCAATATACGACGGATCGTGCCGCATTGATTGTAAAGATCAACGGCTGTATCTCGGTTCAAAATGTCGGATTTAACAAACAGTTCCAACCAGTATT
>CAZBAO010000037.1:0-14116 GCA_964490085.1 uncultured Eubacteriales bacterium | reverse complement strand
TATCGCGCACAGCGCTGCGGATCGTATGCGGCGGGGTTTTATCCCCGCCCTACGGAGAGGGTTTGTAGGGAACGGATTTATCCGTTCCGGTGAGATGCGGATAGAATTTTATACAAAGCGAACAGCATAAGAGCGAACAGGCCGAAGGCGATGACGGCACACACCACCGTACCGATGATACCGGTGGCACTGTATGCCGCTACAGCGGCCAAAATCGCGACCGCGATGAGTGCGCCGCAAACGACGAACGTGAGCAACAGGCGCAGCCAGACCGGGACGCGCGGGGAGTTGATCGCCTCACCGATCCCCTCTAAGAAGATCTCTGCAAACAGTTCCGCTATAAACTCCAGCATGGATTAGTGTTCCTCCAACAGGGATTTGATCATACGTGCGCATTTATATACGTCGCCGCCGCCCATCGTGAGAATGAGGTCATTGGGCTTCGCGTTCTCCGCCACGAAACGGCTGATCTCGTCGAAGGTGGCGAGATAATGTGCGCCGTCGATCTGATCCGTGATCTGGGTGGAGGATACGTTCCATTCGTTCTGCTCGCGCGAGCCCATAATATCGCTGACGACCACCTCGTCCGCAATGGCGAGCGCCTCGGCGAATTCGTCGAGATGGCGGGCGGTGCGCGAGAAGGTGAACGGTTGGAAGATCGCCCACACGCGCGCATACGGCATCGCCTTGGCGGCGGAAAGCGTCGCAACGATCTCGGTGGGGTGGTGCGCGTAATCGTCCGCGACGGTAATATCGCCTACCGTGCCTAAAAATTCAAAGCGTCTGCCCGCGCCGTGGAACGCGGCGAGTCCCGCGGCGATCTCGTCCGCGGTGGCACCGCACAGGTGCGCCGCCGCCGCGGCGGCGACGGAATTGAGCACGTTGTGCTCGCCGGGGACACCGAGCGTGACGGCGGCGAGCTTTTCGCCGTTGTGATACAGGTCGTAGCAGCCGTAGGCGCCGTCGTGCACCGATACGTTTTGCGCGTACCACTCGCAGTCGGGAGAATAGCCGTATCGCACGACGTCGGCGTGGGTGAGGCCTTCCACCGCTTTGAGGGTGTTCGCATCCTCGGCGTTGACGATCAACGTGCCGGTGGTTTGCGTTGAGAATTGACGGAATGAAGCAATGACATTGTCCAGTGAGCCAAAATAATCAAGGTGATCGGCATCGACGTTGAGTATGACGGAAACGGCGGGGTTCATTTCCAGATAATGATCCTTGAACTCGCACGCCTCGCACACGAACACGTCGGAGCTGCCCGCGTGGCCGTTGGCATCGATCAGCGGTAATCTGCCGCCGATGAACACCGACGGATCGCGCTCTGCCTGCAACAAAATTTGTGACACCATGGACGAGGTGGTGGTTTTGCCGTGCGTACCCGCGACCGCGACGGTACGGGGAAAACAGCGGGATAAGGCACCGAGCAGCTTAGCGCGTTCCATCAGCGGGATGCCGCGCTCGGTCGCCGCCGTAAGCTCCGGATTGTCCGCCGATACGGCGGCGGTGTACACGACGAGGTCAGACTCACCGACGTTTTCCGCGCGTTGCGGCAAAAAGACGGGGATCCCCAGCCGGCGCATACGCGCCAGATTATCCGATTCGTTGACGTCCGAGCCGGTGATGGCATAGCCGAGCGAATGTAGGATCTCGGCAAGCGGGCTCATGCCCGAACCGCCGATGCCGACAAAATGCACGGACTTGACGCCGGGGAGTATGGTTTGATTCATAGGATCTCTCCTCAATACGCTTATTATATTTATTATATTGGTTTTCGACGGAAAAATAAATACCTTTTTGTAATTTTTAACACGAAATAAAGATTGAATTAGGTCGCGAGATTTGCTATACCATAAGGGAGCCGAACCCCACAACGCCTATGGGCGATCTTTTTGGCGATTTTCCCGTTTTTGTCCTTGTCAGGCGTCAGCCTGCCTGCTGCCGCAAACAGAAAAATCTCACAAAAATCTCCGCCCATAGGTGCGAAGCAGTTTTCGCCTGTCGGCTTTTTGTCCGGATAACAAACAATTTTTTCGGCATACTTGCCGTATGGTGAAAAAATTTGCGGCAATACGGGCAAAAAAACGCGGCGAAAACCATTGCGAGTTCGACTCTCTTATGGTATACTATGTTTATCTATACATCAGCGAGGGAAAAGCATGTCTGACATTCGCATCATCTCGCCGGAGGAGCTTCAAAAGCAAGAGGCGTTCATCCGGCAAATACGGCAGTTTTACGAGCGGCGGTGCGCCGAAAGTGCACCGCTTGCCTACGTGCGTACCTACGGCTGTCAGCAGAACGTGGCGGATTCCGAGCGGATGAAGGGATTACTCGCGCAGATGGGGTTCGGGTTTACCGACGTCCCGGAGCAGGCGGATCTCATTCTGTTTAACACCTGCGCGGTGCGCGAGCACGCGGAGGATCGCGTGTTCGGCAATGTCGGGGCGCTCAAAGCCCTAAAGCGGCGCAAACCACATCTGCTCATCGCGTTGTGCGGCTGTATGGTACAGCAGGAGCACATCGCCGAGAAGATCTACAAAAGCTATCCGTTCGTGGGGCTGGTGTTCGGCACGCACGTGCAGTATCGGCTCCCCGAATTGATGGCGGGCGTGTTGCTGGGTAAGCGCCGCCGAGTGGAGATCCCGTCGTGTGACGGCGTTATCGCCGAGGGTGTTCCGGTGGTGCGTGACGGCGGGTTCAAGGCGTTTGTGTCCATTATGTACGGCTGCAACAATTTCTGCACCTACTGTATCGTGCCGTACGTGCGCGGGCGGGAGCGAAGCCGCGAGCCTGACGAGATCTTAAAGGAAGTCCGCGAGCTGGCGGAGCAGGGGTACAAGGAGATCACCCTGCTGGGGCAGAACGTCAATTCCTACGGCAAGGGCGAGGCACACGGCGTGACCTTCCCCGAACTGCTGCGGCGTATCAACGCGATACCGGGGGATTTTGTGATCCGGTTTATGACCTCGCACCCGAAGGATGCGACGAAGGAGCTGTTTGATACCATCGCTGAATGCGAAAAGGTGTCACGGCATTTTCACCTGCCGTTTCAGTCCGGCAGCAACCGCATCCTGAAGGAGATGAACCGTCGGTATACCAGAGAGCAGTATTTGGAGCTCGTCGCGTATGCCAGAAAAGCAGTGCCGGGCATCACCTTTACGAGCGACGTTATCGTGGGCTTCCCCGGTGAACAGCGCGAGGATTTCCTGCAGACGTTGTCGCTCATTCGCGAGGTGGGGTTTGCCTCGCTGTTTACCTTCATTTTCTCGCCGCGGGAGGGAACGCCTGCGGCAAAGATGGAGGATCCCATTCCCGCCGAGGTCAAGTCGGCGTGGTTCTCCGAAATGACCGCGTTGCAGGAGGAAATCTCGGCAGAGCGGTTGAAAGCCGTTGTCGGGACGACGCAACGGGCATTGTTGGAGGCAGAGGCAGGGGCGTTTTTGGAGGCGCGCCTGCCGGATAACAGTATCGTACGCGTGCAGGGCGATCCCGCACGTATCGGTGAATTTGTCAACGTGCGTATTACCGGTGCGCGCAGCTATATTTTAACCGGTGAGATCGAGAATTAAGGAGTGTATTAACGATGGAACAGATCTTGGAGATGGCGAAGGAGATTGGACACGCGATCCAGCAGGACGAGCGGTTCGTGAAGCTGCAGATGGCGCAGGCGGCGGCGGATGACGATGCCGCGCTGCAGGAGCTGATCGGCGAATTCAACTTAAAGCGGATGGCGATCAACGCGGAGGCCGCGAAGCCCGAAGCCGAGCAGGATGTGGAAAAGGTCAAGCAGCTCAACGCGGAGCTGCGCGAGGTGTACGCCCGCGTGATGGCGAACGAGTCGATGACGGCGTACAACGCCGCCAAGACGGAGCTTGACAAGATCATCAACGGTGTCGGTGCCATCATCAATATGGCGGCACAGGGACTCAATCCCGACGACTACGACGAGCATCAGTGCGGCGGCAACTGCTCAAGCTGCGGCGGATGCCACTGATCTATAACACGACGGATGTAAAAAGGAGGTGAGCGGTATGCCGCCGGTAACCCCGATGATGCAACAGTACTTTGAGATCAAGAAGAATTACCCGCAGTGTATCTTGTTCTACCGTTTGGGCGATTTCTACGAGATGTTTTACGACGATGCGAAGATCGCGTCGCAGGAATTAGAGCTCGTGCTGACCGGCCGCGATTGCGGACAGGAGGAGCGGGCACCGATGTGCGGCGTGCCGTTTCACAGCTGTGAGGGGTACATTGCCAAGCTGGTCAACCGCGGATACAAGGTCGCGATCTGCGAGCAGACTGAGGACCCCGCTACCGCCAAGGGCATCGTCAAACGCGACGTGGTGAGGATCATCACCCCCGGCACGGTCATTGAGGGCAGTATGCTGGAGGAGGGGCGCAACAACTATCTGTGTGTGGTGTGCGCCGCTGACGGGTTCGGCGAGGTCGGTTTGTGCTTCGTGGATACCTCCACGGGTGAGATGCACGTGACCGAGCTTTGCGGACAGGATATGCTCCCGCGCGTGCAAAACGAGCTGGGCCGCTTTGCGCCCCGTGAGGTATTGCTCAACGAGGCGGCGATGGCGTTGTCCGACGTGACGGAGTTTTTGGTAAACCGCTTAAGTGTCAAGCCGGAACAGGCAGAGTCCGTTTGCTTTGACTGCGAGGCGGCGGTGGCACGGGTGCTCACGCACTTCGGCAAGCCGTCGTTGGAGGCGTTGTCGCTGCAGGACAGCCGATCGGCGGTGTGCGCGCTCGGTTGTGCGTTGCATTATCTGTATATGACGCAGATGACCGGTGTCGAGCGCATGACGCAGCTGGACGTGTATTCCGATGCGCAGTTTATGCGTCTGGATCTGACTGCCAGACGCAATTTGGAATTGCTTGAAACGATGCGGAACAAGGAAAAACGCGGTTCCCTGCTCGGTGTGCTGGATAAGACCCGCACCGCGATGGGCAAGCGGCTCATCCGCAACTGGATCGAACAGCCATTACTGCATCCTGCGCAGATCACCCGCCGCCAGAACGCGGTTTCTGAGATCGTGCACGATGCGGTGCTCAGAGAAGATCTGCGCGAGCTGCTTGGGGATATTTACGATCTGGAGCGTATTATGACGCGCGTGGTGTACGGCAGTGCGAACGCAAAGGAGGTCGCGTCGCTCGGCCAGACCATCGAACGGCTGTCGCCCATCAAGGCGCGGCTTACCGGCACGCGGTGCGCTTTGCTCCGAGACATTCGGGAGAGCATTGATCCCCTGCCGGATCTTCTCAGCTTAATTACCGAGGCGATCGCGGAAAACCCGCCGTTCTCGGTGCGCGAGGGCGGGATGATCCGAGAGGGCTACAACGCAGAGCTCGACGAGCTGCGTCTCATTATGGACGACAGCAAGAGCGTGCTTGCGCGTATTGAGGCAGAGGAAAAAGAAAAGACCGGTATCAAGACTTTAAAGATCGGGTACAACCGCGTTTTTGGCTATTACATAGAGGTGTCGCGCAGCTTTGCAGGCGAGGTGCCGGAGCACTACATCCGCAAGCAGACGCTGGCGAACGCCGAACGGTATATCACGCAGGAATTAAAGGAGCTTGAAGCCCGCGTGCTGGGCGCGAAGGACCGCGCGGTGGCACTGGAATATCAGCTGTTCTGCGAGGTGCGCACCGCGGTCGCGAACGAGCTTGCGCGTATTCAAGCGACCGCCGAGGCGATCGCGAAATTGGACGTGCTGACCTCCTTTGCGCAGGCGGCGGTATACCACAATTACATTTGCCCCGTTATTGATCTGAACGGCGTCATTGATATCAAAAACGGCCGCCATCCGGTGGTGGAGGCGCTGCAATCCGCGCCGTTCGTGCCGAATGACGTGCTCTTGGACAATCACCACAACCGTGTGGCGATGATCACCGGCCCGAACATGGCGGGTAAATCGACCTATATGCGCCAGACGGCGCTCATCGTGCTGATGGCGCAGATCGGCAGCTTCGTGCCGGCAGACAGTGCGACCGTTGGCATTGTGGACAGCATTTTCACCCGCGTGGGGGCGTCGGACGATTTAGCGTCGGGGCAGTCCACCTTTATGGTGGAGATGAGCGAGGTGGCGTCGATCCTGCAGAATGCGACGGCGAACAGTCTGATCGTGTTTGACGAGATCGGACGCGGCACGTCGACCTTTGACGGCATGAGCATTGCGCGTGCGGTGCTTGAGCACGTTGCCGATCCGCGCAAGGTGGGGGCAAAGACTCTGTTTGCCACCCATTACCACGAGCTGACGGTGATGGAGGACGAGCTGGAGGGTGTCAAGAACTACAACGTCGCAGTGAAAAAGCACGGCGACGATATCACCTTCCTGCGCCGTATCGTGCGCGGTCCGACCGACGACAGCTACGGCATTGAGGTGGCGAAGCTCGCCGGAGTGCCGGATTCCGTCGTGGTGCGGGCAAAGGCGATCTTAAAAGAGTTGGATAACGGCACGGTGCCGACGGCGGTCAGCCGCGGCAAGGTTGCCGAGGAGGACGGACAGCTGTCGCTGCTTTCGGCAACGGATAACGCGCTGATCCGCCGCTTAAAGGAGCTGGACGTCAACGTGCTGACGCCCATTGAGGCGATGCAGACGTTGTACGAGCTGCACCGCGAAGCACAACAATATTAACGATAAAGGGGGTGCCGATATGGCGAAGATCCGGGTGTTGGACAAGCATACCGCGGAGCTCATTGCCGCCGGTGAGGTGGTGGAGCGGCCCGCTTCGGTCGTGAAGGAGCTGGTGGAGAACGCCATTGATGCCGGTGCCACCACCGTTACCGTTGAAATTAAAAACGGCGGGATCTCGTACATCGCCATCACCGACAACGGTTGCGGGTTTGCCAGAGAGGACGTGCCGACCGCCTTTTTGCGGCACGCGACCAGCAAGATCCGCACGGAAAACGATCTGAGCACCATTGCCACGCTCGGTTTTCGCGGCGAGGCGCTCGCGTCGGTCGCGGCGGTGGCGAAGGTGGAGCTGACCACCCGCACCGAGGACGAGCTGGCGGGAACGCGGTACGTCATCGAGGGCGGCGAGGAGATCGAGCTGACCGACGTCGGGTGTCCCCGCGGTTCGACCATCTGCGTGCGGGACCTGTTTTACAACGTCCCTGCGCGGATGAAATTCCTTAAAAAGGACGTGGGGGAGGCAAACGCCGTCGCCGGTGTGGTGGATCGCCTGGCGTTGTCGCACCCTGAGATCTCGTTTCGGTTTATCCGCGAGGGGCGCGACGAGCTGTTGACCCCCGGAAACGGAGATTTATATTCCTGCATCAGTGCGGTGCTCGGCCGCGATTTTGCCAAAACGCTGACCGCGGTGGACTATACGCTGGGCGGCGTGCGCGTGCACGGTTATACCTGCCGTCCGGAGGGCGCGAGGGCCAATCGGACGATGCAGCATTTCTTTATTAACGGACGGTACGTGAAAACGCGTACCGCGATGGCGGCGATCGAGCAGGCGTATAAGGGCTCGATCATGGTAGGAAAATTCCCCACGTGCGTGCTGTGCGTGGAGCTGCCGCCCGAAACGGTGGATGCGAACGTGCATCCTGCCAAGATCGAGGTGCGGTTCGTCAACGAAAAGCCGGTGTTTGACGCGGTGTATCACGCCGTGCGCTCGGCTTTGGAGGGCGACGGTGCACCGCGCTCGGCGACGCTGCCGACGCCGCCGGTGGTACAGCCGCCGATGCCGCCGTATACCACACCCGCTTCCGCCAGCGAGATCGCGCGGCGGGTGTCCGAGATACCGCATACACCGACACCGATGCCGCCGGTCGCGCGGCCGAAGCCGGTCACGCCGGGGCGGCCGAACGTGGTGCGGGATTCGTCCTCGGTGATGGATATTTTGTTCGAGGAGCCGGTCAAAAAAGCGCCCGCTCCCGCGCCGACGCCGACGACAACACCCGCGCCCCGACCAATGTCTGAACCTGAACCGGTGGTACAGCAGACCATCGCCGAAGAAAGACCCGAACCGATCCGTCTGCTGGGCGAAGCGCTGCATACGTATATCTTCGCGGAGTGGCGCGGCTCGGTGTACGTTATCGACAAGCACGCCGCACACGAGCGGATCTTATACAACGAACTGAAGGAAACTGCCGACAGCAACGCGCAGCTGCTGCTCACGCCGTTGTCGGTGTCGCTCGGCCGCGAGGAATACGGCGCGTTGACCGAAGCCGCCGAACAGTTAAAGCGGGCGGGCTTTGAAGTGGAGGAATTCGGCGGCAACACGCTGTTGGTGCGTGCGGTGCCGATGATGCTGGCGGACGGCAATATTGCCGAGAGCTTACGCGAGATCGCGGGCGGGCTTCTTTCCGGAAAACGCGAGATCACGACCGAGCGGCTGGACTGGATCTACCATTCAGTCGCGTGCCGCGCCGCGGTGAAGGCGGGGGACGGCAGTACGCCGCAGGAGCTGACAAGGCTTGCTGAGCGGGTGCTGTACAACGACGATATCCGCACCTGCCCGCACGGACGGCCGGTGTGCTTTGAGCTGACCGCCAGAGAAATCGAAAAACAGTTTGGACGGATCGTATGACCAACAAAACAGAAATTCGCATCCCGCTTGTGGTGATCGCGGGACCGACGGCGTCGGGCAAGACCGCGCTTGCAGTCGAGCTGTGCCGCCGTTTCGGCGGCGAGGTGATCTCGGCCGATTCGATGCAGGTGTACGATACCCTGCGTATCGGTACGGCGCGGCCGACCGAGGAGGAGCAGGGCGGGATCACACATCATCTGATGGGATTTTTGTCGCCGGATGCCTCGTACAGCGTGGCGAAGTACGCCGAACAGGTGCACCGCGTGATCAAGGACGTATACGGTCGTGGGAAGCTGCCGATCTTATGCGGCGGTACCGGCTTGTATATTCAGGCGGTGGCGCAGAATCTCTCGTACGAGCAGCAGCCGGAGGATCGCGAGGTGCGCGAGCGGCTGCGTCAGCGTATCGAGCGCGAGGGCGGCGAGGTGCTGCTCGGCGAGCTTGCCGAGCTTGACCCCACGACGGCGGCGCGACTGCATCCGAACGATCACGGCCGTATTATCCGCGCACTTGAGATCGTGGAAACGACGGGGCGCACCATTACGCAGCAAAACGAGGCTTCGCGCCGAATAGAGTCACCGTATGCGCTGTGCGGGTTGCGGCTGGAATTCCGTGACCGTGAGCGGTTGTACGATCGTATCAACCGCCGCGTGACCGCCATGCTGGAAAACGGGCTCGTCGACGAGGCGCGCTGGCTGAGAGAACAGCCGAACACCGATACGGTGCGGCAGGCGATCGGATATAAGGAGCTGGAGCCGTATCTGACGGAGGCGGTGACCTTAGAGGCGGCTGCGGACGCCATCCGTCAAGGCACCCGACGGTATGCCAAGCGGCAACTGTCGTGGTTCCGGCATCAGAACTGGATGACGAGCGTATATATGGACGGCAATGACCCCGTGGGGCAGGCGACGGCGTATGTTCGAGCGTTTTTGGACGGGAGACCGCCTGTGGCAAAGCAATGTCAGATGACAGATAGCAGAACGTAGGGGCGGTTTGCGATTACGAAAGGAGAAGTGAGGATATGAACCAAACGGCAAAGCGTATTCTGATCGCGCTGCTGTCCTTGTTGCTTATTATTTACGTAGGCGTGCAGGGGTATCTGATCTTCTCGGCGTCGCTCGAAACCATCACGGCCGACAAGGAAATCGCGTACGACACGCTCCAAACGACCGGCGTGGTGTATCGCAGCGAATCGGTGATCCGTCAGCAGACGGACGGGTACGTCTTTTACACCGTTCAGGACGGAAACCGCGTTTCCAAGAACGGGAATATCGCCCACGTGTATCCGAGTATGGAGGACGCACTGGCACAGCAGGAGCTGGATCTGCTCGATGCGGAGATCGCGTCGCTGACCTCCATCAACGCGCAGGGCTCCAGCAATCGGGCGAGCTTAAACAGTATCAATCAGCAGATCAACGAAACGTGGCTTGCGATCTCCCGCTCGGCGCAGATGGCGTCGTACGGCGAGATCAACGAGTTACATTCCAAGCTGCTGACGCTGCTGAACAAAAAGCAGCTGACCATCGGCAAGGAAGAAAGCTTTGACGCGCGGTTGTCGGAGCTTAAAGCTCAGCGCGCCGCGCTTGCCGCGTCGTTTGAGTCTGCGACCGCCACGGTCGCTTCGCCTGTGGCCGGCTATTTCGTCGGATCGGCGGACGGCTTTGAAACGCTGCTCACGACCGACGGCGTGGAATTACTGACGGTGAGCGATATTGAACGGGTGTTGACCCTGCAGCCGACGGTGGACGAAACGAATTTCGTCGGCAAGATCGTGGGCGACTACGAATGGTATTTAGCCTGCGTGCTGCCGCTGGAGGACGTGGTCACGCTCAAAAAGGGCTTGCAGCTTGAGGTGTGCATGCCGTTCGTGCAGAGTGCCCCGCTGAACATGACGGTGGTGTCGCTCAACAAGGCGGCGGACGATCGGGTGGCGGTCGTGCTCCAGTGCACGCAGATGTCGGGGGCGCTGTCCACGGTGCGCCGTGAGCAGATCGAGATCCGTCTGACGCAGTACGAGGGCATCGTGGTGCCGGACGAGGCCATTCACTTTAACGAACAGCAGGATGCCGGCGTGTACATTCAGGACGGCAACATCCTGCGATTCCGTCGGATCCAGGTGCTGTATCATAACGAGACCGAGCGGGTCTCGGTCTGCGCGATCAAGGACGACAAGACGTACGTCCAGCTGTACGATCGCATCGTAACAGAAGGAGAGGGTCTCTATGACGGCAAGCTTGTCCGCTGACGAGCGGCGCGTGCTGGACAATTTACAGCGCGTGGAGGAAGCTTTATGTGCCGCGTGTGCGGCCGCCGGTCGTCGGCGCGACGAGGTCACGCTGATGGCGGTCACCAAAACGGTGGCACCGGAGCTGATCAACACGGTGCTGGACGCGGGCGTTACCTGTATCGGGGAAAACCGCGTGCAGGAATATCTCGGCAAGCGCGAGGCGCTGCATCTTGACGGCGTCGAGCGGCATCTCATCGGGCATCTGCAAACGAACAAGGTCAAACGCATCGTCGGTGAGGTGGACATGATCCAGTCGGTGGACAGCGTGCATCTGGCAAAAGCAATCTCGGATGCTGCCAAAACCACCGTGCGCGGCGTGATGGATGTGCTGGTCGAGGTAAACATCGGCGGGGAGGACTCCAAAAGCGGTGTCAGCCCCGAAGCGTTACCCGAATTGTTGGACGAGATCGGACGATTTGACGGTGTTCGCGTGCGCGGACTTATGACGATTCCGCCGATTTTGCATACCGAATCCGAAAAACGCGCGATTTTTTATAAAATGCATAAACTGTTTATTGACATTCAGGGTAAAAACGTGGATAATGGTAGTATGGAATTGTTGTCCATGGGTATGTCTTCTGATTTTGCGGAAGCTGTGCTGGAGGGATCCACGTTGGTCCGCGTCGGCTCAGCGATCTTCGGCGAAAGACAGTATAAATGAGCAGGAGGAACTGAAAATGGGATTTTTGGACAAGCTGGAAGGATTGTTCGGCGATCAGAATGAGGAAACCATCGGAATGGAGAATGAGGAGTTCGTGTCCCGCTCCCCCGAACAAGACGTTGAGGAAGCTCCGCGCAAAAACAACAAGGTAGTCAACATCCACGCGACCGCACAGCTGCAGGTCGTGCTGGTCAAGCCTGAGCGTTTTGACGATGCCAGCGCGGTGGCGGATCATCTCAACGCCAAGCGCACCGTTGTGCTCAATCTTGAATCTTCCAATAAGGACGTGGCGCGCCGCATTCTGGATTTCTTGAGCGGTGTGGCGTACGCTAACAACGGTCAGATCAAAAAGGTTGCTAACTGCACCTACATTATTACGCCGTACAACGTCGGCTTTATGGGTGATCTGTTAGACGAGCTGGAGAATAATGGGCTTTATTTCTGATCTGTCAGAGGAGGACGCGCTGTTACGCGCCCGCGTCGACGATGCCTGTGAATTGTGTGAAATGCGCTCGTGTCCCCGATTTGTCGGCTTCTTAGATGAACACCGGCAGGCGGTGGCACGAGCCGTCTTGCATGAAAAGGGAACATCGTCGTTTCGGTTTTACGGCGGATACGAGGGCGCGGAGCGCACCGTTTTAGGAGTGTTCCCGTCGTTTCTGCCACCGGATACGGATCTGTTCCCGCTCAAAGCAATTGGGTTTCGGTATCGAAAAACGGCAGCTCTTTCCCACCGTGATTTCCTTGGTGCGTTACTCAGCACGGGGATCAAACGCGATAAGCTGGGGGATATTCTCTGCAGTGAGGGACAGACGGTGGTGTTTGCTGATGAGGAGTTGGCACCGTTTTTAGCGGAATCGGTCAGCAAGGTCGGTTCTGAGGGCGTGCGTGCGGTCTTTCCTTTTACCGACGGGGTGACGGTGCACCGTGAATTTCGGGAAATTCAGGATACCGTCGCATCGCCGCGGCTGGACGCGGTGCTGAAAGCGGCACTGCGCAGCTCCCGCGAGGAAGCGGCAAGGCGCATCGTGTCCGGCACGGTAGCCTGTAATCACATGCCGTGTGACGCGGTGGCGCACACGGTCAAGGAAGGAGACGTTCTGTCGGTGCGCGGGGAGGGGCGATTCCTGGTCGCCGCACTCGGCCCGCCTACCAAAAAAGGACGTTTGATCATCACGCTACACAAGTATATATAACGAAAGCGAGGACGACAAGATGATGACTTTGGACGAGATCCGCAACGTCGAGTTCAGCCGCGGTCGCGGTTACCGCGCGGAGGACGTGGACGATTTTATTGACGAGTGTGTCGATACCGTGGAGCACCTCGTGCAGGAAAACGTTGCGGTAAACCAGAAAATGAAAACGCTCGCGGATAAGCTGGCGGAGTACCGCAACGATGAGGACAGTATCCGTTCGGCGTTGCTCAGCGCTCAGCGCACCGGTGATACCATCGTTCGCGAAGCGGAAGCCAAAGCCAAAGCGATGCTGGAGAGTGCCGAGCAGGAGGCAAACGCGGCACGGGCACAGCTCCTCGCGGATATTGAGAAGGAAAAGGGCGAGCTTGCCCGCGTCAAGCGCGAGGTCGGTGAGTTTAAGGAAAAACTGCTCGGGTTGTACAAAGAGCATTTGTCGCTTATCAAGGTGTTGCCCGAGGAAACGACGGAGCAGTCTGCTTCGGCCGAGGAGTCGGCTGTCGAACAGCCTACCGCCCAGCCGCAGGAGGACGACAGCGACATGATAGTGGTGGCACCGGTCACTGAGGAGCCGATGGCAAACGATGCGGACGAGGAGATGAAGCCGCTGTCCCGCTTTGCCGATCTCAAATTCGGAAACGATTACGACATCCGTGAGGATGAGGACGAGGAAGAGGATGACGAGAAGTCGTCTCGCGGGTTCTTCCGTAAGAAAAAATGAGTTCCCAAAGGAGATATATCAGATGCAGGACTATAACCAGACGTTGAATTTGCCGCAGACCGAATTCCCCATGCGTGCCGGATTGCCGCAGCGCGAGCCGATCATGCTGGAGCAATGGGAAAAGGACGATCTTTATGGAAAGATCATGAAGAAGAACGAGGGTAAGCCTCGCTATATTCTGCATGACGGCCCTCCGTATGCCAACGGTGATATCCACATCGGCACCGCGCTGAACAAGATCATTAAGGATATGATCGTCCGCTATTACAATATGGCGGGCTATCAGGCGCCGTACGTGCCGGGATACGATACGCACGGTCTGCCGATCGAGCTCAAGGCGCGCGCCAAGGCAGGCGTGGAAAACGCACTGTCGATGCCGCCGGTCGAGCTGCGCGGCATCTGCCGCGATTTCGCGCTCGGCTACGTGCACGATCAGACGGAGCAGTTTAAGCGCTTGGGCGTGCTCGGTGATTGGGAAAATCCGTATCTGACGCTCAAGCCGGAATTCGAGGCGCGCCAGATCGAGATATTCGGCGAGATGGCGACCAAGGGGTATATCTACAAGGGCTTAAAGCCGGTGTACTGGTGCCCCGAATGCCAGACCGCGCTGGCGGAGGCCGAGATCGAGTACGGTGAGGATCCGTGCTATTCCGTGTACGTGAAATTTGCCGTCAAGGACGATCGCGGCGTGCTGGCCGCCGCCG
>CAZBAO010000036.1:0-14369 GCA_964490085.1 uncultured Eubacteriales bacterium | reverse complement strand
CCATCCGTTTGCGCAGTGTGGTGGATGCCACCATCGTCGAAACGGATGGTTTCGGCATTTTCAGGCAACCGGAGAAGCTGGAGTTGCTCAAACGGCTCGCGTTGGTACAAGGACTGATCGTGCTGACCGACAGTGATTCCGCGGGTTTTGTGATCCGCGACCGCATCAGCGGTGCGCTACCGAAAGAGCGGGTCAAACACGCCTATATTCCCGAGATCACCGGAAAAGAACGGCGAAAAAACAAGCCCTCCAAAGAGGGCTTGCTCGGTGTAGAAGGCGTGGACGGTGAAACCGTCCTTGCCGCACTGTGGCGCGCAGGGGCGACATCCCTTGACGGCACGGTGGAACGGCCGGTGCCGTATCTGACAAAGGCACGGTTGTATGAGGACGGTTTGTCGGGCAGGGAGGATAGCGCACGGCGGCGTACAGCACTGCTAAGGCGGCTGTTGTTGCCGACGAAGTTATCTGCCAACCGTTTGATCGAAGTGTTGAACGTGTTGTTGACCGAACAGGAATATGAGGAGATACTGCAATGCGTACAATGATTTTAGCGTCGGCGTCACCCCGCCGTCGGGAAATCCTGAATCTGATGGGATTCGCCTATACCGTGGAGCCTGCCCAAACCGAATTGCCAGCCGATCCCGCGCTGCCGCCCGAGGAGGCGGTGCTGTGCGTGGCACGCGGCAAGGCGGAGGAGATCGCTAAACGCCATCCGCACGAGGTGGTACTCGGTTCGGATACCGTCGTGGTGGTGGACGATACCATCCTCGGTAAGCCACAAAACACCGAGGATGCCAAAGCCATGCTGCGGCGGTTGTCCGGCAGGGAGCACCGTGTGATCACGGCGGTGTGGATCTGTGATGGCGACAAGAGCGAGGGCTTTGCCGACAGCGCCGCCGTTACCTTTATGGAAATGACGGAGGACGAGATCGACGCGTATGTCGCGAGTGGAGAGCCGATGGACAAAGCGGGCGCTTACGCGATCCAAGGTCGCGGTATGCGGCATATTCGCGGCATTAGCGGGGATTTTTACACCGTGATGGGCTTGCCTTCGGGACGGTTGTATGAGGTGCTGAAAAGGCACAAGTGAAGAACGCAAAAGAAACGGGGTGGCGTATTGCCACCCCGTTTCCGATTACACGGCAGGAACAAGGGAAAGTGCCTATTCTTCTTAATCTTTATTATGCCGAATAAAAGGGAGCAGAGAAAGCCACAAAAGACGTTTTTGGCGTTTCCAGTATTTCAACTCACGCCCTTGCGTTCTGTTGATCTCCCGTTCGATATACCGCATCGTTCGCTTGAATTCTTTTGCAGTAAGCAGAAATCTGGCAAGCAACAGCAACAATATCATAAAGCCAAGGAGCGCGGCGGATACTATGGTTAATCTGTCTGTTGATGGGGACATACGATAGTGCACCTCCACAGGTATGCGGGGTAGTTGAATGATTGGAGTCTGCAAAAATTGAATTTTTCCGCACAATTTAACAACTTATAACCGAATGATTATAAACTAAGAAGAGTATACCATAGTTGTGTTACGATGTCAATACCAAATGGTTATTAGGAGTTGACGTGGCTATGGATAGTTATTATCCGCGACTGAGGGATCTGCGGGAGGATCACGATCTGTCACAGCAGGTGGTTGCGGAATATCTTGGTATGAAGCAACCGCAGTATAACCGTTACGAGCGGGGGCTGCGGGATATACCGACGGATGTATTGATTCGCTTAGCGCAACTCTATAAGACCTCTACGGACTATATACTTGGTTTAACAAACGACCCCGATCCTTATAGGAAATAACAAACGGGTGGCAGAGGCAAAAGCCTCTGCCACCCGTTTTACTCGTTGTTAGTCTTCGTCGGGGCGTTCCCAGTTGTGCCAGACGTTTTGCACGTCGTCGTTATCTTCCAGCGCGTCGAGCAGTTTTTCCATTTTGATTGCGGCTTCTTCGTCCGTGATGGCGCTGTATACGTCGGGGATCATCTGCAGCTCCGCGGATACGAAGGTGTAGCCCTTTGCCTCCAGATCGTCACGCACGGCGGAAAAATCATCCGGCTCGGTGGTGATCTCGAACACATCCTCGTCGGCTGCAAAATCGGAGGCGCCGGCTTCCAGGGCGTCTTCCATGACTTTGTCTTCATCCAGACCCTCGGCTTCAATCGCCAGAATACCTTTTTGATTAAACATAAAGCTGACGCAGCCGGTTTGACCGAGATTACCGCCGAATTTATCGAAATAATGGCGGACGTCGGCGGCGGTACGGTTGCGGTTGTCGGTTAGCGTTTCCACGATGACGGCGATACCGCAGGGGCCGTAGCCCTCGTACTGCAACGCTTCATAGTTGTCGGCGTTGCCGTCGCCCGCGGCTTTCTTGATGATGCGCTCGATGTTATCGTTGGGCACATTGTTTGCTTTTGCCTTGGCGATGGCATCCTTCAATTTCGAGTTGGAAGCGGGATCGGCACTGCCGCCCTCTTTGACAGCGACCGCGATCTCACGGCCCATCTTGGTGAAGATCTTGGCCTTTTGACCGTCGGTTTTTTCTTTTTTTCGTTTGATGTTATTCCATTTGGAATGTCCGGACATTTCAAAGACTCCTTTTACACATACTACAGGTGAGTATACCATAAAGCGCGCACGGGTGCAAGGCTTTTCATAAAAAAGAGGGAACAGCACCGCTGTTCCCTCGGCTGTTTATTGTTTTGCTTCCGCGAGCTGAACGCTGACGGTGAACTCCTGCACCTGACGGTTTTGGGAGCGTAGCAGCGTGAGCGTGACGACGTCGCCGACTTGGTGTTTGGCAAGCTCGGAACGAAGCTCCGCGTAGCTCTCGACCGTGACATCGTCTACCTTGGTGATGAGGTCGCCGCGTTTCGCCCCGGTATTCTCCATCGGCGAGCCGTCCTCGATCGTGTAGATGAGGAAACCGTGGTAGTACGAGTCGCTGTACGTTTGGCCGGTGATGCCCAACGATACTCTGCCGGTGACGTAGCCGTTTGCCAGAATATCGTCGATGATCGCCTTGGCTTCGTTGATCGGAATGGAGAAGCCGATGCCCTCATAGCCGTCTGCTACGATCTTCGCGGAGTTGACCGCAATGACCTGCCCGGCGGCGTTGAACAGTGGGCCGCCTGAGTTGCCGGGGTTGATCGCGGCGTCGATCTGCAGACATTTGATCGCGTAGCCGGTGTCCTCGTATACGTCGCGTGCCAGACCGGAAACGATGCCCTGCGTGGTGGACCAGCCGAGTCCGCCGGAGTTGCCCAGCGCGACGACCTTATTGCCCATTTTCAGTTGATCGGAATCGCCGAATTCAGCGGGCTGCAGGTCGGTGGCGTCGACCTTGATGACCGCCAGATCGGTGGAGGAGTCGTAACCGATGACCTCGGCATACTCATACACGGTACCGTTATACAGCGTCACGTCGATACGCGCAAATTCCTTGTTGGTGGATTCGTCCACGACGCAGTGCCAGTTGGTGATGATATACCCGTCCGCTGACATGACGATGCCGCTGGCCGAACCGGATTGAACCTCTTGAGAGGTAGTCTGACCGAACGGGAAAGCACTGCTGGAGGTCGAGCTGTAGATGGTGAGCAGTACCGTACTGTTGATGTTGCGGTCGACGATCTCGGTGGTCGTAAGGCCCTCGGCGTCCTCGTCCAGCTCGGTGATCTGCAGGGTGGGTGCATCCGTCACGAGATCACCCGCATCGTTGTCGGGAGTGGGGAACAGGCTTCCGCCGTTCTGATACAGCAGGCCTACCAGCACCGACAGGGTGACGATGGTGACCGCGCACAACACGCCGATCACGGCGATCGCGATCTTGGCACCGTTCTTCTTTTTGACGGGCGGTGTCGGCGGCGTATAGGACGGTGCGGTGTTCCAACCGTACGGATCATACGGCGGCGGGGTGCTTGGCTGAGGCGGCGTTACCGGCGGCTGCACAGGAGGTTGCACAGGAGGTTGCACAGGCTCCGATTGTGCCGGCGCGGGTTCTGTCGGTTGCTGCGGTTCCGGCTGCGTTTCAGGTCGTTCGACCGGATATTGATTCCATTCATCCATAAAAGGAGCACACCTTTCTGTTTAAACTCTGACATTGTTTTTAGTATATAGGCCTTTTGTGTCGATTTCTTGAAGAAACGTCACGATTTTTGTGAATGTGCATCGAAATTCCGGTGCGGCGCGTCCGGCAACCAGAACACGAATTCGCAATATTCGTGTTCTCTGGAGGATACCGTGATCTCACCGCCGTGCAGGTTAACGAGGGTCTTGACGATATACAGACCCAGCCCCGTGCCGCTTTTATCCAGGCCGCGTGAGCGGTCGCTCTTGTAGAATCGCTCGAAAATGTGCGGCAGCTCCGTTGAAGGAATACCCGCGCCGGTGTTGCGTATGCTGCAATAGGTGCGGTTATCCTTGCGGAAGATGAGCAGACGCAGACGCCCGCCTTGCTCTGTAAATTTTACGGCGTTATCCACCAAATTATACACGATCTGTTGCATCAGATCGTAGTCTGCGGTGACGTACTGCGGTTCACAGGTGTCGATTCCCTCGATCTGCAGCTCCTTGTTTTCAATGCGTTGCTCAAACAGCACCAACGTGTTGCAGGTGATCGCGGTAAGGTCAAAGGATACCGGATTTACCTTCAGCTGTCCGCTGTCGATGCGGGAGAGATCGAGCATTGATTGTACCAGACGGGAGAGCCGCCGGATCTCATCCGATACGATCTTCAGGTATTCCTGCTGACGGTCCGGCGGAATGGTGCCGTCTAAAATGCCGTCGATAAAGCCGGAAATGGTGGTCATGGGTGTGCGCAGCTCGTGTGATACGTTTCCCACGAAGCTGCGGCGCATCTCTTCTATCGAGGAAAGCGACACCGCCATGCCGTTGAGCGCGGCGGCAAGTTCAGCCACCTCGTCGGTGCCCCGCACCTTTACGCGGTAGGAAAAATCCCCCTGGCTGAATTGGCGGGTCGCCGTTGCCATCTGGCGAAGCGGGCGAACCAAGCGGTAGGTCATGAGATACAGGATCACGAAGGACACGATCAGAATCGCGGTTCCGGAGACTAAGAAGGTCTGGATGTTGTCCAAAATATACTCGAACAGCTCTTCGGCGGAGGTCGTGACCAGCACGTAGCCGATGACCGTGTTATCCTTGTACAGCGTGACGCCGGAACAGTATTTTGCCTCGTCGTAGAAATTGCCGATGCGACTGACGGCGAACAGAGAATCGTTTTGCAGGGCGGAGCGCAGGGATACCGGCAGTTCCTCACCGATATGCGCGCACTGATGACCGTCGGAGCAGAGCAGAACGCGAAAGGCGGTGTCGGTGACGAGGGCACTTCCGTCGAACGATTCCGCCAATCGATCAAGTGTGGGCGTGAGGGTGGCTGGGATCAGATACTGGTTCGGTGTGATCTCAAGCGAATTCTCGGATACAAAGCCGGCAATGTTCGCCGCGTGCTCACCCAGCATGACCTCTTTATCGCGCAACCAGTAACGGCGGGCAAACAGCGTTTGCGTTCCCGCCAACAGGACGAACGAGAAAAAGATAAGGGCGGCAGTGACGGTAAAGTATTTGGAAAAAACGCTTTTAAACATGGTTTTGTTTGACCTCGAACTTATACCCAACGCCCCAAACGGTCTTAAGCGTCCATTCCTCGGATATACCGTCCAGCTTTTCGCGCAAGCGCTTGACATGCACGTCCACCGTGCGGCTGTCGCCGTAGTATTCAAAGCCCCATACCTCGTCCAACAGCTGATCGCGTGTGTAGACACGGTTGGGATTGCTCGCCAGATGGTAAATGAGCTCCATTTCTTTAGGAGGGGTGTCGATTTGCTCGCCGTTTACGCGCAGCTCGTAGTTTTCCATGTTGATGTACAGCTTGTCGTAGGACACTTCCCGCGCCTTTTCCTTTTGACCAAGCCCCGAACGGCGCAGAACGGCCTTGACGCGGGCAATGACCTCCTTCGCCTCGAACGGCTTGACGATATAATCGTCCGCGCCGAGCTCTAAGCCGAGAACCTTGTCGAACAGCTCACCCTTTGCCGTGAGCATGATGATGGGACAATCCGATTTTTTACGGATCTTGCGGCATACCTGCCAGCCGTCCATACGCGGCATCATGACGTCCAGAAGGATGAGATCCGGCTTGTCCGTGTCAAAGTGAGCGACCGCTTCCTCACCGTCGCTTACCACGATCGGTTCAAAGCCTTCCTTGCTGAGATACAGACGCAGCAGCTCACAGATGTTGCTGTCGTCGTCGACGACCATAATTTTGATCGGTTCCATAGGAAACCCCTCCTTTTCGGTTATTGTAACAAAGATCCGCACCGCGGTGTATGAACAGTCTTTGAATTGTTTACCAACATTATAAAACAAAATGCCCGTACCGTCAATAAAAATAGGCTGGACTATCGTTGTGAGGTGTGGTATACTGATCTCGACTGTTTACGACAGAAATCTTTGTGTCTATAAGGGGATGTGATATTGATGAAGGATCGTCGTCACGCAGCGCCGACCAAGCCGGCTCCGGTATGGGCGTTTTTGCTGTATTTCCCGGCTGCATTCGTATGGATGGAGCTCGTATTTCGCATCTTTGTGATCGACCGCTTTTTCGGTGTCGGTCTGTTTTTAACTTTTCTATTCACCCTGCCGATCGCGCTCGCGGGGTATCTGCTGTGCACCTTCGGCAGTCAGAAGGTCAACCGCGGCATCGCGATCGGGATACTGGCGGCGGTGGCGCTCGTCATCAGCGCTCAGATCGTGTACTACGGCGTGTTTGACACCTTCTATATCGTGTATTCCGTTAAAAACGTCGGTCAAGTCATGCAGTTCTGGCGCGACACCCTGCTGTCGATGCTGCGCAACCTGCCCGCGATCCTGTTGGTGTGGGTGCCGGTGGCGGTGTACTGCGTGTTCGGCAAGCGCATCGCCCCTGCGCGCCGTGTGCCGTGGAAGCTCAAGGGTCTGTTGGCGGGCGTAGCGGTCGCGCTGCAGTTGATCGCGGTGCTCCTAACCCTGTGCTTTAACCAAGGGGACACCAGTCCCGCGCGGCTGTATACCAAGACGTTTTCCGTAGACGAGTCGATGGAAAGCTTCGGCGTTCTCACCACGACACAGCTGGATATCAAGTATCTTATTTTCGGCGTAGAGATCGAGGACGACGGCGGTGCTGCCTCGTTGCCGACGGACGACGTTACGCAAACCGATCCGGAGCCTGTCGTGTACGAAGAAAACGTCATCTCGACCTTGGATTTTGACGCCTTGGCGGAGAAAGAGACCAACAGCACGCTCAAGCAGATGCATGAGTATTTTGCCTCGGTTACCCCGACCATGCAGAACGAATATACCGGAAAATTTGCCGGTAAAAATCTCATCTTCATCGTAGCGGAGGGCTTTTCACCGTACGCGGTCAGCGAAACGCTGACGCCCACGCTGTATAAGCTGTCACACGAGGGTATCCAATGCACCGATTACTATACGCCCGGCTGGGGCGTGTCCACCTCGGACGGTGAGTATACCAGCTTGTTGGGGCTCATGCCGGCGACCGGCGTCCACAGCATGGAGTATTCTGCGGATCGCAACATGTATTTTTCGCTCGGCAATATGTTCAAAAAACTGGGATACGGCACCTATGCCTATCACAACCACACCTATACCTATTACGGACGCAATAAATCCCATCCCAATCTGGGCTATACCTATCGGGGCATCGGCAACGGACTGACGCTGGATTATTCAGACTATTATCCCGGCAAAAACGTCACGACCCGTTGGCCCAACTCGGACTATCTGATGGCAAAAGCAACCGCCGCGAGCTACATGGACGGCGACCAGCCGTTCCATACCTATTACCTGACGGTCAGTGGCCATATGCTGTACACCTTCATGGGCAACAGTATGGCGTCGTACCACAAGGCGGAGGTGGCGGATCTGCCGTACGAATCGGAGCAGGTCAAGGCGTATCTCGCCTGTCAGATCGAGCTGGATCTGATGGTGAAGGAGCTCATCGACAATCTGGAGGCGCGCGGCATCGCGGAGGACACTGTCATCGTGCTGACAGCGGATCATTATCCCTACGGTCTGCAGCAGGCAAACGAGACCGATTATTACAGCGAGCTTGCAGGCTACGATACCAGCTCCACCTTTGAAAAATACCGCAACACGCTTATCATGTGGCACAAGGGGCTTGAGAGCATCGTGATCGACGAGCCGACCTACAGCATTGATCTGCTGCCCACCCTATCCAATTTGTTCGGTCTGGAATACGACTCGCGCCTGCTGATGGGACGCGATTTCCTGTCCGATGCGCCGGCACTCGTCTGCTTCTCCAACCGCAGTTGGATCACCGAATACGGACGCTATGATGCTTCCACCAAGACCTTTACCGCGAACGAGGGAGCGGTCATTCCGGAGGATTACGTCAAGACGGTGTCCAACGTGGTCAGTCGGAAATTTACCTATTCAAATCTCATCCTCAAGAACGACTACTACGATAAGCTGTTCGGCGGATCATAAGGATTAAAAACCCGCCCAAGGAATTCCTTGGGCGGGTAAATTTTTTGCTTACGCAATGCGGTGCTCGTCGAGATATTGGCGCCACAGCAGATAATATTTTGCTTTGATGTGAATACCGTCGCTCGCGGCGGCTTCCGCCATCAGACAACCGTTTTCGTCGTCGTACATCGGGTTCATGTCGAGATACAGCACGGTGGTGCCGTTGGCCAAGCCTTCCAGATGCGTGTTGAGGTCGTTAATGCGGTTATTGTTAAAGTAACCGCCTTTTTGGAGCTCCTGGCTGTTGCGGGTCTGCGTAACGTGCAGGGTGGATTGTACCACGACAGTGATATCCGGTTGCTTTTCGTGGATGGTATCAATGATTCTTTGGTATTTTTGGGCAATACCGGAGAGTGTTCCGCCGATCTCGTTGATACCAAGCATAATATAAGCGGTCTTAAACTGTTTCTTTTCGAGCAGATCCGCCAGCTTGATCTCGCCGTAGCCGCTGACCTCTATAGCCTTGGTCAACAGATTGTTAGAGCTCAGGGACACCGCGCAGAAGAAGGTGGCGTCCGAGGTCTTACCGTAATCACGCAGACCCACCGTGCGGGAATCCCCGATAAACAGCGTGTCCGGAAAGGACACCGTATCCGAAGCGTTCGGGAAGGTGGTGGAGGCAGTGGTCTTGGTGGTCGTCGGTGCGACGGACGTCGTCGTGCCGGTCGTTGCCGTCGTCGTCGTTTCCTCCGTGACCGTTGTGGTGGTGGTCACGGGTGCGACGGACGAGGTCGTGGTCGAGGTCGTGGTCGTGGTAAGGGGATCGTCGGGTTCGTCGGCAGGAGTGTTTGCGCCGCAGGACTGCAACAGCAGTGTTGTCGGGACGATGATCATGCAGGTGAGGATCAGCAGGATCATATACGAGTGCTGCATAAATTTTTTCATGGTAAATCCTCCTAAAAGCGGAAATACAAAAACGGATCGTTTAAGCCGAGATACAGGTAATATACCGATCCCCAGAAAATTCCGAGCAAAATAAGTGTGCCCCAAATCGAGTCCTTGATACGTTCGTACAGACGGCGCGGCCATTTGGTGCAGAACACCAGACCGACAAGAATGAGCAGACCGTACGCTTTGCCGTATTTCAGCCAGTCGCCTGAAAACACGTTGATCGGCTCGCCCGGCAGGAAGGGAAACAGACGTTCAAAGTAAACGCCGAGCTCGGAAAGATCCGTGATCGCAAAGACCAAGAAGGTGAGCGGGATCAGCAGGAACATATAGCTGTGTCCGAGCACCGGATACCGTTCCAGAACGGGCTTGATGGCGTATTTTTCCAGCACCAGCAGTACGAAGAAAATGAAGCCCCACAGGAGGAAATTCCAGTTGGCGCCGTGCCAGAAGCCGGTGAACAGCCATACGATCAGCATATTCACGATGTGACGCGGTACGCTGACACGGTTGCCTCCCAGCGGGATGTACAGATAGTCACGGAACCACGAGCCGAGCGTGATGTGCCAACGGCGCCAGAAGTCCGTCATGCTCAGTGCCATATACGGATGGCGGAAGTTGTCGGGGAAATCAAAGCCCAGCATTTTACCGAGACCGATCGCCATCAGGGAATAGCCGTAAAAATCAAAGTAGATCTGCAGCGCAAAGGCGATCATACCCATCCACGCGAGCGGGGTGGAGATGCTGTCAAAGCCGATGTCGCAGACGTCCGTCCACAGATTGCCGATACGGTTTGCAAGCAGCACCTTAAGCCCTAAGCCGATGGTGAATTCCTTTAATCCATCGTTGGTGCGTGCAAGTGACAGATTGGGATTATACAACTGTTCGCCCACCTGCGAATAGGTGACGATAGGGCCGGCGATCAGCTGCGGGAACATATACAGATAGGTCGCCAGACGGATGAGCGAGCGTTCTGCCGGAATGGTATCGCGGTACACGTCGATCAGATACGATACGATCTGGAAGGTGTAAAAGCTGATGCCGATGGGTAGGATCAAGTCGATGGCGGGAAGGTCAATGCCGGACAGCGGCCAGACGCGATCCAGCACGCTCTGCGCGGTTCGGAAGAAGAAGCCCGCGTATTTGAAGATAAACAGCCAACTGAAATCATACGCCAGCCCAATAACGAGCCATAAGCGGCGGTGCTTTTTACTGCGCGCGATGCGCAGACCCAGGAACCAGTTGACGACCGAGGATAGCAAGAACAGCAGGATATACAGCGGCTGATCCAGCGTGCCGTACACATAGAACGCAATACTGCCGATCAGTAGGCAAACGTTGCGGAATTTTGCCGGAACGAGGTAGTAAACGGCAAAAACGACGGGGATGAAAACAAACAGGAATTCTAAGCTGCTGAATACCATGTTGTACGTCCCCCTTCTTTTAATGCGATATATAACAGCATATCATAGTTTGTGTCGTGGCGCAATGGCAAATTCGCGAAAAAACACGAAAAAATTTAAGGTCTTGCCGGACAGTGAGCGTTGTGATAAAATACAAGAAAAAAGGAGAGTCATGGCATGCAAAAACGATCGATCGGTATCATCGGCGGCATGGGCCCGAAGGCCACGCAGGATCTGTTTGGCAAGGTGCTGGACGCTACCGACGCACACAGCGATGCGGAGCATATCCGTATCTATATCGACTGTCACTCCGCGATTCCGGATCGCACCAAAGCGATCCTCAGCGGCGGCGAATCCCCCGTTCCGTATATGCGAGAGTCGGTGGAAAAACTTACGGCTATGGGAGCAGATCTTCTGTTGATCCCTTGTAATACCGCGCACTATTTCTACGACGAGATCGCGGTGGCATCGTCGGTACCGGTTTTGCACATGATTCGTGAAACCGCGGTGGCTCTCAAACGTGAAGGGGTCACCTGCGTGGGCTTGCTCGCGACAGACGGCACGGTACAATCGGGTGTGTATCAGAAAGAATTGGAGCAGGCAGGCATTCAAACCGTCTGCCCCGATGCGAACGGGCAACGCGAGGTCATGCGTTTGATCTACGACGGCGTAAAGGCCGGCGTTACCGAGTTTGATACCCGCGTTATTCGGCAAGTGCTTGAGCGTATGCGAAAGGCGGGAGCCGAGCGGATCATACTCGGCTGTACGGAGCTGCCGATCGCGTTTCCTCTCTACGGTATCCCTGCCGAAGATACCGTTGATCCGACCACCGTTTTAGCCAAAGCGGCGGTCGCTGCTGCAGGGTATCCGGTAAAACAGTTAAAAAACGCGTGAAGCATCTTGCAGCATCTTGCTTCACGCGTTTTTGTTATTGAGCGGTTGGGGTCAGTATCAGTCCGTCGGGGAAGTAGCGGTCGGTGGTGTGGGTGACAAACATGGTGCCGTCGCTTCGCAACACCAGTTTCATCGCGATGCTGCTGTCGTTTGTGCTTTTGATAACGATCTCCGTGCTTGTCATTTCAAACGTGCAAGGGGACATTCCCTCACCTTCGCCGTAATAGGTTTTGCCTTGGTATTCAAACGGCTGTTGATCGTCATGCTCTTTGACGGCGGAGTACGTATAGTGCATAATGACCGCGTACTCGCCCTCAAATAAGATACGGGGGCGGACCAACCCGTCGCCGTCGGGTTGCAGGTCACCGACGTAATAATAGTTGTCTTTGTAGTTTTTCGGGTCGACAATATACACGGTTCCGGTCGGTTTGGCTGCGGTTGTTGTCGTGGGTGTTGCGGTAGTGCCACCGGTGCCGTTCGCATGATCGGTGGTGGGCCACTTGGTTGTTGTGGCATCTGCCACGGTGGACGTCGTTGCGTCGTCGGACACGGTTGTGCCGGTTTCCTCGGCAACGGTAGTAGTCAAGTCGGCGGCAGTCGTGGTCACGACCGTTGTGTTGTCTTCACCGCAACCGGTGAGCAGGGTAGCCATAAGAAACAGTGCCGGCAAGAGTGCGATACTTGTTTTCATAAAATCCCTCCCAATAAAACAAAAGACATGCTACCATTATGATAGCATGTCTCGTTTGAATTGGCAATATGGTTTATTTGAAATAGCGGTTGAGCAGACCCTCAAATGCCTTGCCGTGTCGGGCTTCGTCTTGAAACCACGCTATAAAGCCGCTTAAGATCGAGGTTTTATTATTTGGTTTTTAAAAATCCCACTTTTTTCACACTAATTTTCCGCCTTATTCTTAGGAGTATTTTCTGTGTTTTTACGAGAATCCAGACGCACAATTAAGGGCAACATACTCCAAAACATTACCCAAGCAAAAAGAAAAATTGCATAAATATACGTTTCATCTTCCAATCTAAATGGAAGTATATAAGAAGCAGAAAAGACGGTTGTATTGTAAGCGCTAAACAAAAATTTAAGTTTCTGATTCTTTATGATATTGCCGTATTTAATACAGTAAATCGGAACAATAATGACAAATGTTATTAATATCGCAAAAGCACCAAAAACAGTGCCTGCATAACTCCCGTTATCGAAAACTGTTTCTAGAATTATTCCTAAAATTGTATAGAAAACAAAAAATCCTATTAAAAATGCAAACGGGTAAATATATTTTTTGGCTTTCTTCATCAAACCACCCCTAAAACAAAAGATGTGCTACCGTAATGATAGCACATCTTTGATAAATTTTCAATCAGATATTATTTGAAGTATCTTTTAAGAAGTCCCTCAAATGCCTTGCCGTGTCGAGCCTCGTCCTTTGCCATTTCATGCACGGTGTCGTGGATGGCGTCGTAGCCGAGCTCTTTCGCTTTGCGAGCGAGCTGCATCTTTCCGTCGGTCGCGCCGTGCTCGGCGTCCACGCGCATGGCAAGGTTCTTCTTGGTGCTGTCGGTGACGACCTCACCCAGCAGCTCTGCGAATTTCGCGGCGTGCTCGGCTTCCTCGTACGCGGCCTTTTCCCAGTACAGGCCGATCTCCGGATAGCCCTCGCGATGTGCCACACGCGCCATCGCCAGATACATGCCGACCTCGGAGCACTCGCCCGTGAAATTGGCGCGGAGCATCTCCAAGACCTCGGCGTCCACGCCCTGCGCGATACCGACGCGGTGCTCATCCGCCCATTTGTAAGCGGTGGTAGCCGTCGAAGCCTCTTCTTTTACCGCGGGAGCGGGAGCCGCTTCTTTAAACTTTTCTGCCGGTGCCTGGCAGATGGGGCAGGAGGCCGGAGCCTCGTCACCGTTGTGAACGTAACCGCAAACTAAGCAAACATACTTTTTCATACCATTTTCCTCCAAATACTAAATTTTTATTGATTGGACTGACAGTGGGGGCAGATGCCGGTGGTGTAAACGTCCCACAGATCGATGGAGAATCCGTCGGGGAGAAGGGGACGCACCGTGTCGGCCGTGAGCGGGAAATCGTACAGCGTTCCGCATTCGGAACAGCGGAAGTGCCCGTGATCCAGCGTGTCCGCGTCGAAATGCTGTTCTTCAGCGTCGATGGTGACCACACGGATCAGCCCCGCTTTCGCCAGAGCACGGACGGTGTTGTACACCGTGGTGCGTGACAGCGACGGCTGCTCCTTGACCAAGGCGCGATATACCGCGTCGGCGGTGGGGTGCGTGCGGTGCTGTATCAGATACTCGTACACCGCGATCCGCTGCTGTGTGGGACATAGACCGTTCTGCCGGAGTTCAGCGCTAAGCTTTTCTCGATCCATACGCTCCTCCGTTTCTGTAATCGTTATAAAATTGTAACGATTACAAACACAGTATAGCATACTTTGCGGGAATGTCAACACTTTTTTCAAAATTTTTCGAAAAAATTTTTTTAGCAGAAAAATAAGGGTTGACAACAAAAATGAAATATGGTAAAGTAAGTGACGTCGTTACGACACATATGGGGGTATAGCTCAGCTGGGAGAGCGCTTGAATGGCATT
>CAZBAO010000035.1:12695-14612 GCA_964490085.1 uncultured Eubacteriales bacterium | reverse complement strand
CAAGAAGATGGGCAAGACCGCCAGCGGTGCGGTGTGGCTGGATCCCAACAAGACTTCTCCGTTTGAATTTTACCAATATTGGCGCAACGTGGGCGATCAGGATGTGCTGAAATGCATCCGTATGCTGACCTTTATTCCGCTCGAAGAGATTGATGCCATGGACAAATGGGAGGGAGCCGAGCTCAACAAGGCGAAAGATATTTTGGCTTACGAGCTCACCACTCTTGTTCACGGAAAAGAGGAAGCGGACAAAGCGCGCACGGCGTCACAAGCGCTGTTTGCAGGCGGTGCGGATGATTCCGATATGCCGACCACTACACTGACAGTTGCCGATCTGACGGACGGTTCCATCGGCATTTTGGATCTGCTGTTGCGCTGCGAGCTGTTACCGTCCAAGAGCGAAGCACGCCGTCTGGTAATGCAGGGCGGGGTAACAGTAAACGATGCAAAGGTGGATAACGTCAACGCCTGCTATACCGAAGACGATCTTAAAGCCGGATTAAAGATCCGAAAAGGCAAAAAGGTGTTTCATAAAGCAATCATGGTGTAAAACAAAAGCCTGTCAAGAGGCACACTTTCTTATGGAGTGTACCTTAGCTTTTTTGGAGTTTTGTTTGGGGTGCTTGATATCGACGCAGTTTTTGTTGTAATGAAATTGTTTCAAAGATAGGAGATATAAAAATGCTTTTAAAAAGCAACTTTATAAGAGCAACCGAAGAATATAATACTTTTGAACAGAGCGTTCCTGCTTACTATTTCAGACGGACGTTTCATTCAGATCATTCCGTCACAGCCAGGATTACCGTGGCGGTATGCGGATTCTATGAGCTTTATTTTAATGGAGAGCATATCACGAGAGGCTTTTTGTCTCCCTATATCAGCAACACAAACGACTACATATATTACGATGAATACGACGTAATCCTTAATGTGGGCGAAAACGTCATTGGAATTATGCTCGGGAACGGTTTCCAGAATAATCCCGGCGGATATGTTTGGAATTTTGATAAAGCGGATTTCAGAAGCGCGCCTATGTTTGCTATGGAAGTAATGCAGGGACAGGAAATTTTGTTCCGCAGTGACGAAGATTTCAAAATCGCGCCGTCACCGATCCGAAGTGACGATTACCGCTTTGGAGAATACTATGACGCCAACTGTGAGATCGAGGGTTGGAATCGGATAGGATTTGACGATTCCGATTGGGAAAGTGCTTTGCCCGCCTCAGCACCGAAGGGGGAACTGCGCTTGGCGAACATTTCTCCAATCATCAAAGAATGTGAGATTAAGCCTGTTCGGATCGTACAGGTAAATGACGGATATATTTATGATTTTGGGCAGTCAAATGCTGGTGTTTGCCGTTTGTGTATCAATGGCATCAAGGGACAAAAAATAGAACTGCGGTACGCGGATTCCTTGCTTGACGGGGATCTTAACATTCAACAAATCTGGTTTCGTGAATACAATTGGGAGCGTGACAAGTATATTGTTCACAGAGACACCTACGTCTGCAAGGGCGTTGAAAAGGAGGAATATCAGCCCACTTTCACTTACCACGGCCTTCGGTATGTCAAGGTTAGCGGCATCACACGGGAACAAGCAACAAATGAACTTTTAACCTTTCTCGTTTACCATACAGAACTTCACACTTACGGAGATTTCACCTGTTCTGATCCAACTGTAAACACTCTCCAAACGATTACAAGACGAAGTATTTTATCAAATTTCCACCATTTTCCCACCGACTGTCCGCAACGTGAAAAGAATGGTTGGACGGCGGATGCGGCACTTATTTGTGAGACCGCATTGCTTAATTTTGATCCCGAAAGAAACTATCGTGAATGGTTGCGAAATATCTGCAAGGCGCAACGTGAAGACGGAGCACTTCCGGGCATTGTTCCCACGGGCGGTTGGGGCTTT
>CAZBAO010000035.1:0-12685 GCA_964490085.1 uncultured Eubacteriales bacterium | reverse complement strand
GGGCAACGGTCCCGCATGGGATTGCGTTCTGGCATATCTTCCGTATTATGCTTATATCTATCGCGGTGAAACCGATATGATAATCGAAGCGGCGCCGTCATTTCTCACTTACTTGCGTTACCTCAGAACCCGTTGCGACGAAAACGGTTTGCTGAGCATCGGTCTTGGTGACTGGTGTCATGTCGGTGGGATCAAGCCTAAGGCTCCCTTAATTGTTACCGATACGGTAATATCAATGGATATCGCCAATAAAATGGCTGTTATGTTTGACGCTGTAAACATGCCCGAAAAAGCGGACTATGCCCGAGGCGAAGCGGCAAAATACCGAGAAGCGATCCGCAAAAAGCTTGTCGATTTTACGACTATGCGCGTTATGGGCGATTGTCAAAGCAGTCAAGCGATGGCTCTTTATTACGGCGTCTTTGATGAATCCGAGAAAAACACTGCCTTTGAAAATCTCCTGCAGATGATCCGCGACTGCGACGATCACATGAATGTTGGCGTGTTGGGCGGCAGAGTTATCTTTCATGTGCTCACGCAATTCGGATATAGCGATCTCGCATATAAAATGATCACGCGAGAGGATTTTCCGTCCTACGGAAATTGGCTTAAGCGCGGAGCGACGACGCTTTGGGAAAACTTTCTTCCTGACAGCGTCTACTCTATGAATCATCATTTCTGGGGAGATATCAGTGCGTGGTTTATCAAACGCCTCGCAGGCATTCAATTGAATCCGAACAAGCACAATGTAAACGAACTGAAAATAACCCCATCCTTTGTATCTGCTCTCGATACTGTGTCGGCGTATCATATCGCGCCGTCTGGTAAGATCTCAGTCTCGTGGCGAAGGGAAGGACAAAGTATTGTTCTTGATGTGGAAATTCCGAAGGGTGTCTATGCAACAGCAGTGCTTGAGTCGCAATTCTGCTTTGAAGACGGACAAGGCTCAAAAGTGATTGGCAGTGGCAGCTATAAAATTGTGCAGAACCAAAACAATATCTGAATCGGTGTAACTTGTCGTATTGAGTGTTCATAACCAATTTGAAAATTGGAAATGGACACTCAATTTTTATACTCTTTTGTTTTTGTTACACGCTTTTGAAAGCGCGTGACCCACTATGACACTTTCAAACCGAAAGTGTCATTTTTAATACAAAAGAGAATTAGGAGACACTTCGTAAAGAAGTGTCTCCTAACCGACAGGCTTTTGTTTATATAAACTTTTGATACTGTGCGACCGCAAGTGCGTCGCAACGCTCGTTTTCCGGGTGACCTTGATGTCCGTGCACCCAATGAAAGGACACTTGATGTAAAGCAATAAGGCTTAACAGTGCATCCCACAGATCGGCGTTGAGTGCGGGCTTTTTATCCGCTTTACGCCAACCGTTTTTTTTCCAGCTTGCCGCCCAGCCTTTTTCAATGCCGTTGACGACGTATTGAGAGTCGGTGGTAACGAGTACCTCGCAGCGCTCGTTGAGCGCCTTTAAGCCCTCAATAACCGCTGTCAGCTCCATGCGGTTGTTGGTAGTGCGTTCTTCGCCACCGTAAAGCTCCTTTTCGTGTGTACCGTACCGTAAGATCGCCGCCCAGCCTCCGGCACCGGGGTTTCCGGAGCAAGCGCCGTCGGTAAATAATTCCACTTTTTTCATGGCAAATCCTCACTTTCGCCGATCGTACAGATATTGTAACAAAAAAATTTACTTGGTGCAAGTCTAATTGTATTGGCTTGTACCATACTTTAACTTGACAACAGCTGTTAAAAAGGGTAAAATGTGGATGTAAATGTGATCGGTTAGCGCAATCCCATCTTTTTTATGTGTTCGGACCATATTGCTTATCACGGCCTCACAAACGACGTGGGGCTTAATTTCGATTTTACCTGATTTGAGAAACGGAGGATTTTATGGCAACAGAACAAAACAAACGCCCCGCCGCACCGAAGAACGGCTCCCGTAAGCCGAATACACGGACCGCAAAAGCACCTGCTAAAGACGAGGAAAAGAAACCGACCCGCCAACCGGCGCGTCGCTACAATACGAATCGAACACAATCGAAAAAAGCGACACCGAAGCCGACACAGCCTGTCCATATCACCATGCTGGGCGGTCTTAATGAGATCGGTAAAAACATGACCCTGTTTGAATACGGTAACGATTCCTTTTTAATCGATTGCGGTATGGCGTTTCCGGATGAAGATCTGCTCGGTGTGGATATCGTTTTGCCGGATTTCACCCATGTGGAAAAGTGCCGCGACCGAATTCGCGGTATCGTGATCACACACGGACATGAGGATCATATCGGTGCGTTGCCGTACCTGCTCAAGCAGATGATCTTCCCGATCTATGCGACTAAGCTGACGATTGCTCTGATCGATTCCAAGCTGAAAGAGCATGGCTTATCGGGGAAGGTGCCGTTACACGTGGTAAAGCCCGGTGATGTCGTGCATTTCGGTGAGGTCTCGGTAGAATTTATCAACGTCAATCACTCCATTCCGGATGCGGTCGGACTCGGCATTAAGACTCCCATCGGGTATGTGGTGCATACCGGCGACTTCAAGATCGATTGTACACCCATCATGGGTACGATGATCGACCTACCCCGTCTCGGCGAGCTGGGCAAAGAAGGCGTTTTAGCACTGATGGCGGACTCCACCAACGCGGAACGCCCCGGCTATACTGCCAGTGAGCGTGTGGTAGGGGAGAGCTTCAGTAGCTTGTTTAAGAAAGCGGAGAATAAGCGTATTATCATCGCTACGTTTTCTTCCAACCTACCGCGTATCCAGCAGATCATTGATGCCGCCGTTAAGGATGGCCGTAAGGTTGCCATTTCGGGCCGCAGTATGATCAATAACGTGACGATCGCGCACGAACTGAAGTACCTCACCATGCCGGAGGGGCTTTTGGTGGATATTGATATGATCAATCGATACCCCAAGGAAAAGATGACCATCATCACCACCGGCAGTCAAGGTGAGCCTATGTCAGCGCTTGCGCGTATGGCGTTCTCCGATCACCGTCAGGTGGAGGTGGGACCGGATGATTATATCATCATTTCCGCAACGCCGATCCCGGGTAATGAAAAAACGGTCAGCAAAGTCGTTAACGAGCTGATGAAACGTGGCTGTGACGTCGTGTATGAGAAAATGTACGACGTCCACGTTTCGGGCCATGCCTGTCAAGAAGAGCTTAAGATCATTCAGGGCATCACCAAGCCGAAATTCTTTATTCCTGTCCACGGCGAGCACAAGCATCTGCAAAAGCATGCTCAGCTTGCGAAAAGCATGGGGATGTCGCCCAAAAACGTACTGGTCACCGATCTCGGCAAGGTGATCGAGCTTACACCGGATAAAATGTCGGTGGTTGGCTCTGTTCCCGCTGGTCGCACATTGGTGGACGGTCTGGGTATCGGCGACGTCGGCAGTATCGTGCTGCGTGACCGCAAGCATCTGGCGCAGGACGGCTTGATCGTCGTGGTTGCAACGATCGATCCGATCAACGGGCAGGTCGTGTCCGGACCGGACTTAGTATCCCGCGGCTTTGTGTATGTGCGCGAAGCGGAGGAGCTCATGGACGAGGCGAGAGCTATTGCGCGCCGCGTGTTGGAGGAGTGCTGTCAGCGTCACACGCACGATTGGGCAACCATGAAATCCCGCGTGCGGGATGAATTGTCCCGTATGCTGTTCCAGAAGACGAAACGCAGCCCGATGATCTTACCCATCATTATGGAAAACTAACGAAAGATAGAGGAAAGGAGAGGTTGTTATGAAACGCAGAACGGTTTGGACGGTATCACCGGTCTTGATCGTGTTCGGTGCTTTGTCGCTTCTCCTGCTTATCACGCTGCTGGCGTTCGATCGTACGGCTTTTTGGATTGCCGCGGCAATTTCGGCGGTGGTGTGGGGCTACGGCATTTGGCGGTTGTGGTATCTTAAACGCGATATCCGCCGTTATCTGGCGGGTATTACCGATCATCTCAGCCAACAAGATCGAGCGGCGTTGGAAAGCACACCGATCCCGGTCGTTGTGGTGTCGGATACCAGTGAGATCGTGTGGTACAACGATCTGTTTCGCCGCGAGGTGCTTCAAAGCAACGATTCGCTTGGTCTGCGGATCGAAAAGGTGTTTACCAATCTGTCTGCCGGTCAGTTAGCCGGTCGTGTGTTGCCGGAGGCATTGTGCCGTGAAAAGAACTACACGATATACGTTAGTAAGCTGCGCGTGCACGACGAAGTCTCGTACGTTTTGTATTGCTTTGACCACACCGAGTTCAGTCGGATCGCCTCAGAATACGAGCACAGTCGTCCCGTTGTGTTATCGATATATTTGGATAACAGTGATGAGGTCATGAAAAACCTGCGTGACAGTGAGCGCGCGCAATTGTTCTCACAGGTAGACATCCTGTTGGAGGATTGGGCGACCGCACACGCTGGTTTATTTCGAAAAAACGGTTCGGATCGGTTTACGATCCTGCTTGAACAGCGGTGTCTGGGCATCATTCAGAACGATCGTTTTGATATACTCGACAGAGTGCGCGCGATCCCAACACCGGATACGATCAGCCTGACCTTGTCGATCGGCGTGGGGCGGGGGAAAAGCTTATGCGATGCTGATCTGCAAGCCCGACAGACGTTGGATATGGCTCTTGGCCGAGGTGGCGATCAGGCAGTCGTTAAAACCAAAAACGGATTTGACTTCTACGGCGGTTTGTCCAAAAGTGTGGAAAAACGCACCAAGGTGCGTTCCCGCGTGATCGCGTCGGCTCTGCAACAAATGATCTCCGACAGCGATCTGGTGCTGATGATGGGGCATCGGTATTCCGATCTCGATTGTTTGGGCTCTGCCGCCGCATTGACTGCGGCGTGCCGTAGCTTGGGAAAGCCGGCGTATACCGTGTACGACCCCGAAACGACACTTGCTGCGGCGTTGGTAGAGCATTACCGTGAACAGGGGCAGGGCGATCTGTTTATCCAAGCACAAGACGCGTTGCCTATGGTCACACCGGATACACTGCTTATCATCACCGATATTCATCAGCCGGAGCGTCTGGACGTGCCGGAATTATACGAACAAGTTGAAACGGTCGCGGTGATCGACCATCATCGGAAGATGGTGGAGCATATCGACGACGCGGTGCTGTTTTATCACGAACCGTATTCCAGTTCTGCTTCCGAGATGGTGGCGGAGATCCTGCAATATATGAACGGTGTCAAGGTCTCCCGTTTGGAGGCGGAGGCACTGCTTGCCGGCATTATGCTGGATACACGGCATTTTGTGATGAAGGCGGGCGTGCGCACCTTTGAAGCCGCGGCGTATTTACGCAAACTCGGTGCGGATACCGTGGAGGTCAAGCGGATGTTTTCCGAGGATATGACCGTGTACCAACGCAAAGCCGCGATCGTTTCCTCGGCAACGTCGTACCGTAGCATGGCGATCGCGTGTGCGGATTCCGGCGGTACCGGTATGCGAATCGCGGCCGCGCAGGCGGCAGATGAGTTGCTGTGCGTCAAAGAGGTGGAAGCATCGTTCGTTCTCTTTACCGAAAACGGCGGCGTCAACGTTTCGGCACGCTCGTACGGAGCGGTCAACGTACAACTGATCATGGAAGCTGTCGGCGGGGGCGGTCATCAGACAATGGCAGGTGCTTATCTGAAAAACACCCACCTTGACGAGGCGATCTTGCTGCTTCGCAAGGCGATCGACACATATTTAACGGAACGCGAGCGCGCACGCGCTGCGCAAAAATAGGAGGTACATAGCATGAAAGTCATTCTCAAGCAAGACGTAAAAGGACAGGGAAAAGCCGGACAGCTCGTGCAGGTGTCAGACGGCTATGCCCGAAACTTTTTATTACCGCGCGGTCTGGCGATCGAGGCGGATGCACAGGCAATGAACGATCTGCGCAATAAGGAATCGGCACAGCAGCATCATAAGGCTGTGGAAAAGCAGGAGGCGGAGGCCTCGGCAAAGACCTTGTCCGGCAAGACCGTTAAGGTTACCGCTCGCGCCGGCCAGAACGGGAAGCTGTTCGGCTCGGTTACCACCAAAGAGGTGGCACAGGCTCTCAAGGAGCAATACGGTGTTGAGTTGGATAAGCGCAAGATCGTGATGGCGGATGCCAAGGCGTTCGGTTCATACGAGGCGGAACTGAAATTCAATCAAGGTGTTACCGCTAAGATCACCGTTATGGTGGCGGAATAACGAGAAGCCAAGAAACCGAAGGGGAGTGGGCGTATGCCTGAAGTGACCTATGATGAACTGAATTTGCCGCATAGCTTAGAGGCTGAACAGGCAGTTCTCGGTGCGATCCTGATGGAATCGAGCTGCATCACGCAGGTGGCGGATATTTTAAAGCCGGAGCATTTCTATTTGACCGAGCATCAGGCGATCTACACCATTATGCTCGAAAAACTGTTACAGTCGAAAACCATTGACTTTGTGACGGTTTTGGAGGCGCTCAAGGCGGAATCGTTTTTCTCCGAGGAAGAGGGGAAAAACTATCTGCTCAAGCTGGCACAGATCGTGCCCTCCATCTCCAACGTTAGCAATTACGCACATATGGTGCGGGACAAATACGATGTTCGCCGTTTGATCCGCGTATCGCGTGAGATCACCGGCGATGCGATGCAACCGGGCGTGGATACAGGTGCGCTGATCGAGCAGGCTGAGCAGAAGATTTATGACATTCGTCAGGATAAACATCAGAACGGCCTTGTCCCGATACGTGAGGTCATCGCTTCTAACTATGAAATGTACAATAAGCTGACTTCTGATGAACGGGAGCTATATGTCGGTATTCCCACCGGTATCAGTGCGTTGGATGAGATCACGACCGGTCTTAACCGTTCCGACCTGATCATTGTCGGTGCGCGTCCCGGTATGGGTAAAACGAGCTTTGCACTGAATATCGCGCGCAATGTCGCGATGCAGCAAAAACGCACGGTGGCGGTATTTAACCTGGAAATGTCCCGCGAACAAATGGTAAACCGCTTGCTGTCGTCAGAAGCCAGAGTTTCCTCTAAAAAACTGCGCACCGGCAATTTAACACCGGATGAGTGGATGCGCATGGCTTCTGCTGCCGGTCAGCTCGGTCAAGCCCCCATTTATTTGGATGATACCGCCAGTATTACGGTGGCAACCATGAAGGCGCGGCTTCTCCGACTCAAAGATCTTGGCTTCGTGGTGATTGACTATCTGCAGTTGATGCATTCCGGTAAACGAACTGAAAACCGTGTGACCGAGGTCTCCGAGATCACACGAAGCCTAAAGATCATGGCAAAAGAACTGAACGTTCCGATCATGGTCTGCGCACAGCTTGCTCGTGCTACCGAGAAACAGGCAAATCATCGTCCCGGACTTTCCGATCTGCGTGAATCCGGTTCGATCGAACAGGATGCCGATCAAGTGCTGTTTCTGTACCGTGACGAGTACTATCGCAATGAAAAAAGCGATCCAACTGAAGTTCAGACCGGTACTGCGGAGGTCATTGTTTCCAAAAACCGTCATGGCGAGTTAGGCACGGTGCCACTTGCATTCCAGGGCGAGTTTACACAGTTTACTTCATTAGAGCTGCATCAAAACGAAGGATGATCCGTTATGGGTGTAAAGGAAAAAGCTTTGCAAACGATTCGGCGGGAGCACATGCTGCCGCCGGATTGTGCTGTCGTGGCCGGTGTGTCCGGCGGGGCGGATTCCGTTACACTGTTGCATATTCTGGTATCCTTGCGGCGGGAAGGCGTTCTGTCACGGTTGACAGCGGTACATATCGATCATAGCTTGCGCGGTGAGGAATCACAGCGTGACCGACGATTTGTAGAAGAACTGTGTCGAAAGTGGGCTGTTCCACTGTATATCGAACGGCATGATGTAGCAGCACTTGCTGCCGAACAAGGGAAAGGTGTCGAGGAAATCGGCAGGGAGTTGCGCTACGCCGCTTTCGAAAGAGCAACAGAAGACAGTCACACCTGTTGTATCGCTACCGCCCACACTGCCGACGATAACGCGGAAACGTTACTGTTACATTTGTGCCGTGGCAGCGGACTCCACGGCGCGGCCGGTATCCCACCTGTGCGCGGGAAGATCATCCGGCCGCTGATAACCTGTACCCGTGAAGAAATCGAAGCCTATTGCACAGAACACGAATTGCCGTATGTTACCGACAGTACAAACGCGGACACAGTTTATGCACGCAACCGCATCCGTCATACGGTGATGCCGCAACTGCGTGCGGTCAATCCGCAGACAACGGCGGCGATGACACGGTTTATTGAGCAGGCACGGCAAACCGATCGTTTTTTAGATCGATTGACCGCCAAAGCCGTTGCCGATGCCGAAATCGACGCGCCGGATACCTATAGTCGTGAAGCGCTGTTATCCTTAGAAGAGCCGATCCGTTCCCGTGCGTTATGCCGTATCGTCAAAATGGCAGAGGAACGCCACATACAGCTTTTGCTTTCGGCTTTGGAAGCAGGGAGCGGCGCGGTCGTGCTGCCAAGCGGTGTCCGTTGGTCTGTTACGGACACGGCGTTGACGGTACGACAGATTTCCGCCGAAGAGTATCTGCCGTTCTGCGTTCCTGTCACCATAGGCGGGCGGTATACAGTGGGGGATACCGCGTATCAACTTTTGACGGTTTCGCGGGCAGAATATGAACAAAAACTAAATAATTGCCAATACTTATTCCAAAATGCTTTGGACTATGATAGAATAGATGGCGATTTGATTCTGCGTCAGCGTCGGGAGGGAGACCGTTTCCATCCGGCTGGCAGGAAGTGCGGCAAATCACTGAAGAAGTTGTTTAATGAGCAAAAGACCGTTCTACGGGATCGCGTTCCGATCTTGTGTGATACCAAGGGTATCGTACTGGTATCCGGATTCGGCTGTGACGAGCGTGTGCACATCACGCCCGAAACCGCAACGGTTTTATTGTGTGTCAAAGAGGAGGATGTTTTATGAGAACCCTGCACCCCGATGTGGAAGAGATTTTGTTTGATGAAGAAAAAATTGCCGAGATCGTTCGGAATATGGGCCGACGGATCAGTGAAGATTATAAAGGTAAAAATCTGTTTCTTGTCAGTGTGCTGAAAGGTTCGCTGATGTTTATGGCGGATCTCATGCGCGAGATCACCGTTCCGTGTGCGATCGACTTTCTGTCGGTCTCCAGCTACGGTTCCGGTACGACAACGTCGGGCGAAGTGCGGATCTTAAAGGATTTGGATGCTTCCCTTGAGGGTAAGGATGTCTTGGTCGTGGAGGATATTTTAGATTCCGGTGTGACACTTTCCTATCTTCTCAAAAACTTGTCCGCCCGTAATCCTGCGAGCATCCGCCTGTGCACGTTTTTGGATAAACCCGAACGCCGCCGCGTCAATATTACCGCAGACTATATTGGCGCTTCGGTTCCGGATAAATTTATTGTCGGCTACGGTCTCGATTATGCGGAATTTTATCGCAATCTGCCGTATATCGGTGTGTTGAAGCCACACGTATATACTCACGAAAAGGAGTGAGGATCCTTTGGAATCCAACAACAATAATTACGGAAAGCTGTTGCGCAACCTGGGATTGTTCATCGGTCTCCCGATCTTAGTACTGGTTATCGTCTGGATGTTTTTGTCCGGCTCTCAAGTTGGAAACGACATGGTGTATTCCGACTATGTACAGCTTTTCAGTGAGGAAAAGGTCGAGGAATTTGAATTCAACCTTACCAGTGGCGTTATCGCGATCCGACTGAAGCCGGAATACCGCACCGACGTTGACGGTAACGGACAAATAAACGATCAGGACATCCTCTCGTATACCGTTCCCAATATCAGCCTGTTTGTAAATGATATTGAGCCGTACGTTGCCGGAAAGGTCGCAAAATACAATTATCTTCAGCCCACGGCTATCCCGTGGGCAAGCTTCCTACCTTCATTGTTGATTGCCGGTCTGTTTGTCGCCATGTGGATATCTATGCGCCGCTCGCTCAACAACATTGACGGCGGCGGAAAAATGATGGGCTTCGGCAAAGCGCGTGTTAAACAGCCGGTGGACGAAAAGCGCAAAACCACCTTTGACGATGTGGCAGGTGCGGACGAGGAAAAGGAGGAGTTGCGTGAAATCGTGGATTTCCTCCGCTCTCCGAAAAAGTTTAAAGAGCTCGGTGCCCGTGTCCCGAAGGGCGTACTGCTTGTCGGCCCTCCCGGTACCGGTAAAACGTTGCTTGCCCGCGCAGTAGCGGGTGAGGCCGGTGTGCAGTTCTTCTCGATCTCCGGTTCGGATTTCGTGGAAATGTATGTCGGTGTCGGCGCTTCCCGTGTACGTGATCTGTTTGAGCAAGCCAAGAAAAACTCACCCTGCATTATCTTTATTGATGAGATCGACGCTGTCGGTCGTCAGCGCGGCGCGGGGCTTGGCGGCGGTCACGACGAGCGTGAGCAGACCTTAAATCAGTTATTGGTTGAGATGGACGGCTTCGGCGCCAACGAAGGCGTTATCATGATGGCGGCGACCAACCGACCCGATATTTTGGATCCCGCGTTGATGCGTCCCGGCCGTTTTGACCGTCAGATCGTTGTGAACTATCCCGACATTAAAGGGCGTGAAGCGATACTGCGTGTCCATGCGAAGGGGAAACCGCTCGGACCGGATGTTGATCTGGCGGTCATTGCTAAAGCAACCGTCGGTTTCACCGGCGCTGATTTGGAAAACCTGCTGAACGAATCCGCCTTGCTCGCGGCGCGCCGCGGTCGTCACTCGCTGACGATGGAGGAGATTGAAGAAGCCACCCTAAAAGTAATCATGGGTACCGAAAAGCGTAGTCACGTTATCACCGAAAAGGATAAGCGCATCACGGCGTATCACGAAGCAGGGCACGCGATCGTATCGTACTTCTGTTCTACGCAGGATCCGGTGCATCAAATTTCCATTATTCCTCGTGGTATGGCTGCCGGTTTTACGATGAATTTGCCGGAAAACGATCACCAGCATCTTACGAAAAACCGTATGCTGGAGGATATTCAGGTGCTGCTCGGCGGCCGTGTTGCGGAGGAATTGATCGTTAAGGATATTTCCACCGGTGCCTCCAACGATCTGGAACGCTCTACCGAAACGGCCCGCAAGATGGTGACAAAATACGGTATGAGCGATAGCTTAGGTCCTGTCGTGTTCGGCGCATCCGACTCCAACGAGGTCTTTTTGGGGCGTGATTTCGGTCATACCCGTAATTACTCCGAACAGATTGCCGCTCAGATTGACAGTGAGATCAACCGCATTGTGACTGATGCGTATAAGCAGACCACGAGCTGTCTGTCGAAAAATGAGGATAAGCTGCATATCATTGCCCAATATCTTATTGATAACGAGAAGATGGACGGCACGCAATTCCGTGCCGCGATGGAAGGACGCGAGATCCCCGCTTATTCGAATATGAACCTGTTTGTCTCACAAGCGGAGACCGCTCCCGAAGAATAATTGAAAACGCCCTGTGCGATCGCACAGGGCGTTTTTCTTATGAGTCCGATCGTATCAAACCGGTGGTGTGATCGGTTCCGCAAGGGCGTGGGATGGGGCAGGCAAGCGCATGGAGATCGGTTGCTTTGGTTTCCAAATCCCACAATCGACGGCAGTTTTCATCGAGCTTTGCCACTTGTGACGCTCGATACAGAAGCGGCACTGTCGGCTTGGCGGCGGATAAGATCTCTTTTCCGCGCTCGTTTGCCGCCAGCAGACGAATATACGGAGGTCGCTGTGCGGTGTATTCCTCAGTAATGCCTAAGAAAGCAGACCAGATCAAACGACGGATGCGTGTGAGTGGATACCGTTTTGTTTTGATGCTTTCCTCTAATTCGGTTAATGATGCAGCCTTTCTGATTGCGGCATACACACGGTTTTCCAGTCCTTCGGACATCGTTGGCAGTTGCTTCAGATCATCCGGTGACAACTGCCGCAGCTGTGATAATACGGCACGGTCAAGAGCAGCGGCACTTGCCGGCATACGCCCCTCATCGGCGGCGGCCGACATAACGGCAGCACAGCCTGCCGGCATATATGGCAGCGTATTCAACAAGCGATCGGATGACAACAATGTACGCAGAAAAGAGGCAGACGCAACGTTGCTGATGGGGGTCATACTATCGTGTGATGCGCCCTGACGCTGCACGGTAAACAGCTCCATGGAGGAACCGCACGCCTGCAGTGCCTTCAGATATTCAATTCCGAGTGTATTGTTCGGCGTTTCTAAAACGGAGGCGACTGTCGAACCGGCGATCTCCGCTAAAGCGTTTTGTTGCGCTTCGGCGAATGAAATACCGAGTCCCAGTTGATACTTGAGAAGTGATGCAAAGCGCGGCGTTCTCATCAAGGTGACGGCTTTTTGCAACGGTTCGATTTTACCGGCTTCCGATCCGAAGCTCAGCACATCCACACAGCCCAGTGAGCTGAGCAGTGATATGGCGCCGAACGCGAACCCCTCGGCAGAGGACAGACACCATGGTACCGGTAACTCCACGACGAGGTCAACACCGCCGTTGAGCGCCGCTTTTGCCCGATCGAATTTCGTTAGGATAGCCGGTTCACCGCGCTGTACGAAACTGCTGCTCATGACCGCAACAACGTGTGTTGCTCTGCACCCGCCGTTCGGATCACGCGTTTTGTCAATATGGATCGCGTGTCCGTTGTGGAACGGATTATACTCGGCTACAATACCC
>CAZBAO010000034.1:0-14830 GCA_964490085.1 uncultured Eubacteriales bacterium | reverse complement strand
TCCGACCTTCGGGTTATGAGCCCGACGAGCTACCCCTGCTCCACCCCGCGATATGGGATGTTCCTTTGAGAACAATAACAGTATACCAGTATTCTCTCAAAGTGTCAAGGGGTTATTCCCGAATTTTATGAAATTATCTATCGACACGATACGCGATCAATCCAGCTTGGGTAGATCTTTTAACAATGCGGCATATTCGTGGTATTTATGCGGTCGAATAGGTCGGAAGAACGGCGGTGTGCGAAACTCTAAAACCAAACACTCCCCGATGTTCGGATAATCGTCAATCAATCGATACCCGATCAATTCGCCGTTTTTGATACGCTGTTTTATTCTGTTATGATACGGGTACATCGTACACTTCTTTCCAAACCATGTTATTTGACAGATATCATGCGCGTATGATATAGTAAAGAAAATGTAAGTTTTTATGTTGCAAATTATCAAATGAGGTGATTTTATGCTAATTGTTATCGCTGTTGTTGTTCTGTTAATCCTGGTATTCAGTCTGAAAGTCGTCCAGCAGCAAACCGAATGGGTCGTTGAGCGACTGGGCAAGTACAAGAAAACTTGGGATGCGGGATTGCACTTTTTAGTTCCCGTTTTAGATCGGGTTGCCAAAAAAGTCACCTTGAAAGAACAGGTACTGGACTCCCCTCCCCAACCGGTCATTACCAAGGACAACGTCACCATGCAGATCGATACCGTCGTGTATTTCAAGGTGTTTGATGCCAAGTTGTTCACCTACGGCGCGGTAAATCCCATCAGCGCGCTCTCCAACCTGACGGCTACCACCCTGCGTAATATTGTGGGTGAATTGGAATTAGACGACACACTGACCTCCCGCGATACCATTAACGGTAAAATGACCGAAATCTTGGATTGCGCAACCGACCAGTGGGGAATCAAAGTCAACCGCGTAGAACTCAAGAACATCATTCCCCCTTCCGAGATTCAAAACGCCATGGAAAAACAGATGAAGGCGGAGCGCGATCGCCGCGAGACCTTGTTGGAAGCCGAAGGGCACAAAGCAGCAGTTATCACGCGCGCGGAGGGCGATAAACAAGCCATGATCCTTGCAGCTGAAGGCGAACGTGACGCACGCATTGCCAGAGCGGAGGGCGAGGCAAAAGCTATTCTGCTCGCAAAAAAAGCAGAAGCCGACGGTTTGGCAGCACTCAAGGCTGCCGGCGTGAATGAAGCGGTACTGGAACTCAAAAAGTACGAAGCATTGGTTGCGATGTCTGACGGTAAGGCTTCAAAGATCATTGTTCCCACCGATGCCGTGGATATGGCTAAAGCCAACGTAATATTTTCGGAAACTTCCGGTATCGGTGACGTTACCGCACCCGCTCCCGCAGATGCACCTGCTAAAAAAAGCGACTCTTGCTGTAAATAAAAGCAGAATACGATCGGCGGCAGATACGCACAAAGCTTTGCGTATCTGCCGCTTTTTGTTTTGCAAGAAAGTATTCACCTTTCCCCTGCTTTTTGCATGATATGAAGTGAGGGTCGATATCACAAAAGAGGTGAAGTATTCGATGGATATGTTATGTGTCAAAAATGCCGGGTTTAGATATCAAGCGGAAAACGGAGAGGTGGAGGCGTTTCGTGATATTACCTTTTCCGTCCCGCAGGGGCAGTTTTTAAGCATCGTCGGCCCCAGCGGATGTGGTAAGAGTACGCTGCTCTCGTTGATTGCCGGTTTATTGCCACATCTTGACGGCACGATTATGATTGGCGGTAAAGAAACAAATGGGGTATCCCCGCACATCGGGTATATGCTGCAACGAGACAATCTGTTGGAATGGCGAACCATCTGGGATAATGTACTGTTCGGTTTAGAAATCCGTGGAGCGATCTCGGAGGAAACGATCAAGCGGGCGGAAAATCTGTTGCGCACGTATGGGCTATACGAATTTCGCAGCAAATACCCTCGACAGCTGTCCGGTGGTATGCGCCAGCGGGTGGCGTTGATCCGCACGTTGGCGGCAGGACCGGATATTCTCTTATTGGATGAGGCGTTCAGTGCGCTTGATTTTCAGACGCGATTGTCCGTTACCGACGATGTGTACCGTATTCTAAAGAATGAAAAAGTAACGATGCTGATGGTTACTCACGATATACCGGAGGCGGTTGCCATGGGTGATGCCGTTCTGGTCCTGTCGGCAAGACCGGCTCGTGTCAAGGAGATATACCCCATCGTTTTTGATGAGGATCGATCTCCTCTATCCTGCCGCGGCGATCCTCGGTTCTCACAGTATTTCAGCCACATCTGGAAGGAGCTGCGCGAAGATGAAGAGGTTGAATAACGGTCTCGTGTCGCCGGAGCGCGCAGCATGGCTGCGTCAACAAAAGAAATATTCATGTCACATTAAAGCATGGCAATGGGGGCTTTTGGCTGGGTTGCTGGCGGCGTGGGAACTTGCCGCACGTCTTGGCTGGATTGACGCTTTTTTGGTGAGCCAGCCAAGCCGAATTGCGGAGACCTTACTGAACACCTCTCAAAACGGATTGTTGACACATATCGGTGTTACGCTGTACGAAACGCTTACCGGTTTCTTCCTTGGTGTGATATTCGGTTTGGCGATCAGCGTTTTATGTTGGTGGAGCCCATTTGTTTCTCGTGTTGCCGAGCCGTATCTGGTGGTGCTGAACAGTCTGCCGAAAATCGCACTCGGACCGGTTATCATTCTGATCGCCGGAGCCGGCACAAAGGCCATTATTTTTATGGCACTTGCCATCTCACTCATTGTTACGGTTCTGGAGATGCTTTCCGGCTTTCACCATACCGATACCGAAATTGTCAAAATGGCTAGAACCTTCGGCGCATCGCGAAAGCAGGTGCTGTTTAAGATCGTACTTCCCGCTAACCTCCCCACCTTATTCAATTCCCTGAAGATCAATATCGGATTATCGCTGGTGGGCGTTATTGCCGGTGAATTCCTGGTCAGCAAGGCCGGACTGGGATATCTGATCGTGTACGGTGGGCAAGTGTTTCAAATGGATCTCGTGATGGCAAGCGTATTGATATTAGCAGTCGTTGCCGCACTGATGTATCAAGGCGTTTCCTTTTGTCAGAAGCTGGTTAGTAAGCGTTTCGGAACTTAAGATTAGGAGAGTGATACCCATGAAAAAACGTATTCTCGCATGTGTTTTGGTTTTGATCTTAGCACTGATCCCGACGCTGTCGGGATGTTCGCAACCGGAGGAAAGCGGTACGACCACCGTCCGTTTATGCGAAGTAACTCATAGTATTTTCTATGCACCGCAGTATGTGGCTATTGCACAAGGCTTTTTTGAGCAGGAAAACATAACGATCGAGCTCAGCAACGGCGGCGGTGCAGATAAGGTTATGAGCGCCGTTATCAGCGATAGTGTTGATATCGGTCTGGCGGGGCCTGAGGCAAGCGTCTATGTGTATAATTCCGGAAGCGAAGATCATCCGGAGGTTTTTGCACAACTGACTGCGTGCGACGGAAGCTTTTTAGTGGCCCGTGAGCCGGATCCTGATTTTGAATGGGCAGATCTTATCGGCACGCACATTTTGCCCGGACGAGTCGGCGGGATGCCGTATATGGCGTTTCGGTATGCAATGGAGGAAAACGGGCTCGATCCCGATACCGATGCGAATCTGGACAACACGATTCAGTTTGATATGATGACCGGCGCTTTTCTCGGCGGAACCGGCGATTACGTCACCATGTTTGAACCGGTAGCATCCAGTATACAACTGGAAGGAAAGGGGTATATCGTTGCCAGTGTAGGTGCCGCTGCCGGCGAGATGCCGTACACCGCGTATTTTGCCAAAAAAAGCTACATTGCGGAGAACGGCGATCTGATCCAGCGGTTCACAAATGCGGTCGCAAAGGGGCAAAAATGGGTCGAAGAACACACGCCGGAAGAGATTGCCGAATGTGTCAAAGAATTCTTTGCCGATACCGATGTCACCTTATTGGCGAGTGCGGTAAAGAGTTATAAGGATATCGGCGCGTTTGCTACGACGCCGGTGATGACCGAAGAGGCTTTCAATCGATTGCAGGAGGTCATTCAGCGAGCCGGTGAGCTGGATTCTCCGGCGCCCTTTGATAAACTTATCAATAACACCTTTGCTGAAAAAGCCACACAACAGTAAAGAAAGATCCGGAAGCGCACCGCTTCCGGATCTTTCTTTGTTATAAGACTTTTGATAAAAATTCTTTGGTACGGGGATGCCGAGGGTTGCCAAATACCTCTTCCGGTGTCCCCTCTTCGGCAATCACACCTTCGTCAATAAAGAGAACACGGTCGGCGACCTCTCGGGCAAAGCCCATTTCGTGCGTGACGACTACCATGGTCATGCCCTCTGCGGCAAGCTGTTTCATAACATCCAACACCTCACCAACCATTTCGGGGTCGAGTGCAGACGTCGGTTCGTCAAACAACATCACGTCGGGATTCATTGCCAGCGCGCGCACGATCGCCACACGTTGCTTTTGACCACCGGACAGCTGCGACGGATACGCTTCGGCACGATCAGCCAACCCAACGCGCTTAAGCAGTTCCAATGCCTTTTCTTCCGCTTCTTCGCGGGACAATCCACGAAGCTTGATCGGTGCAATTGTCATGTTTTTGAGCACCGTCATATGCGGAAACAAATTAAATTGCTGGAAGACCATACCCATTTGTTGTCGGTGACGGTTGATATTGCACTTTGAGTTTGTGATATCCACACCATCGAAAATAATCGTACCGTCTGTAGGCTCTTCCAATCGATTTAGGCAGCGCAATAAGGTGGATTTACCGGAACCGGATGCGCCGATAATAACCACGACTTCCCCTTTTCGGATATCGGTGGAAATGCCTTTAAGTACTTTTAGATTACCGAAAGACTTTTTCAGATCCTTAACAGAAATCAAAATCTGATTATTAGTGCTCACTCCGACGCAGCCTCCTTTCCAGTTTCCCGACTAAGAAAGTCAGCAACAGTACCACGCATAAATAAATGGCTGCAACCGCAAACAACGGCATAAAGATCTCAAACGAAACGCCGCGTATCAACTCCCCCGCTTTATTCAGATCACGAACACCGATGTAACCGGCAACGGAAGTTTCCTTAAGTAAGGCGATAAACTCATTTAGCAAGGGTGGCAACGTGTTCTTGAGTGCTTGCGGTAACACGATGCGCAGCATGGTCTGTCCGTAATTGAAGCCAAGCGAGCGTCCCGCTTCTATCTGACCGCGATCAATTGACATAATGCCGCTACGCATGATCTCTGCCACATAAGCACCGGAATTAATACCAAAGGCAACGATAGCGACAAGAATGGTATTTTCCACCGAGCTTAGGATTATCAAATAGGCAATGAGCAACTGAACCATAACCGGCGTTCCGCGAAATACCGAAAGGTATATCTTGCAAAGTCGGTTAAGAATTCGCATTACGAAAAAGCCTAAACCGCCGCGGCGCGACCACGACTCTATATTGTTGTCATAGGTGGTACGAATCATGGCAACGACAACACCGATAACAACACCGATAAGTGCCGCCATCAAGGTGATCAGCAAGGTGTTGCCAAAGCCCTCAAGCAGCATTTTCCAGCGATTGTCTGTAATGAAGCTGGCAACAAACGGCTGCTTTATCGACTTTTCATAAAATTGTAACAGGATTTCCAACATTTTATCCATACGGTTCGTCCCTCGCAAGGAAGGGCGGTGAAAAACACCGCCCTTCCCTTTTATTTTTCTTGAAAATTATTCAGCAGGAATATATTTCGTAACAATCTGATCAAGTGTGCCGTCCGACTTCAATTCCGCCAGCGCGTCATTGATCTTTGTGAGCAACTCGGTATCTTCCTTAGCAACCGCGATTGCGTAATCCTCATCGGTGTATGCACCTTCCAGAATCTTCAGACCCTCGTTGGCAGCCACAAAGGATTTCGCAGGCTCATTGTCGATGATGACAGCCGTGATTCTACCGGCTTTCAGTGCGGCAACCGCTTCGTTTCCGGTCTTATAGCGAACGACGTTCGCATCGCCGAAGCCCCAATCCACCGGATCGGACGACGAATAGATATCACCCGTCGTGGTCTGCTGTACACCGATCTTGATGCCTTCCTTCACGCCTGCAGGATTACCGTCGGCATCGAAGCCGGTGTAGAAATCCTCGTACGAGGTGTAAGCGCTATCTTCGGTCACGATAACCGCCTGAATGCCCTTGGCATAGCTGGTGGAGAAGTTAACTTTCTCTTTGCGTTCATCGGTTACCGTCAAGCCGGCCATACCGATATCGTACTTACCGGTTTGAACACCGCCAATGATGGTGTCAAAATCAACGTCTTCAATTTTGAGTTCCATACCCAATTTTTCGGCAATCTTAGCAGCAATCTCTGCATCAATGCCAACGACTTTGCCGTCTTCAATATACTCATACGGCGGGAAAGCGGCATTGGTGGCCATGACAAGAACATTTTCATCTTTGACTGAACAACCGGCAGCACAAGCAACCACCAGAGCCAACACCAAAACCAAGGCTAAAATTTTGGAAAACTTTTTCATCGTGTATTCCCTCTTTCCTCTTTATTAGAGCGTACGCGCTCCATAAGACTGCTATCATTATAATCCGCTATGAATAAAAAATCAATACTTTTTCATAAACTTTCACGAAATTCCGCATATTGCACAACAACCGCTTGCGATTTGAATGTAACAACCAACAATCTGCATAATGATTCGCGTTTTTATTGTGACTTTACTTATTTTTGGAATGAATATTCATTCATATTCATGATTTTCCAATCACAACACGGTCAATGCCGGAAAAATCGGGATGCACCGTTGTGTGTGTCATACCGTGCTGACGGAACAGTTCGGCAACCGTTTGCGCCTGCCCGATCCCCACTTCAACGGCAACAAAGCCGTCGGGCGATAGCTTCGGCAACCATTGCTCGGCGATCGCGCGATAAAACCGATAACCATCCTCGGCACCGTCTAACGCCATTTGAGGCTCGTGCTGTACCTCTCGCTGTAAAGAATCAAGATCACGGGTGGGGATATACGGCGGGTTAGATACGATAGCATCGATAGATCCCTGAAAGCGATCGTGTTCTGTCAATATATCCGCTTGCACCGCCGTCACACCTAAATCGGTATAACGGGCGATATTGCGTTGCAGATAGGAAAACGCTTTTTCCGACAGTTCCAACGCCGTTACCGAGACGGACGGGCAACGTGAGGCGATTCCCAAGCCGACACAGCCACTGCCGGCGCACAGATCGTAAACATTCTTATGCGGCAATGCTTGTAAATATTCCGCCGCAAGCTGACATAACAGCTCGGTTTCCGGACGCGGGATAAGCACGCCCTCGCCTACTTCTAATGTCAGATCGAGAAAATCCCACGTTCCCAAAAGGTATTGAAGCGGTTCGCCGGCAGCACGCCGTTTAGCGGCGTTTAGCACTGCTTTTTCGCGCGCCGGCAGCATCGATCGCTCGTGCGCGGAGGGTACTTGTCCCCTGCCAATCTCTCCGATATCCTCCAAAAGACACATAGCGTCAAAGGCGGGGGTTTCGCAACCTCCCGCCTCCAGTATGTCTATTATTCGTTTTTGCAATTCAAAAACCGTCATATCCGTTTACCAATTATCCGATTTTTCGTCTTCCGGAATCACCGCCATGAAGGCAGTGATGGCGCACTCGATCATATCGTCTTCCGGTTCACGCGTGGTGATACGCTGGATCCAAAGACCGGGTGCAGACATAATGCGTGTAAAGGTGTTATCCTTTCTTCCGGCGAGCTTAATGAGTTCATACCCCACGCCTACCGTAAGCGGCAACAACGCGATTTTAATCAACACACGCAACCATACCGTTTGTACTTGAATACAAATCGAAACGATAATACCGATCAGTAACGTTAAAATTAAAAACGAGGTGCCGCAACGCGGGTGAAAACGACTTTGCTTTTTCACGTTTTCAACCGTCAAGTCTTCACCGTGTTCATAGCAAAAGATGGTTTTATGTTCGGCGCCGTGATACATAAATACGCGGCGAATATCTTTCATCAGCGAAATCACCGAAATATACGCCACAAACAGTACAAGGCGAAGCAAGCCTTCGAACACGCCGCGCAGAACGGCGTTGTTCATCCAGAAATCGTTACCGTTCAGGCGATCCAGACCACTTGCCATCAGCTTGTATAAAAAGGAGGGCAGATACATAAACAAACCGAGTGCCAGCACAACGCCCAGAATAGTGCTGATAACCATCACGACTGTCATTACAGCTTTTTGTCCGGCCGTCTGCGGTTCATCCGCAGGCGTATCTTCCTCCAAACCGGCCAGCTCTGCCGAGCGCATCAGACACTTATAACCGAAGCGCAACGAGTCTACCAAGTTGTATATGCCGCGGAAGAACGGTATTTTCCAAAACTTCGGTTTGTTACTCGCATCCAGCTTCCATTCCTCTGTAACGATATGTCCCGATGTATGGCGTACCGCCATCGCAGTCTTTTTCGGGCCGCGCATCATCACGCCTTCGATCAGCGCCTGGCCGCCTATGGATGTTCTTTTCATATCCGGCATACCTGTTCACTCCTTACACCGGTAACGTAATAGTAACGACCGTTCCCTTGTCGAGTTCACTTTCGATCAGCAACGTACCGCCGTGTGCGGTTACAATGTCTTGGGCGACCGCCAGACCGATACCGGAGCCCGGTTGTGTATTGGCGGCGCGGTAAAAGCGTTCGGTTACAAACGGCAGATCGTCCTTCGAAATACCAATGCCGTTATCGCTGATCACGATCTGAACGCCACCGGTAACCGGCGCCACATCGACGTGAATGATGCCGTTTTCGGGTTTGGCATACTTGATCGCATTGTCGATGATATTTACAAATACCTGTTGCAGGCGACCACTGTTACCTTGAATCACCGGCAGGGCTTCCTGTTCTGTGCAGGTCAGCTTGATTCCTTTCTTTTTCGCACGGTCGTTGAGCAGGAAAACCGCCTCTTGAATCTCAGCGTATACATCAAGCTTCTCTTTAGATTCGGTCGGTTTTGACTTTTGAATGCGCGAAAAATCCAGTAATTCTTCCACAATACCGGAAAGGCGATCCGTTTCGCTGCCGATCACATCCAACCCGCGACTCAACAACTGAGGATCCTCAAGCCCGCCTTCCTTTAACGTCTCGCTCCAGCCCTTAATAGCGGTAAGGGGGGTGCGTAATTCGTGTGAGATAGACGCAATAAACTCGTTTTGCAATTCACCGGCGGATTCGATCTGCGCTGCCATACCGTTGATGGTATCGCATAGATCACCGATCTCATCATCATATTGCTTCCCGATGCGATGAGAATAATCGCCTGCTGCAATTTTGTTTGCAGCATCACCGATCTCGCTGAGAGGTCGAAGGATGCTGTTGACAAAATACGAGCTAATGAGCATAACAAAAAACAGAATCGCAAACCCAAACGCGATCATTGCCGATGTGATCAGTGTAACTTGTTTGTCGATGTTGTCCAAGGCAACGACATACCGAATGGCTCCGCATACCGTATCATTGGATTTAGTAACCAGCATGGTTAAGGCCAACACATTCTGCCCAACCGCATTTTTACCATTCCACACGCCCCATGCCGATTTTGAGCCGGTAGAAGCATTTTGAACAGCGGATTGATAATCCGGCAGCGTATTCGATTGTGGAAGGAAACCGGTAGAACTAGCCAAAATGGTTCCCGTGGCATCCAGAACCTGAAACTCCATTTTGTTCCGCTCGGAAAAATCCTCCATATAGGTTTTTGCGCTTTCTTCAAAATCGAAATCTGCGTCATCTACATACAATCTGAGCATATCCGATAAGGAGACCGCACGGGTATATAGACTGTTCTGCGCCTGCTGATAATAATAGGAACGAACCAAAAACGCCGCTGCGAATTCAATAATTACAAGCAAAGCAACCACAGCGCCGAGGCCGTTGATCAGCCAGCGCCGTGTTACCTTTTTGAACAGCATATTCGTTCCTCCTCTCTGCAGTATGGGACTGTGCTTATCCGTCGTTCCAACAGTATCCCTTTCCCCATACCGTCACAATGTGGCGCGGGTCTGAAGCACTGTCTTCAATTTTTATACGCAACCGTCGGATGTTGACGTCCACAATTTTTTCTTCGCCAAAATACTCCTCGCCCCACACACGATGCAAAATATCCAACCGTGACAACGGACGTCCTTGACTTTCCAAAAAGCATTGCATCAGCTGAAACTCAACCTGCGTAAGCTCGATCGGTTTTTCGGATTTTTTCAGCGTGTGGGTACGCAGATCCAAAACAAATTCCCCCGACCGAAGTACACTCGATTTCGAGCGGGAAATTCGCCGTTCCAAAGCTTCCAGTCGAGCAGCAAGCTCGGAAGGGCTGAACGGCTTTGTGACATAATCATCCGCACCAAGCTTTAACGCTTTGACCTTCTCGCTTTCCTGTGCTCGGGCGGTAAGCATAACGATCCCCATGGACGCATCCCGCTCACGCAATGCTTCACATACCGCAAAACCATCCATTTTAGGCAACATGAGATCCAACAAAACCAATTCGATATTAGGGGTCTCGTCAAAGACCTGCAGAGCTTCTTCTCCGGAAACAGCCTCAAAGACCTCATATCCGTATCGTTTTAGGTTGATAGCGAGTAATTCGCGGATCGGGCGCTCATCTTCACAAACCAAAACGCGTGTCATAAAAAGTCCTCCCGGGATACCTTGTCTACTCTAAAGAACCACAAACAGATATTGGATCTCTTCCAGTGTGACGACCTCTGTATCGACCCAAACAGCATAGTGCCAGGTGTTCAGTCCGTCAAAATACGAAAATCCATCCGGAAGTGCGATCTTGGTAGTGGAGTGAGTTGCTAGCAATTGCAGAAAATCCTCGTTTTGCTCCGCCAACCGGAAGTGCAGAGTATGACTTTCCCCGTCATACGAGATACCAATAGCGCCCTCAGCCCATTCATCACGCAAACGCAGCATGTAAGAATCCATCGGATTCACAATGCTGCTGAACTTCCGCACCGCCTGTGCAGAGCGAAAATCGTATGTCATCCAATCTGTTTGCCAAAGCGTTTTCTCTAAAACAGAATTTTCGTATCCGCTCAGCCGTGTCGATACCGGCCACTCCACAGCACCGTCGCCGTCAATATCCTGGCAAGCAAGACCGGTTTCGCGCGCCGTCATGGTATTAAGGTTGGTTTCCTTATCGCTGAAAGGAGATTCAAGAGAACTGTTATTCCAATAGATCAACTCCGTGATCGTGGTATCTGCGTCCTTCTGACAATCCACAAAGAAACCGTTAACAGTCGGTGACAGCGCCGCCACAATAGAAAATCCGATCTGCTTAATACCACTGTCCAGCCTCGTTTCACCGCGGAACTGCATTTGACTGTTTACATACGAGTACAAACGCGCCTTTACCTCGGCGTCACCGCTGCTGATATTGAACAACAGCACGTCCTCAGCCTCGTCATCGGTCATATCCGCGACTCTCAGAGCGGTATATGCGCTTTCGAAGGCAACGGTGGACAGCTGACGGTCAATACGGTATATAGCCAGCCGCTTATCCGTGGTATTGTACATATTCCAGCCGACAAGAAGCTCCGGGAATCCGTCGCCGTTCAGATCGGCGAAATTCACTTCCGCAACATCTTCGCCAAGGCCCTCAATATCCGCAGCGGTTTCCCACACGCCATCCTGGTTTTTCTTGAGAAGATGAATTTTGGTTTTGGCGTTATTCATGTTCCAACGATAAAACGCAATACCCCAGTTGCTTAAGGAATTCGAATCCGGCGTTTCAGCTTCAGTTGCGGTTTCTGACGAGAGGATATCCCTCTCCTTGATTTGATCCAGTATGATAAACGGTGTCTGATAATCTCCTGAGGTGGGATAGGCGAGTGTAAAATTATAACTCTGTAAGTAGTCATACAGCGCCGTCTGCATAGCGTTTTGTTCTTTGTCGTTTTGCGGGGGGATCAATTGATTTTCCACATCTAAGCCGATGATGTTACAGCCGGATAACACCATACAAGCGGCAACGACTGTTGCCAGCAATCCGGCACATCGACGCATTCTCATCACGTTTCCCCCTTCTTTATTTGCAATAGACAGTTTTTATTGTAGGATAAATTTGCAATAAAGTCAATAGAAAGCACGGTAAACAACCGTGCTTTTCTATCAATGTATGGTTTGTTTTAGGCCGGCCAAAAGTCTATACAGTGGTTCACAAAGAATCAGCGTTGTCAGGAAATTGCCGCCCATATGTAGCAGATCAAACGGAATACCGGATATCCAATACGCCGCCATGGTCGAAAATCCGCCTATAAAGAAGTAGGTGATCGAGCAGAAAGCACCGAATAGGAAGCCGTAGGCAGTGTTCACAAGCACCCACAGTGCGCGCGAATCAAAGCGGCGCAACAGTAAGACCGCAAGTGCCAGTATCGCCCAAATGTACAAGTAGTGGATAAACCAAGTGCTGATTCCGTAAAATACGCCTTCAAGCGCCACAAACAGGTAGATCGGATAAAACGCTTTCCATCCGTACACTCGGGTGTAGACGATAATCAGCACCGATACCAATTCGATATTCGGCAGAAAAGCGAGTGCCACCTGTGCAACAAATAACAAGGCCCCCAGAAGGCTAAGGATCACCAAATCCGATAACGTAAGTTTAGAACGCGTCATAGCCAACTTTTAGCGTCACCTCAAAGGTTTCACCATCTGCGATGGGTGTGGTATCAACGCCCGTCATCACTGTTCCTCCACCCTTAGTAAAGCACCACCATTCCTGCTTTGCATCATCGGCGGTGCGACCATTCACCGTTTTAACAAACAAACCGTATTTGGATTCGTCGCCGGCAATCAGTTTTTTTTCTTCCAAGGCACCGCGCAGATATTCCGCATCGGTACTGATCGTGACGGTGGTGTCGACGTCGTCATACACCATTTGAACCGTGATCGTCTTGGCACCCTCTTGCGGTTCCGGCCGTGTCTGTACGTAGATAATGACCGCCGCCGCCACCACCAACGCGAGCACCGCAAAACCGATCACCATGCTCAACCATTTCTTTTTTTGCATAAAAATGCACCCTTTCTTTCCGAATCGCGTCAGCGATACCGGCAGAAGGGTGTACAAGAAGGGTAAGCCGAAAGAAAGTGGCTATACTTGTGCCCTCACCAACGCTCGTGGTTTCCTGCACGGCAACATCAGGCAAGTCTTCTGACTCATGGGTCGCACCGTTTCGCCTTCCCGATTACTCAGTGGCAAACAGAAACGGCAGTTACCCAAATACAGCGACGGGTTCGCGGGGGATTCACACCCCTCTTCCTTGTTCGGCCGGCGCATTACGCCGAGCACCTGACGGCCTCCGTGATTCAATTTTCATATAACAGGGGTCTTCTCTTACAGAAACAAGTATAGCAATCCGCTATGTTTCTGTCAATGTTTTTCGGCTTTTTTCTTGACAAATGTGTGGTTTGATGCTACCATAATCTCGTTAAAGCAAAGACGGGGACGGCATTTGTATCGTGGTCTTCTTTCAGAGAGCATCCGGAAACTGAAAAGGATGCGAAGATCAGCAACTGCTTACCACCCCCGAGCGCGTTCGGGAGCTTCGGTGAAAGAACGACGGCATGCCCCGTTATCGGCAACAATGAGTGCAGATCACACGGTCTGTAAATCAGGGTGGAACCGCGTGGATGTTATACCTCGCCCCTTTGTTTCAGGGGCGGGGTTTTTGTTTTTGAAAGGAGTTTTGTCTGATGCTGAAAATCACACTGAAAGGCGGCGATGTGCGCGAGGTCGAACAGAACACGACCGTTGATGCGCTGTGCCGCGAAATTTCTATGGGCTTGTACCGTGCAGCATGCGTGGCACGTGTCAATGGTGAGGTCGCTGATCTGCGCACCGTCCTGACAGAGGATTGCACGCTGGAGATCCTCACTTTTGACGATGTTGACGGAAAAAAAGCCTATTGGCATACCACCTCGCACGTGATGGCGCAGGCTGTGAAACGCTTGTATCCCAATGTAAAGCTGGCAATCGGTCCGTCTATTGACTCCGGCTTTTATTACGATTTCGATCACGTCGGTGGGTTTTCTCCGGACGACCTGGCTGCTATTGAAGCCGAAATGAAGAAAATCATCAAGGAAGCGCTTCCGATCGAGCGCTTTACCCTGCCCCGTGCCAAAGCGCTGGAGCTGATGAAGGACGAGCCGTACAAGGTAGAACTTATTGAAGCTTTGCCTGCCGATAGTGAGATCTCATTCTACCGCCAAGGTGATTTCACCGATCTTTGTGCCGGCCCTCATCTGCCGGATACCGGCCGTCTGAAAGCAGTCAAGCTGCTCAGCGCGACCGGCGCGTATTGGCGCGGTGATTCCAAGAACAAAATGCTGCAACGCATTTACGGCATTTCATTCCCAAAAAACGCAGAACTCGAAGAGCACCTTAATCGTTTAGAGGAAGCCAAAAAACGTGATCACAACAAGCTCGGTCGCGAGTTGGAGCTGTTCACGACGGTGGACGTTATCGGACAGGGCTTGCCTATTCTGCTCCCGAAGGGCGCCCGTGTTGTACAGTTGCTACAGCGCTGGATCGAGGACGAGGAACAAAAGCGCGGCTATTTATTGACCAAAACGCCGTTGATGGCAAAGAGCGATCTGTACAAGATATCCGGTCATTGGGATCACTATCTGGACGGTATGTTCGTATTGGGTGATCCGAAGGATGAGTCCAAGGAATGTTTGGCAATGCGTCCGATGACCTGCCCCTTCCAGTATCAGGTATTTTTGAATCGTGCCCGCTCGTATCGCGATC
>CAZBAO010000033.1:0-15000 GCA_964490085.1 uncultured Eubacteriales bacterium | reverse complement strand
ACTTTGCCGGTACCGTTGTACAAACGAACGCGGGCAACGGATTTTTTACGGCGACCGGTGCCGTAGAAATACGGTCTTTTGTTGTAATCCATATCTTGCAGCCTCCTTCTTTAAAATTCGTGCGCTTCGGGTTTCTGCGCGGCATGCTCATGCTGAGCGCCGGCGTAAACGCGCAAGCGGGTAGCGGCCTGACGGCCGATCGAGTTGTTCGGGATCATACCGGTGACGGCGAGCTCCATTGCCTTCTCCGGACGCTGTGCCATCAGCGTAGCGTACTTGGTGGCTTTCAGGTTGCCGATCCAACCGGTGTGACGGTACCAGACCTTCTGTTCCAGTTTCTTACCGGTGAGAACAGCCTCGGCACAGTTGATGATGATAACGTGATCGCCGCAATCCACGTGGGGCGTATACTCGGGTTTGTGCTTTCCGCGAAGGAGAACAGCAGCTTCCGCAGCTACACGGCCCAACGGTTTACCGGCGGCATCAATGACGTACCATTTGCGGTTTACTTGACCGGCTTTTGCCATAAAAGTGGACATCGTGAATACCTCCTGTTAAATTTCATGGTTTTTTCACAGCTTGCCCATCATAGCACACCCAAAATCGGCTGTCAAGACCTAAATTCCGTTTTTTTTAATTTATATCCCTCTAACGCTCGTTTTCTCTCGTTTTCTCGTCGGATTCCTCTGTTTCTCGTTTTTCATTTCATTTTTTTGTTTCGACAAATTTCGCACACCCCTTTTCAAGTGCAACAAAATTTGTTATACTAACAGGGATACAAAGGAGAGGTGAGCGGAATGCCCGAGCAAGAGAAGATAAACCCTCACAAGCATCACCGTCAGCGCATGAAGCAGCAGTTTATTCGTGGCGGCATCGATCAGTTTGAACCGCATCAAGTGTTGGAGCTGTTGCTCTTTTTTGCCATTCCGCAACGCGATACCAATCCGTTAGCGCATCGGTTATTGGACCGTTTCGGTGATCTGGCGTCGGTGTTGGATGCGGATCACGGAGAGCTCTGTAAGGTGGACGGGATCTCGGAGCATTCCGCGACGTTGCTCGTACTGTGCGGTCAATTGCTGTCACGGTACTTTAAGGAGAAGACGGAGAAGCGGAAATTCTCAAATCTCAGCGAGATCATTGAGTTTATGCAGATGCAGCTTATTAACGAAAAATGTGAAAAGGTATTGCTCCTGTCACTGAATAACCGAAGCCAGATGATCAGCTGTATGGTGGTGCATACCGGCACGATCACCTCGGCGGAGGCAAACGCGCGGGAGCTGGTGCAGGCGGCTCTGCGCACCCGTGCGACGGCGGTCGTGGTGGCGCACAATCATCCTGCGGGATTTTGCTTGCCGTCCGAAGAGGATGTGGCGGCAACCAAAGCGTTTGTTCCCGCTTTTAAAATGATGGATATCGAGGTGCTGGATCACGTTATCGTGGCGCAGGATGGCTGTTATTCGATGCGGGGAAGTCCGTACTATGCGCCGGTGTTTACGGGAATGGTGTCGCGGTTGGATGCGAAAAAGTCTTGAGGTGAGTGTATGCAGGAAAAGCAAAAGAAGGCGGGAGTGCTGACACTCATTAAACGCTTTTTACCGTATTACAGGCAATATGCCGGTGTGGTGGCGCTGGATCTGTTCTGCGCTGCCCTGACGACGGTCTGTGAGCTGGTGTTGCCGATGATGGTGCGGTATATCACTGACATGGGCATGAACAATTTAGAGGCACTGACGGTCAAAACGGTGCTGATGATCGGGGCGCTGTATCTCGTGCTGCGACTGATCGACACTGCCGCCAACTACTATATGACCTCCATCGGGCATATCATGGGCACGAAGATCGAAACTAAAATGCGCAGTGATCTGTTCGGACATTTGCAGAGCTTACCGTTTGCCTATTACGACGAGACCAAGGTCGGTACGCTGATGTCGCGTATCACGAACGACCTGTTTGAGGTAACAGAGTTCGCGCACCACTGTCCCGAGGAGTTTTTCATCGCGGGGATCAAGATCATTGCCTCGTTTGTGATCCTGTGCAGTGTAAACGTATGGCTGACGCTGATCGTGTTTGCGATCGTGCCGGTGATGCTGTTGGTGTGCGGGCCGTTCCGCCATCGCATGAAAGAGGGATTCCGCGAATCCAAGGTGATCATCGGCGACATCAACGCGCAGGTGGAGGACAGCTTGCTCGGCGTGCGGGTGGTGAGATCCTTTGCTAACGAATCGGTTGAAACCGAAAAATTTGAAGAGGGAAACAAAAAATTCCTCGGTATTAAGCGGCACATTTATCACGCTATGGCGGGATTTCACGCGACCACGCGGTTGTTTGACGGTCTGATGTATATCACGGTGGTTGTCGTGGGTGCGCTGTTTATGATCGACGGCAAGGTCACCGCAGCAGATCTGGTGGCGTATTTGTTATACGTCAGCACGTTGCTGACCTCGGTGCGCCGCATCATTGAATTTTCGGAACAGTTTTATCGCGGCATGACCGGTATTGAGCGGTTTACCGAGATCATGGACGCACCGGCGACGATCACCGACGGTCCGGATGCCAAGCCGCTTGGCGATATTCGGGGTGACGTAGAGTTTCGCGATGTCAGTTTCCGGTACAGCGAGGACGGCAAGGACGTTCTCAGCCATCTGAACCTGCACGTGCAGGCGGGGCAGACGATGGCGCTTGTCGGGCCGTCCGGCGGCGGCAAAACGACGCTGTGCGGCTTGATCCCACGGTTTTACGACGTGCAGGGCGGATCAATACGGTTAGACGGCGTGGACATTCACGACGTCACATTGGAGTCGTTGCGTAATGCCATCGGTGTGGTGCAGCAGGACGTGTATCTGTTTTCGGGTACGGTATTTGACAACATCGTGTACGGTCGGCCGAACGCAACCCTTGAGGAAGTCAAGGAAGCGGCGCGGCTTGCGGGTGCGGCGGACTTTATTGAAGCCTTACCGCAGGGGTATGATACTTATGTCGGTGAGCGCGGCGTGAAGCTGTCCGGTGGACAAAAGCAGCGCATTTCGATCGCGAGGGTGTTTTTGAAGGATCCGCCGGTGCTGATCCTGGATGAGGCAACCAGCGCACTGGACAACGAATCCGAGCGGTTGGTACAGGAGTCACTGGAGAGGCTGGCAAAAGGACGCACGACCTTTATCGTGGCGCACCGCTTGACGACCATCCGTAACGCGGACGTCATTGCGGTGATGACCGAGGACGGTATCACTGAGATGGGCTCACACGCCGAGCTGATGGAACAAAACGGGACGTACGCCTCTTTATACCGACTATACGAGTAACGAAATTTAAGGATAAAACGAGCCCCTCCACATAGAGCGGAGGGGCTCGTTTTATGGTTGTCAGCCGGATTTTCGGTAATCACTGCACCACACTTTGCGCGGATCGTCGCAATGGGCCAAGTAATACGAGGTGCTTTGCTTGGTGCACAAACCGTTTTGATAGTAACGGCATACCAAACTTGCCTGCACACGATCCACCAGATCGGCGGCTTCGGCGTGTCCTTCTTTTGCCAGGCGTTCAATGGTTTTGTAATCGTTATCCTTTAACGCACGTTGATACTCGGTTTCCATTCGCCGTACGCGGCGGTTGTTCTTTACTATCGGACGTAATTCTTCAAGCCGGTCTTTACAGATCTTGGCAATATCGTCGTCACACCCCAGCTTTAAGGCTTCTTCCATTAAACACAGAATGGTATCGTACTCGGCGGGATCGTTGTGAGCGTCTAACAAGGTGGCGGCGTACATCGCCATACCGTGAGGAGATTTGGCGTCTGAGGCAACCTTTAAATACGATAACGCCTCTTCGTAGTCACCGTCGGATACCAACCCGACACCGATAAACAAGTTGGCATCGGCCGAGCCCTTTTTGGCGGCGGCGCGCAGCAGTTGGGGGTTGTTGTCGGTATCTATTGCCATCGCGTACAACTGATCGGCGGTGTACGTGTTGATTGCCTTATCGTTGATTTTACCGTTCATGGCATCGTCCAACGAGATACAATCGCCGCACAGGGTACAGTAGGCAGTCTTGATGCCGCTGTGCAAGCGGATCTTTCCCGCGCAAGCAGGGCACAGAACGTCAATAAAAGCCATTTACTTCGCCTCCTCGTGTTGTGTTGTAGCAGAGGTGTCCGCGGCGGGTTCTTCTGCATAGATCACCGGTATTAACGTGGGGAGTTTACCGTCTTTCATTTCCCAGATATCCTCGCTCCAACCCAAAGTCTCCGTAAGGAACGCGGTGGTGGTCATCGTCCGTGCGGGCTTCAAGTTCTTGCCGTTGGGGAAGATAGAAGCCGATTTATAAGAGTTGACGATCACCAGCTCTTCTTCACCACAACTCTTCGCGGCTTTTTTGGTACCGTATACAAACGAATTCACTAAGTCGGGCGATCCATCTTGTTGTGATTTTACACCGGCAACAATACAGTAATCATAGGTGGTTGTTTTGTTTTTTGCGGTGGTGGTTTTTACCGAACAGGCCAGTGCGTGATAGCTGTTTTCAATCACATCGTTGGCTTGTATCGTCCCGGTGAGTGCACCGACATAAGGGCTTACAGTTTTGCCGTTACTGTCTCGACACACTACCGAAAGTCCGCCCTGCGCATAGCTGTTGTTCATACCGGCGTGGCCACCTATGGCACCTACAGAGCAGGCGGTTTGGCCGTTTGCCGTTTCGTCAGCGGTTACGGTAACGACTAAGTTGCCGTCGAAGAACGAGCGCGAAGCACTGCCGTTTTTGCCGATCAGACCGCCTATGTACAAACAAGCGAGGTCGGTTGCCGACTTGTCGTTAACGGTGGCGTGGAACTTACCCGTGTAAGACGACCCGTCCAACACGCCGTTATTGTTGCCTACCAGACCGCCCAACTCATAGTTGGGGCTGTTATGTCCCGTAAGCCAATCAAATTCAAATGTGACAGGGGTATTGGTGTGGCAGTTGACCACGGTGCCCTTGTTTTGTGCGGCAAACGTGCCGAAACGGAACATTTTGGGCTGAGCGCATTCCGCCGTGAAGGTGACGGCGCCGTCGGTGATGCGGCAATTCGCAAGCGTACCCGACTTGGCGTTGCTTTCTGCAAGTACTGCCAAATTAAACGTTTTCGGTAAGGCTTCACCGAACATGCGGGTAACACCGTTGACGGAAACGTCAAGCAATGATCCGTGATTGGTGCGTACCAACGCTTGTTGCCATGTGCCGCTTTGGAACGTAAGGTTTTGCAGTTTGCCAAAATTCCGCCCGATCCACGGAGCATCGGTCTGCGCGGCATTGGAGACGGTGTGACCGTTGCCGTCAAACTCACCGAAGAAGAACGTGACGGCAGGCATCGCGGTATCTTGCAGATCCAGATCGGCGTCTAACCGATAGTGACCTAACGGATTGGTGGTGAGCAGAGAGAGATCGTCGGTGTCGACGATGGGTAACACGCCGATGTGCGTGTTGAAGGTCAACAACGACCAAACAAGGGCGGCTAACGAAAGCACGAAGGCTGCATTGGTAAGGCGCGGTGCCCAATTCGTAAAGCCGCGGCAGGCGGGGGTGTATTGTGCGACATCGCTTTTGGGTTTTTTACGCAAACGGCGCGACTCTTTCTGCGCCTTTTGAATAGCCACCAGAATGGGGCGAAGCACCAGCCAGCCGCCCAGCAAAGAGCCGTACAGCCAATAAATGGAATGGTTTAGCACTTGTTGCGGCGCTAATAACCAGTAGACCGAAACGGCTAACGCCGCCATGGCAACGGCTAACGCCACGCCGGATACGATCGCTGCGGTCTTGCCGCTACGCTCACTGCTTGTTTGCAGATCGTTATCAAAATCGGCAATGGCTTGGTTTACGGTGTTGACGGCGTCATCACACGCGGCGGTGTACGCGACCGCTGCGCGATGTAAGGCTTCGGTAAAAGCGTTCCATTCGGATTGATACGGGCTGTTTTCTGCTTGTAACGCGCGTTCTGCCCACGGGGTGAGAGGTTCTAACACGTAGTTTTCCAAGGTGAGCGTCCATTCGCGCGTTTCGTTTAACGACGTTAAAAGGGCGTCGCGCTTTTCACGGTTATCGAGATGATTTTTCAAGAAAGTATCTACTTTTTTCTTGATATCCAACGGTGGCAGTTCCACCGACAGATCGTTTGACAGAGCCTTGACGTAGCGCCAAGCGGCCTCGCTGCCGTATTGACTTCGCAACGCCACATACTGAAGTTCCTGCGGCGTTACACCCTGGTGTGACAGAACGGATCGATGGAATGCCGCACGTGCGGTTTCGTCGTTCAGTTTGTCATACAGCGCATCGACCACTGCGTAGCGCGCTATCGTCCGATTGCTGTTGCTGTTCGAGAGTTGATCGACAAACAAACGCCAACGATCGGGGGCTTTGATAGAAGTACCATCCGGTAACGTGTCGGGCAAAGGCAGTCTATCCTGCCACTCCTTCCAGGCTGCGGCGGGATCGATCCAGCACAAAACGTCGTCGTTTTTCTGCAACAAAGCGGCAGCGCGCTTGCGTAAGGTCGCATCGGCTTTGACGGGATCGACGGTGAAATCAACGTCTTTGAGCGACACGGTAGCGGCTTCGACCGCTTTGTCCGAAAACTGTTTGGAAAACGCCTCAAATGCCGCGGATAAGGCGTTAAGCATATCCGTGGTGTCAACCTTGTTGTTGTGTTGGTATTGCGCGTGTAAAACGGCGAAAAGCCCCAACGAATATTTGCAGGGGTTTGCTAATCCCCCCGCTTTGGAAAGAGCCTGATGTAAGGCGTTTAACGAGTCGTTCTCGGAAGAGTGAGCGGCATAGTGGCCGATCCACTTGTTCATACGAAACACGTCGTTTTCAGCGGCACACTTCAACACCTTGGTATGCGTGAAAAACAGCGTTTTTTCGGCAACCTGCGTATAATGCTCTTGCTGTTCGGCGGTCGCGTAGCGGCAGGCATAGGTATACGCGCGTTCGTTGGTGAAGGGAATTCCGCGACTGATGAGCGTCTCTTCGTTGTTGCATTGTCGTTCCGCTAACAACAGCAACCAGTAGATCGCACTGTTCTTTGGCTGTTCGTCCAATTCTTGGTTGAGGACGTCAATAGCGCGGTCAAACTCTTCGTCGTTCATCAGGTTGATTGCCCGTTCCATACGGGGACTGAGTTGCGATAAAACACCATCCATAGGGACCCCTCCTTATTTCGGTTGATTTTATTGTATCATAAACAAATATACAAAGCAAGTTTTAATGCAACCGCGTGGGGTTGTACGTTATCCAAGAGTTACCGCGCGGGCGGGTCTTGCCAGAAAGGAAAAAGTATGGTATACTTTAACCGAATATGCTGATGGAAAGGAGAGGGTTGTATGGTTTACTTGGATAACAGTGCGACAACGGCGGTCTGCAAAGAAGCGGTCGAGCGCATGACGCGCGTGATGGTCGAACAATACGGAAATCCCTCTTCCTTGCACACTCTTGGGATCAATGCGCAGCGCGAGGTCACGCGGGCACGCGGCGAGGTGGCAACGCTGATAGGTGCGAAACCCGAGCAGGTCGTGTTTACAAGCGGCGGCACAGAGGCAAACAATCTTGCCGTTTTGGGCGGTGCCGAGGCGAAGGCTCGCCGGCCGCACGTGGCGGTGACGACGGCTGTCGAGCATCCGTCGGTTGCAGCGTGCTTCGATCGGTTGGAAGCGCAGGGGTGGACGGTCGTGCGTGTACAGCCCGATACGGACGGCACGGTTTCGGCGGACGCGATCGAGCGGGCGTGCACACCGGATACGACGATCGTCAGTGTGATGACGGTCAATAACGAGACCGGTGCGCAGATGGATATTCCCGCTATCGTTACACGCGTACGCCGTGCAGCGCCGCGGGCACTGATCCATACGGATGCGGTGCAGGCCGCGGGCAAGCTGCCGCTCCGTGCGGAAAAATGGGGAGTGGATCTGCTGTCTGTCAGCGGTCATAAGCTACACGCGCCGAAAGGGGTCGGCGCGCTGTATATCCGCAAGGGCGTGCGGGTGCTACCGCGTATCATAGGTGGCGGTCAAGAAAACGGACTGCGCTCGGGCACCGAGCCGGTTCCCGCGATCGCGGGCTTCGGTGCGGCGGCTGCCGCCGTACCGAAGCTGTCGGAACAGACGGCGCACTATGAAGCGCTCAAGGCGTGCTTACTTGAGGAGCTGGGTTCGTATCCCGATGTACGCTTTCACGTGCCGACGGGTGGCGTACCGTATATCGTAAATGTATCACTCGTAGGATTTCGCAGTGAAACGGTGCTGCATTTTCTGGCACAGCGCGGCATTTTTGTATCCAGCGGCTCAGCGTGCGCAAAGGGTAAGCATAGTGCCGTGCTGACGGCGATGGGTGTGCCTGCCGCTGAGATCGACAGTTCGCTGCGCATAAGCTTTTGCCGCGAGAATACCGTGGACGAGATCCGCACGCTGTGTGATGCTCTGCGTGAAGCGACGCAGACACTGCAAAGGAGACAGGTTTAATGAAAAATACGATGAAACGGATCGGCCGCGCGATCGTGCGTACATTGTGCGCGGTGATTCCGATAGCCGGCGACTCGAAACGGGAGTGGATCCGCAAGATCGCGCTTTTAGCGGCGTTGCTCGTGTTTATTGGTTCAGCAGCGTATTTGATTGATGATCTGCTACTGCAGCCGACTCATACGCAGGCGGTCATTAAAACGCTGCGTGACCTGTATCGGGAGGAGCCGTCTGTCGATTCCGACGAAGCGGAAGAGGATACAACGGTGTATCCGGAGGGCATGAACGAGGCATTTCGTTCCTTATACCGTCGCAATTCGGATATCCGCGGCTGGCTGACCTTTACTACAGAGGGCGAGGAGGATCTGTTCGGCGGCGCGATCGACAATCCGGTCGTGCAGACGGTGGATAACGACTATTATCTCACACACGATTTCTTAGGAGATGTTGACAAGGCGGGGTCGCTGTATTTTGATTATCGCAACGATCTGTCGGCGGGCGGCGTGAATCGCAACCTCATCATATACGGACACAACTTGAACAGCGGGTTGATGTTCTCCCGTTTCAACCTACTCGCCAAGAGCAATCTGAATCGCGCGCGTCAGCTGACGACGCTGACGCTGGATACCCTGTATGAGCAAAACACCTATAAGGTGTTTGCCGTAATGATCGTCAACGCGAACGCGGACGAGGAAACGGTGTTTAATTACATCCGTACGGAATTCACCGACGCGGAGTTCACGCAGTTTATTGACGACCTGCGCCGTCGTTCTCTGTATGATTTCGGGGATGTGGATGTCACGGTTGATGACGAGCTATTGACGCTCTCGACCTGCAGCAACAAACGCGAAACTCATCTCAAGGACGGCCGCACGGTCATCGTGGCGCGCAAGCTGCGCGAGGGTGAGGATCCGATGGTGGACACCTCCAAAACAGTTCTTAACGAGGACGTTTTGATGCCGAAAATGTGGTACATTGCCGAAGGGAAGGAATTACCGGAGGCTTATCAATAAAAAGGAACAGATAACATGAACGAAGTTATTCTTATTAAAAACGGCGAGTTGGCGCTGAAAGGTCTCAATCGCGGCACCTTTGAGGAGGCACTGCTGAAGAATCTGCGCTATCGGTTGAAATCACTCGGCAGCTTTACGCTGCGCAAAGCCCAGTCCACCGTATACATCGAACCGCAGGGCAACGATGTTGATTGGGACGAGGTCAGTGAGCGGGTAGCAACGGTATTCGGTATTTCCGCGTTTTCCCGCGCGTGTGTGGTGGAAAAGGATCTGGACGCGATCAAAGCAGCGGCGGCGAGCTATTTGCAGCAATCGTTGTCCAAGGCGCGCACCTTCAAAGTCGAGGCCAAACGCGCGGACAAGCGTTTTTCGCTGTCATCACCGGAGATCTGCGCCGCCGTCGGTGCCCATTTGTTGGAGCAATATCCGCATCTCACGGTAGACGTACACGAGCCCGAAATGACGGTGTGGGTTGAGATCCGCGATTTTGCGGCGTACGTCCACGGCCCGCAGTTACCGGGCGCCGGCGGTATGCCGGTCGGCACCGGCGGGAAAGCGGGGATTCTGATCTCCGGTGGAATTGATTCGCCGGTGGCGGCGTATATGATGGCAAAACGCGGTATTCAGCTGACCGGCATTCACTTTGCTTCGCCCCCCTATACCAGTGAGCGGGCGGAAATGAAGGTCGTCTCGCTTTTGGAAAAGGTCGGTGTGTATGCCGGACGCATGGCGCTGCACATCGTACCGTTCACGCATATTCAAGAGGAGATCGGACGCGTGTGTCCTGAGGAATTGTTTACGCTGATCATGCGCCGATTTATGATGCGTATAGCCGCGCGTATTGCCAAGGATACCGAGTGCGGCGCGCTGATCACCGGTGAGAGCGTGGGACAAGTTGCAAGCCAGACCATTCCGGCGCTTAGCGTTACCGATGCGGTAGCCGATCTGCCGGTGTTCCGTCCGGTGATCGGTATGGACAAGGAGGAGATCATCGCGATCGCCCGACGTATCGACACGTTCGAAACGTCCATCCAACCCTACGAGGATTGCTGTACCGTGTTTACACCGCGACATCCCCGCACCCGCCCCCGTTTGGCAGAGGTGGAAGCGGCGGAGCAGGCTCTCGCAGTAGAAGAATTGATCGAAGAAGCGATAGCGGGAGTGCGGCTTTTACACATCTGATGAAAGGTGGCGAAACCGATGAAGGCTGAAATTATTTCGGTAGGAACAGAACTGCTGCTCGGTGACATCGTCAATTCGAACAGCCAGTTTTTGTCCCGTGAGCTGGCGGCTTACGGGGTCGATACCTTATATCAATCCACCGTCGGTGACAACCGTGAACGGTTACAGGAAGCCATCAAGCTTGCGCTGTCGCGCTGTGACTTGGTGATCCTGACCGGCGGGCTCGGCCCGACGGAGGATGACCTGACGAGGGAGACAGTGGCACAGCAGCTAGGTCTTCCCCTTGTGCTTGACGAAGAAAGCGATCGGCGGATCCGCGCGTATTTTGAGCGCACGGGTAAAGAGTATACCGATAACAATCAAAAGCAGGCGATGTTGCCGGAAAGCTGTACCGTGTTTCCGAACGATCACGGCACGGCGCCCGGCTGTGCGATCGAGCGGGATGAACGCCGTGTGATTCTGTTGCCCGGCCCCCCCCGGGAAATGATCCCGATGTTTTTCGAGCACGTTGCGCCGTATCTGGCGCGTTGCTCCGGCGGCACGATCCACTCCCACACGATGGGTGTGTTCGGCGTTCCGGAAGCCGCGGTGGATGAACGGTTACACGATCTGATGGAGGGCGCTAACCCGACGGTAGCGCCGTACGCCAAGGACGGCGAGGTGGTACTGCGCATCACCGCGAAGGCAGACACGGTCGAGCAGGCGAATGCGCTGTGCGATCCGGTCATTGCGGATATTCGGGAGCGGCTTGGCAACGCCGTATACGGTGTAGACGCAGGCGGTCTTGCCAAACGCGTTGTAACGTTGCTCACTGAAAAAGAGATGAAGATCGCCACCGCGGAATCCTGTACCGCCGGTCTGTTGTCCGGACGGCTTACGGAGATTCCCGGTGTGTCGAATGTGTTTGAATGCGGAATAGCCGCGTATTCCAAGGAGATCAAGCGTCAGATGCTCGGCGTTCCCGAATCCATTTTAGAGGAATGCGGTGCGGTCTCTCCGGAAACCGCGGGTGCGATGGCGGTCGGTGCGCGTCGGGTCGGCGGTGCGGATATCGGTATCGGTATCACCGGTGTGGCAGGGCCGGATTCCAGCGAGGGTAAGGCGGTCGGCACGGTGTACGTGGCGCTGGCCGACGAAAAGCGCGTGTGGGTCAAGAAGGTATTTGCCGGCCACTGCGACGAGGATCGGGAATACATCCGCAACATGGCAACGCTGTATGCGTTGGACATGTCGCGTCGCTATCTGGAGGCGTTGCCCTGTGTGATGGCGGGCGGTCAATCGCTTGAACAGATGCAGCAAGAGGTACTGGCAATGACCAAAGAGCAAAACGCGACGGCGAAAAAACGCCGCCGTCGCGCGTTGTTACTGCGTTGGCTCTCATCTGCCGCTGTACTGTTGTTGGCAGTCGTGTTCTGGGCGTACATGTACGTATATATTCCGTACCGCAACCAAAAAAGCTACGACGCGCTGTACGAGATGTACAAACAGGCAGAAGTGGAGACCGACGGCTGGTATCCGAACGGTATTTTAACGCAGTTCATGACGTTGTACCGCAACAACGACGACGTGCGCGGTTGGGTGCGTATTTCGGATACGCGCGTCAACTATCCGGTGGTGGTGGAGCCGTCGCTCGGCTATTACAAGCAGCACGATTTCTATCAAAACGTCTCCTCGTACGGCGTGCCGTACTTGCAGACCGGCACACAGGTGGATCAGGCGAGTATCAAGCGCAGTCTGACGATCTACGGCAACAATCCCGGCAATCGGCAGATGTTTTCACAGCTTGCCGATTATACAGAGCTTAGTTTTTTAAAGGAACATTCCACGATCGAGATGAACACCATCTATCAAGAGGGTGAGTATAAGATCTTTGCCGTGATCCTGGTGGACGATACCGACAAAGACGAGTTTAATTATGCTCGTACCGTGTTTGAGGACGAAGAGGAGTTCTCGTACCATGTAGCGCAGCTACGTGCGCGGTCCTTGTTTGATACGCCGGTCGATATTATCGAGGGCGACAGCTTGTTGCTGTTGACTACGCCGATCGATTACGGATACGACGGTGCGCGCATCGTGGTCGCCGCACGGCGCGTGCGGGTCGGCGAAGACGAGGAAAACGATCTTTCCAAGGCAAGAGTGAATCGCTCAGCGAAAATGCCGAAGGGTTGGGTCGAGGCGAACGGGGAGGAAACCGCCGTTTCCACAACCACAACGGTAGAAACCACAGCTACCACGACCGAAGCCACGACCACTGAGCAAACCACGACCGCCACACAGGTCACCACGACCACGACCACTACCACTACCAAAAAGACGACAACGACCGCCAAGGTGACCACCACGACGACTGTTGACGAAGGTGATGAGCTGGTGGGAGAAACCACGACCGAGCTCACGACCGTTATTCCGACAACACAGGCGGTGACAAAGCCATCCGTCGATACGACCCCCGCCACACCGGTCACTCCCAGCACCGGCACGGTACAGGGGACGATCTCGGAATACGACTTTATGGCGTACTTTGCCGTGAAAAATTCCGGTACGTTTTCAAGCGTTGAGCCGGATGATGACGGGGTCCTGCGTCCCAAAACCAAGGAACAGCTGCAGCTGATCCTGACGGCGATCGTCAAAAGTGAGCTGGGCGGCTCCGGTACCATGGTCAACTCCACCGAGGCGCAAAAAGCGCAGGCGGTGGCAAGCTATAGCTATACGCTTTGGTACAACGTGTATTACGGCAAGCCGTATGCCGTCAGCGCCAAGGAGATCGATTTGACCAACAAGTGGGACAAAAAGATCTACGACGCGGTCGGGGATGTATTAGGTGTCAAGATAATCAATACCGATCAGACCACCATCAATCGCAACATGCTGCTGCAGACGGTGTATTCCGCCTCCACGGGCGGCTACAGTGCTTCCAGCAACCGTGTGTGGTCGGGTACGCTCGCGTATGCCAAAAGCGTGGTCAGTGAGTACGACGATGCCACCACCAGTGCAAAATACGGTGGCAAGTATTTCAGCTCAACCGTTACGATCACCCGCGACGAGCTGTACGCCAAGGTGAAAAAATGGTTTGAAAACAACGTTCAAAGCCGTTTCCCGACCTATACCATGCCGGAGGAGCAATTCACCACCGCGTCCGGACAGATTCCGCTCAGAGCGCTCAGCTATGATGGTGACGGCAGTGCGGGCACCGGTGATGCCTGGAACTATGTATTCCACACGAATTTCTACTATGTGGACAACAACGGAAATCAAAAACCGTTGACCGGATATAATATTCGGAATGCGTTGGGACTGAAATCGCACGCGTTCCGCACGACCTACGACGAAGCGACGCAGACGGTGACTATCAAGACGCAAGGATGGGGACACGGTGTCGGGCTCAGTCAGATGGGCGCGGTCGGCTATGCGAATGAGGCGGGCTGGACCTATGTACAGATCCTGCGGCACTATTATTCCGTGACCGACACGAGCACTCATCAAATTGTCATGCCGGTTTGGTAAATTTCGGTTGACAAAGTTCGGGAGTTGTGCTATACTCTGGAGCAAGGTGTTGCTTTATGAAACAGATCACTTTTGCAGCAGAATACGCCTATTACTTTTACTTTTACTTTACGAACAGAAGTAGAAGCGTTTTTTGCTGCCGTTGATTAAAGGTCAACATCCTTTAACCGAACCCGTAACAAGGGCCCGCAGTAAAAACGCGGGCCCTTATATTTTTAGGAGGAATTGCTATGATCGCCGTCATCAAACAAGGAGTGTCCAAAGCCCAGATCGACAATCTCGTCAACTGGTTGGAGACCCAAAATCTCAGCGTACACCGGTCGGAGGGTGTGTATAACACCATTCTCGGTCTGGTGGGGGACACCACTCACGTGGATATTGAGCTGTTGCAGAATCTGGAGATCGTGGAGAATGTCACCCGCATTTCCGAGCCCTTCAAAAGTGCCAACCGCAAATTCCATCCGGAGGATACCGTGGTGGATGTGTCGGGCGTTAAGGTCGGTGGCGGTCATTTCGCGATCATCGCCGGTCCTTGCTCGGTGGAATCGCGCGATCAGATCATCGAGATCGCGAAGCGGGTAAAGGCGTCCGGTGCCACCCTGCTGCGCGGCGGCGCGTTCAAGCCGCGCACCTCGCCGTACGATTTCCAAGGTCTGGCGGCGGACGGGTTGGAACTGCTCCGCGAAGCCAAAAAGGAAACCGGCATGCCGATCGTGACCGAGATCATGAACGCCAATCATCTGCCGTTGTTTGAGGATGTGTATCTCATCCAGGTCGGTGCGCGCAACATGCAGATCTTTGTACTGCTCGAGGTGCTGGGC
>CAZBAO010000032.1:0-15192 GCA_964490085.1 uncultured Eubacteriales bacterium | reverse complement strand
TACTTGGCTCTCCCGCTGGGAGAGCTGTCGAGCGTCAGCGAGACTGAGAGGGTACAGAGGCAAGCATTGTTTCGCGTAGGGCGCGCCGCTCTTCCCCCTCTCCGTCACCTGCGGTGACACCTCTCCCGGAGGGAGAGGCAAGGGTGGGGTTGCACAAATATTGAGGGATGTCGCTTCGCTACCTCATCAGAGGGAGGCAAAGCATAAAACACTTCCTACGTTTACCTTTGACTTCTATGATTTCCGTTCATCGCTTAAGCTCTTTTGAACCACGCGAAACTATCGCGTGGTTTTCGTCTGCAAAAAACGCTCTGCACCAGCAGGTGCAGAGCGTTTTTCAAAATTACGATACCAGTGTAATACCGCGCATCTGGGTATCACCGCTGATGAGGAAATACCGAAGATCCAAATACGCCGAGCCACCTTTGGTTTCCGGCCCCAGCGTCAGGGTGACGGTGTGCTCACCGTTGGAAAGACCGCTCACGATCGGAACGACCTTATGGTTTTTGGCGCTGAAGGTGACCGAGTCGTACCGCGTACCGTCGATCACGACTTGGAATTTGCCGGTCGACGGCGTGTCAGACGAGCCGTAGATCCAGAGCTTCAGGTCGGTTCCGGTGAACTTGAAGGAGAGCTTTACCGTGCCGGTCGTACTCGCCGTGGCGTATCCCGTGCTACTGTTGACCTTAATGTTGGTATCCGAGGGGGTCAGTCCTTTCAGATTAGCAACATACGGGGCTGTCGGCAACGTGGTAATTGTCTTGATCGGTACGTAGGATTTGGTAAGGCTGCTCGGCACTGCCGTCTTTTTCGAGAAGATATTTTTCAGGAACTCCTGCACGTAGGCGGCGTACTTAGCATAGCCCGCATCCGTCGGGTGCACCGAGTCGGTGAAGTATTTCGCCCAAGCGGCATCATTCACACTCGCAGGCGCGGAACCGCCGTTTTCCTGCACGATCTCTTTCCAGAGAGTGGCGCCGACGTCAATGCACGGGATCTGATACGCCTCCGCGATCTTTTGATGTGCGACCTTCTGTGTAAAGTCGGTATCCTTGGAGGTAAAATCGGTGATGAACACCATCACGATATCCGCCTGCGGCGCATATTGGTAGATCGTTTGGATGATCGACTCCATGTACACGTCGGGAGTGGTGTTGTAGGATGTGTCATATTTGTCGTTGGCGGAAAACTCGACGAAGACCAGATCCGGTTTTTCGGAAGCACTCGTCAGCTTGAGATCCTGAATGGCGCGATACGCACCGTAGATCGTGCCCGTGCCGCCGATCGCGGCACTGGTCTCCGTGATGCTCGCCGAGGGATACTGCGATTTCAGCCAAGCCGTCGTCAACGAACGCCAGCTCTTCGAGCGGTTGGTGGAGCCGTGACCGTCTGTGACGGAACCGCCGAAATACGCAACGTTCAGTTTTTTAGCTGTTTTCAGTTTGTAATACGTATTGTTTAACATGTCAGCCTCCGAGCGTGCTACAACAAATTGAATGGTAAAGGTGTCTCCGTTCAAGGATACCTTAGCGGTGCCGTTAACGCTTGTCGGCTGAGTGAGCTGGATATCACCGGTGCCGTAGCTTTTCGTTGCCGTCACCTTCGGTACGGCGGTAGTGCCGGCAGGCAAGAAGTACGTGTAGCTTCTCGTGCTGTACTCAAAATCCTCAAACTCGACGCCGTTGACCGCAATACCGGTGATCGCCGCAGCGCCCTGTGTGGGTGCGGCGGTGCTCGCGGTGCTCGCGGTGCTCTTCGAAACCGATGCGGAGCTCGACGGCTTCGCCGTTTGCGAGCCCGTTGCAGTCGTGGTAGCATCGGAATCCGAGGTTACGGTATCACTGAGCGTGGTCGTGGTGGCGTTCGGATCCATCGTTGTATTTTGCGGATCAACGTCGGTCGGACCGCAGCCTGCGAGCACGCATACGCTCAATACACACACGATCAGGATCGCACTGATCGAGCGAACTAAACCCAGTTTCATTGTCATTCCCCTTCCTGTTAATACGGATTATTGCTTCTCAACAAGATCTGATTCGTGTAAAACGACACCGTTTTCTTGTAAGCGTTTTTGTAAAGCGGAAACGTTCAGCTCGGCGAAATTATCGGTCATCGCCGCCGCCAGTCCTGCCGCTTCGCCGGTAACGGCACAGGCAGGGATCACGCGGCTGACGTTCCACATTGCGTCGTTTACGCTGATGTTGCGCCCCGCCGTGATCAGGTTCTGAACGTCGTTGCCGTACAGCGCGGTAAACGGGATCTCGTGCACGGGGCCGCGCCGCGTCCAGTCGCCGATCATACCGATACTGTTATCCACGTGCGTGTGCGCGTCTTTGTTCGACAACGTGCACGCGCCGTCGATCCGCCGCGTCATACGCACCAACGGTACCATCGGCATCGTGACAGGGGTATGCGCGGGATCGGTTTCGCGGTGCTTGAGAACGTCCGACAGCATCGTATCGTGTGCGATGCAGATCATTTCACTGGTATCGACGGCATCCAGACCGGTGAAACGACGGCTGATGATGGGTCTTACGCCCTCCTTACCTGCCTGCTTTTGTTCGTCCGGAATATCCGCACAGCCCAAATGCCGCAGGTCATAGCCGTCCTTATTCATATAGTAATACCAGCTTGCCAAAATGTTTTGCTGAGCAAACTCAGCGGTTTTGGCGCCCGACAGCACGCACAGATCCGCGTCGCCGGTGCAATCGACCACCGATCTCACGGCGATCGCGCTTCGAAAGCTCTTGTTTTCGATGATAACGTGGGTGATCTTACCGTTATCCGTAACGGCATCGCAAAGCAAGGTGTCGTAAAGGATCCGCACGCCCTCTTTGCGTAACAGGCGCTCCGCTTCGACCGCAAACAGATGCGGGTTGTACCGAACGGTGAACCGCGTTTCCTTGCGCTCCTCGAAGGTGCCGTTTTCCAGCCACGGCTTCGGGTACTGCTCCTCTGCCCCGTGTTTAATGGACAAGCGGAGCAGCTCCTCGCTGATACCGAAGCTGACCTGATGACCTTCGCCGTCGCAAAGCGGCAAGTAATAGGTGATGAGACCCAGCGTCGCCAAGCCGCCCAGCATGCACTGCTTTTCCACGAGCAAGACATCCGCACCTGCACGGGCGGCCGACAGCGCCGCAGCGATTCCCGCTACGCCACCGCCGGCGACCAGTACGTCGCACTCCAACGAAACCTGCGTTTCACGCTGTTTTTCAACGATCGTCTTCATGCTATGCACCCCGTCAAATTACAGACCCTTCTTACACGCGTCGATCAGCTCGCTGAGGGAGCCGGTTGCCAAGCAAACGTGCTCGTCAGCCGCACCGTAATAGACACGGATCTCGTCTTTTTCCTCGTCAGCCAACGCGCCGCACGCAAACACGACGTTGTTGACGTTGCCGAGGCGCTCGTAATCCGCCTGCGGGGTCAGGATCCAGCTTTCCATCTTACCGATGATCTTGGACGGATCCTCCAGATCCAACAGCATCGCACTCAGCGAATACCGGTCGTTCGCACAGTTACGCCACACGCCGTGGAAGATCTCCAGCCAGCCGTCCTTCGTCTTGATCGGAGGCGTCGGGCCGACCTTCAAGCCGAAGTACGCACCCCACGGCATCAACAACGGCTTATGCTCACCCCAGTGGATCAGGTCGGGAGAATAGGAGATCCAAATACCGCCCTGCGGAGTGTTCTTGGTTGCATAAGGTCTGTCAAGACGCACGTACATACCGTTGACTTTTTCCGGAAACAGGCAGGGGACGCGGTTGGCGGGCAGGCTGACGCAGCTCATGTATTCAACTGATTTGAAATCCTTGGTCTTCTCAAGCAATGTCACGGGGCCGCCGGGGCACTGACCGGGACGCATAATGTAGTAGGTATCGTCGATCTTGGTCAGGCGCGGATCGATGACCCAACGGTCCATTTCCTTCCAGCCGGGGGCCCAGTCCACGGGTTTGCACAGCGGTTCGGGATTGATGTCAAAATGAATACCGTCTTCACTCGTGGCAACGTGGATACCGGCCTCTGCGCCGTTGTATCTGCCGCGATAAACGACGGCTACCAGCAGAACGACCTTACCCTCGTGAATGACCTGACCGCAGTTCATGACCGCGTCAGCGATGCCGCCCGGGAAGTCCATGGGCGAGATCAGCGGATTGTGCTCGCTGCGGTGCAAAATGAATTCGTTAAGCTTTTTTTCTTTTGACATTTGATACACTCCTTGTATATAAATCGACGCAGCGCCGTGTTAAGGACGCTGTTTTTGCAGAAAATAAGTGCTGCGATTTTGCGCAAACGGATCTCTCCGAGGCGTAAAATCGTTCTTTTGCAAAGAGGCACGGATATTGCTCTATCCGTGCCTCTTTAATACTTTGCCGTGGAGTCGGGCCTAATATATATGGGTTATATTAAAGGCCGCAACAACCGAAAAAAATCACATTTTAGCCAAGCGTCGACGACAATTTGCTGTTTGCCTGTCTGACAGCGGATTCTACAACGTTCTTGTACTGATTCAGAAGAGTAGCGACCTGCGCAGAGGAAGACTGCTGAACCATATAGCTGAGGTTGCTGGCACCGGTGTCCTTGGTGAGAACGTTCGAGGCGCTGTACGTCACCATTATGTTCTCTTGCGACATGCAGTAATTGTAGACCTCAAGAACCTTTTGGTTCGCAAAGAAGGTGTTTTTGGTGTAGTTGCTTGCATCCAGCCAGTAGCGCAGGAAATACGGAACCGCAGCTGCGTTCTTAGCACCGGTCGGAATGGAATACGCTTCCAACTCACGGTAGATCTGATAGTAGGTGCTCTGTCCGTCGATCGTCGGATTAGGAACGACGCCCAGGCTGTTCTTAGCCTTGAGATCCGTGAAGTAGAAGTGCGTTTTTCTCGCACCGATGATACCGTCGGCAAAGAACAGGACGGAGCCACTCTCAAACGGCTCAAGCAAGTACGAACCGGCAATAAGGTCCTTGTCCTTCAAATCCAAGAACATCTGCAGGCCCTGCAGCAGCTTCTTATTGCCCATGCCGTTTACGAAACCGTCTTGGGTATATGTCACGTAGTCAGCGCCGAGCAGCTGGGCGCCGTTTGTAAACATATTCACCGAGTAGGCACCGTAGTTTTCACCGGCCTCGTCCTTGAACGCGGTGCAGATCTCAACGAACTTGCTCCATGTCCATTGACCCTTCTTCCACAGGGTGTACGGATCCTCCAGATCATACTTGGTGATCAAGGATGTGTTATACATTAAAACGTCGGGCTGCTGCATCAACGTATCCGCCATGTTGACCGCATACACTTTACCTTTATAGGTGTAAGCGTCCAACAACGCCTGATCCCAAGCGGCATCGCTGAAATCGTAGCTGAGATTGGAAAGCGGCTGTAGCATTGCCATCAAAGCGGGGTTGATATCCTTTTGACGGACGATGTCCGGCGCGTTCTTAGCCGCCTGTTTTGCCGCGATTTCGGTCACGTAGGTCGAGTACACGCCTTCTTCCCATTTCACCGTGATGCCGGTTTCCTTTGTGAAGTTATTGATGACCTTCTCCGCATCGGTGATACTGTTCATCGGGTTCCAGTTAAAGAACGTGATGGTCGTGCCGTTCAAATTCGCCGGCATGCTTGCCTTGACCTCTGCCCAAGACAAGCCTTGCGAGCTGCTGCTCTGCTGAGCCTTGGTGGTGGTGGTCGTCTTGGCAACGTTGTTGCTGCTGCTTCCGGACGCCTGCGAAGAACCGCTCACCGTTGTGGTGGTCGCGTCCGCCTGCTCGCCGTCAGTGCTCGTCGTGGTGACAACGTCGTCACCGCCGGCGGTGGTGGTCGCCGTAGTGTCCCCGTCGCCGCCGCAAGCAACCAACGACAACGTCAACGCCAGAGCCAGCAGACCGAAAAGGATCTGTTTTGCGAGTGTTTTCATTGCAATTTTCCTCCTAATTTTTTTGCACCTTCCGCCGACGTCGACCGTTTACGGCAGCATCGGCAAAAGCTGTTGAAAATTTATCCGGTATCATTATAATACAAACTTTTCACCTGCGCAATAGAAAATGTTGTCCAATACTTGTATTTTATTGTTGTTTTATGAAAAAGAGCGATTATTCTTCGCGAAAGTGTCGGAATTTTTGTCCATTTTTTGTCTTAAGTGACTAATGACGGCTTTGGGCTTGACACGAAAGCCCTTACGATGGTATAACGAAAGTATAATTCAGTAGGTTGTAGGAGGCTATGAATATGTTAAAAGACAGAATACACGTTTCCGAAACGGAGCTCGTCTATACGGACGATCAGTTGACCTATACCGTGGACGGCAGTTGTTGCACGCTGCGCCGTCCCGACGGAACGATCGACTTTTTGACGACCGACCTCGGCGGTCTGCCCTATTACCGTCATTTCCGCGGCCCCGCAGACGATCCGTTTGCCGAGGAGCTGGAGCCGTTTGAGTGGGATTACAACCATTTCAAAGAGACCTGGCCCTGCGGACTGTGGGTGCAGAGCTGCTACAAGTGTGAGGACGGCGTTCTGATCGGCTTTACGCACCGCGAGGATCTTCACAAGGAGGATCTCGACTATCCGCAGAACTATCATATCGGGTTCAGTATTTCGCGCGACGGCGGTCAGCATTGGAAGTATCTTGGTGACATGCTCGGTACCTGCCGCAACTACATCAGCAAGAACCGCGCGAACGGCGTGTGGCCGAACATCTGCGGCGTGCCGTACTTAGCTGGCAAGGACGGTTATTTCTACATTATCTACAACGAATGGAATGAGGCTGCCGAGCGCTACACCTCCGTTGCACGCGTACCGATGAAAGAGGCGATCGAGATGGTCCGCCGCGAGGAAAACCCTGTCGCGTTAGTGAAGAAGTACAGCGGCAACGGCGTGTGGGATACCGATCCGATGCACGGCACCGCACCGCGGATCATTCCCGAGGACTGCGACGACGTCGTGTATCACGAGGAGGTCGGCTTTAAGTACGACTGCCACGGCAACGCCGCGTACTGCTCCGCGCTGGATAAGTACATTCTGACTATACAGAGCGCCAGACAGGTCGTGATGTTTATGTCCGACGATTGCGTAAACTGGGACGAGCACGTGGTGCTGTCCACCGCCAACCCCGACGTCGGTCTGTATTTCTATTCAACCATCGTCGGTAACGACGACGAGGCGTCCGACGATTTCAGCACCGTGGGGCACGATTTCTACGTGTATTTCACCCACAAGCCCGGCTTCACCCGTCTGCCCGGTAATTTCGGTGATTACGAGACGGATCTTTACTGCCGTGTGCGCGTGACGATCGACAAATAACGAACCCGTTCAAAAGCCTCTTGCGGATCTCTGCCGCAAGAGGCTTTTTGTTTTGGGGGATGGCGGCGGGGTGTTGCTTCGCTGCCTCGTCAGAGGAACCCTTGCGGGTGGTCACAGACCGCCCCTACTACCCTTTAGCTTTACGGGACGGTGTGGGCACCGTCCCTACGGGTTGGTTTCGGTTCGCGCGAGGACAGAGCCCCTCACCGGAGGGCAGCGGAGCAAACCGCCGGCTATAATTTTCATCAGGAAATTTGCTCAAATCTTCTTGACTTTCCGGCGTATCGGCATTACGATGTAGGTGCGTATAAATTTTTCTGAAAAGAGGAACGCCATATGAAGATCTTTGATATGCACTTGCATTCCCGCCGCGGCGAAGCGGAGCCCGAAAAGTTCATCAAGCAGTTGGAAGAAGCCGGCCTGTACGGCGCTTGCGTCTTTTCACCGCGTCCGAAAGTGGAGGGGCGGAAAAACCGTCCCAACTACTCCTTCGACGCCTCCTTTGAGGAGCGTCTGGAAACGGTACTCGCGTGGACGAAGGGCTACGAGGGGCGCCTGTTCCCCATTATGTACATGCATCCGTACGAGGAAAACGCCATTGAGAACGTCAAGGTTGCCGTCGACGCGGGTATTCTCGGTTTTAAAGTCATTTGCAACGATTTTTTCGTGTATGAAGAGCAGTCTATGGCGTTTTTACGTGAAATCGCCAAATACGACAAACCCGTCTTTTTCCATACCGGTATTCTGTGGGACGGCGGTGTTTCTTCCGCCTATAACCGCCCCATCAATTTTGAGGCGCTGATCGGCATTGAGGGACTGCGTTTCTCGATGGGACATTGCTCCTGGCCGTGGGTGGACGAGTGTATTGCGATGTACGGTAAGTTCCTGCACGCAAACGGGCTGCGGAAGCCGGCGGAAATGTACTTCGACCTGACCCCCGGCACTCCCGATATCTATCGCCGCGAGTTGCTGGAGAAGATGTATACCATCGGCTACGATCTGGCGAACAACGTGATGTTCGGCACGGATATGACGGTCAACACCTACAAACCCGAACACACCAAAGAGGTGCTGGAGCTCGACCGTTCCATTTTGTTGGATCTGGGTGTCAGTAAAGAGTGCTTTGAGAAGATGTACTATAAAAACCTGCTCCGCTTTTTGGGATTGGACAAGACGGAAATGGAAAAAGCGAGTCCGATCGTGAGCGAGGAAAAACCGCTGACCTTTGAAAATCCCGAGGTCAAGACGGTCATCAAGAAATGGTACGAGAAGATCGGCTTCGAAAAGGATTTCGACGAGGAATTCAACAAGGCTTTGGACACTATTCCGGTTTCTGATTACATGAATATGGAGTACTATGATCTGGAGTGCGAGGACGGTAAAAAGAATCTGCTGAACGTCCTGTTTATGTGCGAGGAATTGAGCAAGACCTACGAAAAACTGGGGATCAGCGAGGATATTCTCTTGGATACGCTGTCCGATCTGTCCATTTGGTGCAATATCTGGAGCGGCGTCAAGGGATCGCTGTATTTGGGTGAGCTGCCGTGGCTGAAACGACACATGACCGCACAGCTGTTCACGCTCGGCAGATTGCAATATTGCTTTGACGAGGCGCCCGACGACGTGCCGGCACTCGGTGTCAAGAAGGGTGAGCCGATCATCGGCGTGCACATTCCGGCATCCGGCCCGCTGAGCACGGCTGACTGCGTGAAATCGCTTCAGGCAGCGCGTGAGTTCTTTGCCGAGTATTTCCCCGAATACGAGTATCGCTACTTTGCGTGCGATTCGTGGTTGTTGGACGAGTCACTCAAAGAGGTGTTACCGGCAGACAGCAACATCGTCAAATTCGGCGATCTGTTCCAAAAGGTATCGGCAGTAGAGGCAAACGATATCGTTCGTTACGTGTTCGGCTGGGACAAAAAGCGGTATCAGTTAAAAGAGCTGCCGGCACTCTCGCAGCTGGCGGTCAATGCGAAAAAGTATATGCTGGAAGGTAAAAACTTCCACCGTACCCTCGGGTATATTGAGAAGTGACCGTATATGGAGATCTACAACGACTTTCGGGTGGGTTCTATCAACACCATCATTGAAAAGGTCGAAAGCCGAGACTTCAAATTCGTGTGTCCCGGTCGACCCGCCGACGGAATTCTGTACGTCACCGACGGCGAGGGCGTTTACACCAGTGGCAAAAGCCGCATGTGCCCGCTGTCCAAGCACAGCCTGATCTTTCTGTCCAAGGGCGAGCACTATACGGTCAAAGCGAAAACCGACGGGTTCGCCTACATCACGACCGGCTTCAGCCTACATCCGCAAAACGCGTTTCAAAAGCTTGATTTCCCCGAACATATCGACCTTTCCGATCAGCCGTATATTCAACAACAAATTCATGAGATCCTTAGGATCTGGAACGATCGTTCACCGTGGTATTTGCCGAAAGTCAGAATTGCGATCGAACGGGTCTTGATCGACATCATGGAGGAGTACGGCAACTCGTCCCATTTCCGCTTTTACGGCAGGCTTTATCCCGTTCTCACCTACATCCACCGCCACTATGACGATACCATCACCAATGAAAAGCTGGCAGAAATATGTGGGTTGAGCGTTACACATTTTCGTCGGGTCTTTAAAGAGCAGCTGCATAAATCTCCGATGGAATATTTAACCGATCTGCGGATAAGCTGGGCGCTCAAGCTGCTCAAGACACACATGTTTTCCGTGTCAGAGGTGGGTGCGTTAGTCGGATTTCCGGATGTGTATTATTTCAGTAAGCTGATCAAAAAACACACCGGCAAGTCCCCAACCGAATACACGAAGGCATTTTCCGTCCTTCCGGAAAAGCCGTAATGATCCAACGCAAAAAAGGCTGACTTCGATCAAACGAAGTCAGCCTTTTTTTGTTCTTTCGTATTACTCAACGCTCGTTACGGTCCCGTTAAGCAGAAAAGCCGCGATCGCCATGCGTGCATCCGCCGTCTGCAAACGCATTGTGACCGTGTGGCGGTCATCCGCACCGTCCTTCAACAGCATTCTCGCTTTGGGGTTGGAATAGTTGAGTGCACAATCCAACGCTTGGAGCTCGCCGCCGTCCACGCTGTATTCCAGCACGCCTGCATCCGTTGAAAATTCTACCAGCACGCCGAAATCCGTGCCCTTAAAGGTGACGGTGATGGGCTTATCCGTTTCGGAGGTTTGAATACAGCCGTTATAGTGGCGGCCGGCATAAGAGAACTTTTCCACCTTTTCCCATCCCGCCGGCACGGGATCCAACGCGGAGGTGAGCAACGCCTTCGCCTCACTTTGAATACGTACCTGAGGCTGCGGGGTGATCGGTCGCTGATGGGTGGCGGACGGTGCGCACAGCGCACATTCAAACAGACCCTTAGCCACATCCGCCATCACGTCGTATCCGTTATCGTTCGCGTGAACGCCGTCAATGAAATAACGATTCCAATTCGACTTATCCCCCATCTCATGCATAACGGCTTCGTAGTAGTTGAGCGAGGGTAGCTGATATTTGTCGGCGATCTGCTCCAAAACGGGGATGATGGGCTCGGAGCGGTGACAGGAATCCGAAACGTACACCAGCACGATCTCCACGCACGGATTCGCGGTGCGAAGCAGATGGATCATCGTTTCGTAGTGCGCCCACAGCGTATCCGCGTCACCACAACCGTCGTACGCATTGTTGACGGCGTATTCGATAAACACCAGATCCGGCTTCTTGGAAGCGACGAACTGATCGGTGACGTACACACCGTATTGCGAACCGTTGCCGCCCAAATTGGCTGCCACCTGCTCAAACGTGACCGCGGGATAGGTGTTCTGCAGATAGGCGAACGACCGCCCGCGCCATCCGCCAGTACCGCGGGTAGCGCCCATGCCGTCCGTGACAGAGCCGCCCATATACGCAACCGTACACGCCTTGTCGTGCTCGATCTTGTAGGAAGTGCCCTGCAAACCGCCGCGCACCTTAATGAAATCGGCATAGCGTGAATAAAACTGCATCCGAAAGACCCCCTATATTTTCAAGCTGTTAATGAATGGCAAAAAAGGCTGGCTTTACGCAAAGCCAGCCTTTCGTTTGCCTTACCGGACGCTCTGAACCGTTCCGTTGAGCAAAAATGCCGCGATCGCCATGCGAGAACCGCTTCCCAGCCGCATCGTGATCGTATGCTCACCGTTCGTGCCGCCTTTCAAAAGGATGCGCGCTTTGGGGTTGGAATAATCCAGCTTGCAATTCAATTGTTGATAAGCACCACCGTCAATGCTGTATTCCAGCACACCGGCATCCTCGGCAAACTCCACCAGCACGCCGAAATCGGTGCCCTTGAATTTGACCGTAATCGTTTTGCCTGCCTCTGTCGTTTCGATACACCCGCCGTATTTCGTGCTGGCATAGGAGAACACAGCGTTCTTTGCCCAACCCGACGGTACGGTCGTGAGCTCTGAGGTGAGCACGATCTTTGCCTCACTTTGAATCGTGGTTTTGGGGGAAGGCGTTGACATTTCTTGCAGCGCGGTCGAATTTTGATCTATTCCGTATTCGATCAAGCCCCGCAATGCCCGCGCACTTTGGTTATAACCACCGTCGTTCATGTGAACGCTGTCGGAGTAGAAGGAACTCCAACTATCCCCGCTTGACGTTATCAAACTGTTGATCATCTCGTACAGGTTCACCGAGGGCAGATCGTACTTCTCGGCAACCTCCTCCAGCACCGGAATAATGCTCTTTGACCGGTTGGCTTCATCCGAAACATACACCAGCACGATATCGGCATACGGATTCGCCTTGCGGATCATATGGATCATGCTTTCATAGTGGTTCCAAAGCGTGTCGGCATCCGTAACACCGTCGTACGCGTTGTTAACGGCATACTCGATAAACACGAGGTCGGGCTTCTTGCCGGCAACGAACTGGTCGGTAATGTACACACCGTACTGTGATCCGTTGCCGCCCAAGCTGGCTTCGATCTGACTGCACTCCACGTCGTACGTCGATTGCAGATCGGTAAGCAACCGACCGCGGAAGCCCTTGGTGCCGCTGGAGCTGCCCATACCGTCCGTGACGGAGCCACCCATGAAGGCGATCGTCAGCTCTTCACCCTTCACGATCTTATAACCGGTGTTTTTCAGACCGCTGCGAGTTTGAATGAATTTTTGGTATTTGGGATAGTACATCATGCGGTACTCTTTTGCTTTTGTTGTTTTAGTCGTGGTAGTCGTGGTAGTCGTGGTAGTCGTGGTGCGCGTGGTGCTCTGGTTCGAAGAACCGGAACCCGTGACCTTGGACGACGTGGTGTCCGCTTCCGTTTCCGTCGTGGTAGTGACGTCTGCCTCCTGACCGCCGACCGTGGTAACAACCTCCTCACCCGACGTGGTAGTAACCGCGGTATCACCGCCACCGCCACAGGCGACTAACGAAACCAGCATGGCTATGATGCTGAGCAACAATATACCTTTTTTCACCACAAATCCCCTCTTTTCAAAGACGTTGTTTTCATATTACCACAAAACCTCACTTGATGCAAGACTTTTAATTAAAAATCGCAGAATTTAAATTGTCGATATTTTTCCCACTGCTCGCCGACACCCAATATACCGAGAACGGCTGTTTTCCCAAACGCGAGTGGGAGAATTTGAGCATATTCAGTGAATTGATCTCCATCGTAACCCTCCAAAGCGGTTTTCCAAAAACAGTATACACCTATTATTTCAGTACTGCAATAACCTCTGTCCGAAACGTCCCCCTGTTCAAAACACAAAAAACAGCCGAAAAAACCGCAAGGGTTTTGTCGGCTGCTTATGTTCAGTCTAACGTTTAGAACGTGATCGGCTTGCCGGTCTCGGCGGATTTGTAGAGGCCTTCCATCACGGTCATCAGGGTGACGCCCTGCTCAGGGGTCACGATACAAGGCGTACCGTTGAGGCAGCAATCCACAAAGTGATCGACTTCGTTCTGGAACGAATCCGCTTTTTGGTTGAACACCGGCTTGAACTCGGTCATATAGCCGTTGGGATCCATCGTTACCATGGACAGGTCGTTCTGGAAGCCTTCAAGTCTTGCTCCTGCCTTTTCGCCCGAAATATCGACCCAGCGGCCGGTCTTGGCGGTAAACTGGATGTGAGCCGTGTTAACGGTCAGGCAAGCGCCGTTTTCAAAGGTAACGAAGCCGTTTGCCATGCTCTCGACCGTGCGCTCGGTTCTGTCGGCAACCGCAGACTGATAATTGGAGCCGTAACCCACCAGGCGCTGCGGCAGATCCTTGTTGACGTCCGTGGCGAAGCCCAATATGGATTTCGGTTTCGGGTAGCCCATCAGCCACAGCGCGAGGTCGACCTCGTGAATAGCCGCATCCATCAGCTGACCGCCGCCGGATTTGGTCTTGTCAATAAACCAGCCCTTAATGGTGGAGGTTCTGGACAAGCGCGTCGCTTCCGCACAGTAGATTTTGCCGAAACCGTCGGTGTCACGGAATTTTGCGAGGTATTGCGTCGCTAACGAGAAACGGCACACCAGCGCATACATCAGCAGCTTACCGGATCTTGCGGCTGCCTCGGCGCATTTTTTGGCTTCATCAGCGGTGAGTGCGGGCGGTTTCTCGCACAGCACGTGCTTGCCCGCCGCCAGCGCGTCGCACACGATTTGGCAGTGCGTGAAGGTGGGCGTCGCGACGCTGACGGCCTCGATGGTGTCGTCACGCAGCAGCTCTTTGTAGTCTGTGCAATACTTCGGGATACCGTGCGCTTCCGCCTTGGCTTTTGCCAGACCCTCGCAGACGTCGGCGATCATCACGACCTCCGCGTCGGGGTTTGCTTTGTAAGAATTAAGATGCCTGTCCGAAATGGAACCGGCACCGATCACACCGATTTTCATACGATTAGTCCTCCCAATCCAGATGAACAGCCATCGCGCTGCCGCGGTCTGCCATCAGCATATTGTACGCATCGGCGGCATCCTTGTAGTTGAAGCGATGAGACACTAAATTCTTAACCGACATTTGTTCCATTGCCAAGACGTCAACAAAATACGGACGCTCGCTGACAACCGTCCACGGATCTTTGGGCGTTGCCACCGTCGTGTGTGCGGCCCAGTTGTGCGCACCGATGATGGTGATACCCATGACGCTGACAAAGTCAAAGTCGATCGCCGATTTGCCCTTCGGGCTGCTGGTGATGATGAGCTTGCCGCATTTGGTCACGCAGTTGAGCTCGCTCGGAATAACGTGCTGGTTACCGGTGGTCTCGAATACCACACGGGCGAGGTTGCCGTTGTTGTGCTCTTTGATAAATTCGGGAACGTCGATGCCCGCGGGGTTGACCTTGATGAAGCAGGGATCTTCGGGCAACAGGTTCAGTCTGTATTCCGACAGGTCGACCACGAACACCTTGAGCGCACCCGCAACCTTGGCGAAACGGGCGGTGAGCTGGCCGACGATGCCTGCGCCGTATACCACGACCGTGTCGCCCGGCAGGATCTCCGATACGCGGATGCTTGCCAAGCAAACACCGGCGAGCGTCGCGAAGACAGACTCATCCTGATCCACATTATCCGGCATCACGATGCAATCCTTGAGCCCGCGCGGATAGTATTTGATATGTTTGGCAGGTGTCATCACGTGTTTGCCAATGTAGGACGGATCGATATCCGCACCGACCGCGACGATGGTACCGGAGTTGGAATAGCCGGGATAGATCGGATAGTTGCTGCGCTGGGTCACCCATGCGGAATCCGGCTCGGAGTCACCGGGGACGAGCATCGACAGCTCGGTACCGGTGCTGATCTGCGACACGTCCGTCTTGATGAGCACCTGATCCGGCTTGAGCTCCGGCATGGCGCATTCTTCGACCTTCGCCACTTTTTCAGCGGCAAACACGACACGATAGTTTTTCTCCAT
>CAZBAO010000031.1:0-15549 GCA_964490085.1 uncultured Eubacteriales bacterium | reverse complement strand
GCCGCTCTGCCGCTGATACCGGTGTCGATCTCGTCAAAAATGAGGGTATCCACCTCATCCGCATCGGCAAGCACCGATTTGATGGCAAGCATGATGCGTGAAAGTTCGCCGCCCGACGCGATGCGGGCAAGCGGTTTCGGCGGTTCGCCCGCGTTGGCGGACAGCAAAAATTCAATTTTATCGGCACCGTTCACACCGAGTGCGATCGGCTGACGGTCGATCGTCAAGGTAACGTTCGGCATATCAAGGAAGGTCAACTGCTCTTTTACCGCAGTGGCAAAACGCTCAGCGGCCGCCAGTCTGGCAGCGGTGAGCGCATCGGCTTCGTACTGTGTCGCCGCAAAGGCTGCCCGTTCGCGTTCGGTAAGCTTTCTTTGTTGTTCATCCGAGAGCTCGATCTGCCGGTATTCGGCTTTTGCATTCTCCAAAAACGCCAACACGTCTGCGGTCGTAGCGCCGTATTTTGAAGCCAGACGGCGAATAACCTCCAAACGGTTGTCCACCTCATCCAATTCACGCGGATCGAAATCCAAAAGGTCGGTTAAATCCTGCAATTCCTCCGCCGCCGCCTGCAGCTCATACAACGCGTTTTGCAGTTGTTCGGACAAGGCTGCCGCCTGCTCCATATACCGCGCGGCGTGCTGGACCGAGGAAACCGCCTGTTCCGCCATCGACACCGCACCGTCGCTGTCCTCACCGCCGAACAGCAAGGCGTTTGCGGCATTCAGCTGTGATGCCACCTTTTCCGCATTACGAAACAACGTGCGCCGCGCTTGCAGGTCATCCTCTTCCCCGGCGGTCAAGTCGGCGGCTTCGATCTCGTTTATCTGAAATGCCAAAATATCCAGTCGACGCGCTTTTTCGGATTCGTCCAGATCCACACGGTTCAGTTCTCCGACGATCTGCCGCCACTTACGGTATGCGGCAGCGTATCGCTCCCGCTGTTCGGTGAGTTCACCGAAACGATCCAAATAGGCAAGATGACTGTCCACCGAAAACAGCGCTTGATTTTCATGCTGACCGTGCAGATCGACAAGCACTTTACCGATCTCGCGAAGCAGTGACGCCGTGGCGGGTCTGCCGTTCACGCTGCAAGACCCTTTCCCCTCGGCGGAGATGGTTCTGCCAATGAGCAGATTCCCGTCCTCGTCCGGCGAAAAGCCGAGTGCTTCAAGCTGTGCAGTTGCGTACGGTGACAGTTCGTTAAACAACGCAGTAACGTGTGCAGTATCACTACCGGTGCGAACCAAGTCACGACGAGTACGCTCGCCCAAAACGGCGTTGATCGCATCAATGACGATGGATTTACCCGCACCCGTTTCACCCGTCAGGGCTGTGAAGCCCGCGGTAAAGCGAATGTCCGCCCGCTCAATAACGGCAATATTCTCGATGTGCAAGCAATCCAGCATGGTGTGTCACCTCAGCCGCGTTGTAATTTTTTGAGTTCTTCCACAAGCTCCACCGCGCTCTCGGTCGTGCGGGTGATGCAAACAAAGGTATCCTCGCCGGCAAGGGTACCCACGACCGATTCCCATTGCAGAGAATCCATCGCGGCGCACGCTGCCTGCGCCATACCGGACAGGCATTTGACGACCACCAGATTACCGGCAAAATCTATGCTGATAACGGCATCCTGGAAGATGGACATAAATTTGGTTGCTACCTGTTCGCCGCCCGCCTTCATCACGGAATAACAATACTTGCCGTCACCATTCAAAATTTTGATCAAACGAAGTTCCTTAATATCGCGCGAAACCGTCGCCTGAGTTGCAACATAGCCGTTCTCCTCGAGCGCACGGATCAGCTCGTCCTGCGTTTCAATGCTGCGACCTTGTATGATCTCCAAGATCTTCGCTTGGCGTTTGACTTTCATATCGTTTATACCTTCCTGTTCGTGAGTTTATCGTCCAGCACCTGATAAAAGGGCTTCTGCTTGAGTTTAATAAGCTTCGCGTAAGTTTGGGAACGCGAGACCCGCACCTGTCCCCCTTCGGCAATGCGGATCGCTGCCTCGCCGTCCACTGTAACAAACACCGGCGATTCCGACCGTTCAGGTGTAAGCGTCAACACCGCGTCTTGATCGAAGATATACGGGCGGCTGTGTAAGGAGTGCGGACAAACGGGTGTGAGCAGCAAGCAGCGCAACGCCGTATCCACGATAGGGCCACCTGCCGACAGCGAATACGCCGTAGAGCCCGTGGGCGTTGCGACGATCACGCCGTCTGCCTGATAGGTAGAGACCGGTTTTTCGCCGTTTTTGACACTGACCTCGATCATACGGGACAACGCACCACGGGAAATGACCGCCTCATTGAGTGCACTGTACTGTTCGGTACCGTGCTCGCCGTCTACGGTGATGTCCAGAAGCATCCGCTCCTCGATATCGTAATCACCGCTGATAAGGCGATCCAGTTCACCCACATCCGACAGCTCCAAACCGGCGGTAAAACCCAGCCGTCCGCTGTTGATGCCGAGCACCGGTTTGCCGAAAGCCGCGGCGCTTTTGGCGGCATGGATAATGGTGCCGTCGCCGCCGATCGCGACCGCCACGTCACAGGCTTTCAGAAGCTCTGCCATGTCCTGTGGCGGGAACGCGATATCCTTCGGAGTAACCACCGTCACACCCAACGGTTCCAACGCATAACAGACTTTGTCAAACGCAGCTTTACCGCTGGCAGTCTTCATATTCGGAATGACAGCGATCTTCATAACAACGCACCTCCTGTCAGTGCCGAGAAAATGTGGTATCGACCAGTTGCCGGATATCCGGCAGTGTCGTTTGTCCACCACCGTAAACTAAGGTGGCGATATATTCAATATTGCCCTCGCTCCTGCCGGCACCACCGGTAATGGGCGATGCCGAAAGTGCCTGCAACGCGCAGCCGGACGCCGAAAACAACTCGCAGACCTCGCGCAGTACCCGCACGTGCACGCGGCGGTCGCGAACGATGCCGCTTTTTCCAACATCTGCCCTACCCGCTTCAAACTGCGGTTTGATCAAGATCAGCAAGCGTGCACCTTCGCGCAAATATTCAAACACCGAAGGTAGAATCGTGCGGATCGAAATGAAGGATACGTCCATCGCCAGCAGATCCACCGAATGAGGCGAAATAACCGCGGACAGTGCCTCCCGATCACGGATATCCGTACCCTCCAAATTCACAACACGGGGATCGGCAACCAGTGTTGGATGCAGCTGACCGTGGCCGACATCGATCGCATATATGCGATCTGCGCCGCCCAGCAGCATACAATGCGTAAACCCGCCGGTAGAGGCGCCCACATCCATCGCCACGCACGGTTTCGGCAACGGTAATATCGCCTGCAGCGCCCTTTCGAGCTTCAAACCGCCGCGACCGACATAGCGCGGTGCACCGACAGTGCACGCCACGGTATCGGTGTGGGCGACAATGGCTGACGGCTTGGTGATGGACTTTCCGTCAACCGTAATCGCGCCTGCACGGATCAGTTCCTTGGCTTTATCGCGACCTGTTGCATAGCCTTCCGCCACGACGCGGGCATCTAAGCGCTCACTTTCTGCCACCGGGCAAATCCTCCTGCAACAGCGTTTTAACCATACTGCTCACATCCAGCCTGCACAGCTTTAAGCCATCCTCCACCGAGCAGGTGGGGATAAAGCCGTCAATCGCGTGTATCTCATATTTACCGCGGTAGCGCGACTCCATAAGCAGAGAGCCCAGTTGCTGGGCGATGCCGCCGTTCCGCGCGCCCTCTTCAAAAAACACGATACGCTGATACTGACGGCTCAGCGTCAGTACCTCCTCCGGAATCGGATGGATGCGCGTCAGTTTGATGACCGATACCGGCATCACCTCCTGCACCTTCTGCACCGCTTGCAGCACGTTGGAGAACAGTCTGCCGTAGGTGATCACAACGGTGCGCGCCGAAGCATCACGGAAATGAGTAAACGGTTTATAGTCCGATTTATACAGATCAAGGTGCGGGAACTGACCGCCTTTCGGGTATCGCACCGCGGCGATGCCCTCCGTTTCGTACAAGGCCTGCTTCAAGGTGATGGCAAGTTCATCGTAGGTCGACGGTGCAAAGATCGTGGTATTCGGTATGGTGGACAGGAACGGCACGTCAAAGATGCCTTGGTGCGTTTCACCGTCGTCCGGAACCACGCCTGCGCGGTCGATCGCAAGCACGATGTGATTGTTCATAATTGCCGTATCGTTCAGCAGTTGGTCATAGCTGCGCTGCAGGAACGTGGCGTACACGGCAAATACCGGCAAATACCCACCGACAGCGAGTCCCGAGGCAAAGGTCACGGCGTGCTCTTCCGCAATGCCGACGTCGAAAAAGCGTTTCGGGAACTGTCTGGAAAACGTAGTCAGTCCCGTACCGCCGGTCATGGCAGCGGTAGCAACGCAGATCTTCGGATCCTCTTCTGCCAATTTGCACAGTTGATCGCCGACAACCGTGGAGAAATTCGGGCCCGGCTTGGCAGTGATCATACCGGTTTCGGGATCAAACGCGGAAATTCCGTGATATTTATCGGGGTTTTGCATAGCAGGGGTGTATCCCTGCCCTTTGACCGTATCCACGTGCAACAAAACCGGGCGATTGAGGTTCTTTGCCGTTTGCAGGGCTCTGGTCAGATCGCGCAGATTATGACCGTTCACGGGGCCCAAATAGTAATAGCCCATATCCTCGAAGGTGGAGCTGCTGTGATATACGCTGTTTTTGAGTCGGCATTTTATACGCACCACAAAGCGGTGCAACGGCTCACCGATAAGCGGGATCGCTGAAAGAATGTTACCGAAATTGTTTTTTGCCTGCACGTACCGCGGGCCGGAACGCAGCATGGCTAAATGTCGCGCTATAAACCCCACGTTGCGGCTGATAGACATTTGATTATCGTTGAGGATCACGATCAGCCGATCGTGGCTGCGGCCGGCATTGCAAAGTCCCTCATACGAAAGACCGCCTGTCAATGCACCGTCACCGATCACCGCTACCACATAGCCGTCATCGCCCGCAAGCGCTTTCGCTTTGGCAATACCGTTTGCCGCAGAAACCGAGGTGGAGCTGTGCCCCGCGACAAACGCATCGTACGGGCTCTCTGACGGACGCGGAAAACCGGATAATCCACCGGTTTTGCGCAGGGTATCAAACTCTTCTTTACGACCGGTGAGCAGTTTATGGCAATAGCACTGATGCCCAACGTCCCACACGATCTGATCGTGCGGGGAAGTGAACATTTTGTGTAAAGCCACCGTGAGCTCAACGACCCCCAAATTGGAGGACAGATGTCCTCCGTTTTTTGACACTGTTTCCACAATGGTATGACGCAGATCATCACACAGCGTGTCGAGCTCTTCGGGGGACAACTTTTTGACATCTTCCGGTGCGTGGATAGTTTCTAAAACACTCATGCTTTGATTCAATCCTTTTTAGTGTGTTCGGGTAAGGAGGGCATCGGCAAGCTGATGCAGATCCGCACCGTCCGCAAAGCACTCCAACGCGTCCTTCGCCTGAGCCGTATACGATGCGGCAAGCGCCCGCGCTTGCTCAAGACCAAGCAGAGAAACGTATGTGTTTTTCTCATTTTCATCGTCACTGCCAACCGGTTTGCCGAGTTCTTCAGCGGTGGCGGTAACGTCTAAAATATCGTCAACGACCTGGAAGGCAAGCCCCAGATAATAGCCGTACCTACCGGCACGTTCGATCTGCTCGTCCGTACCGCCGCCGAGGATCGCCCCCATGCGGCACGCGGCGACGAGCAACGCCGCCGTTTTCCCCTCCTGCAGACGCTTGAGGGTATCGAGATCGATCTGCTTGCCCTCGCTGTCCAGATCCAATACCTGACCGCCGATCATACCGTAAACGCCGGCACGATCCGCAAGCTGAGAAGCGGCATGCAGTGCCGCGTTTGGTTCGACGTTCTCAGCCGACAGCATGATCTCAAAGGCGCGATTGAGCAACGCATCCCCTGCTAACAGTGCCATCGTTTCGCCGTATTTTGCATGCGCGGACGGCTTGCCGCGGCGCAACGGACTGTTATCCATACACGGGAGATCGTCGTGCACCAGCGAATACGAATGAACACACTCGATCGCCGCCGCAAACGGCAGCGCGTTTTCAACGTTTCCCCCGCATACGCGACACCATTCGAGCAGCAGTACCGGACGAATGCGTTTGCCGCCGCCCTCGCACGCATAGCGCATGATTTCTCCAATACCGTCACCCGTCGGCAAAAACTCCGCCAGGTGGCTCTCGACAAGTTCAAGATGCTGCTGCAAGCGTTCGGTATACAGCGCCATCAGACTTCCTCCCGTCCGTTTTCAGCCGTGAGCTTGACGATCTTTTGCTCAGCCGCTTTCAGCGACTCGGCACAAAACGCAGTCAGCGCCGTGCCCTCCTCAAACAGCTTCATCGAATCATCCAGCGTGCTTTTGCCGCTTTCCAGTATAGCGACGATCTCTTCCAGACGTTCCATCGCCTGTTCAAAAGTCAATTCTTTCATTATAGCACCTCTTTTTCGATCACCTTGCATCGGAGCGCACCGTCGGTGACGCGCACTTCGAGTCGTTCATTGATCTTAACGTCGTTCACCGAACAAACGATACCCGTATCGGTACGGACCGTGGCATAGCCGCGGGAGATCACCTGCAAGGGGCTGAGCACGTGCAGCTTCCCTGCAGCGGTCGACAGACGGCGGTCTGCACGCGACAGCGTGAGCCTCGCGGCGGCAGAAAACCGTTTTACCGTTCCGTCCAACCGCATCATGCGCTCCTCCACCGGATACAGCGGCGAGATCAGGCACCGTTTATTTTTGAGAAGCTCCAGTGCGTTCTGTTTGCGGGTAAGTGCGGTATTCAACGCACGACCTGCAGCGGTACGAAGCATAGCGATACGCTCCATCAGTTCCCGACAGTCCGGCACGGCGAGCTCCGCCGCCGCCGACGGCGTAGGTGCACGCAGATCCGCGACGAAATCACAAATGGTGAAATCGGTTTCGTGACCCACCGCCGAGATGACCGGAACGGTACACGCCGCAACTGCGCGTGCGACCGCTTCATCGTTAAACGCCCACAGGTCCTCCAGCGAGCCGCCGCCCCTGCCGATAATGATCACGTCGGGTGCGTGCGGCGCATCAGTCCGTCGCATACCGTCAAACGTGGCAAGTGCCTGCACCAACTGTGCGGGAGCACCCTCCCCCTGTACCAATACGGGCAGTAACACCACTTCCGCAAGCGGATACCGCCTGCCGAGCACATTGAAGATATCCCGTACTGCCGCACCGGTCGCGGCGGTGATAACACCCACTCGTTTTGGATAACGCGGCAACGGGCGCTTGCGTGACTCATCAAACAAGCCTTCAGCGCTCAGTCGATTCTTCAGTTGTTCAAAGGCGACCTGCAGTGCACCGGCACCGTCCGGCTGTAGATCGTCAATATATACTTGAAAGGCACCGTCTTTTTCATACAGCGATACCCGCGCCCGCGCAATCACCTTCATGCCGTTTTCCGGTACAAAACGAAGGTGCATCGCCTGCGAGCGGAACATGACCGCCTTGACGACAGCGTTTTCATCCTTGAGGGACATGTACAGATGCCCCGATTTATAATGATTCACAAAATTGCTGATTTCACCGCTGAGCAGGACTTGTCCCAAATGCGCATCACTTTCAATCAACGAGCGCACGTAGCGGTTAAGTTGACTGACGGTAATGACAGGCATGCTACCGATCACCTCCTGCACGAAGCGCTGTCAGAATGGCAATTCCGGCGGCGTTGTCCGCTGAAAAGCTGGGTGGGGCAAAAACACCGTCAAATCGTTCCTGCAGGACAGCGCGCAACAATGTGTTGGACATGACACCGCCGGCGTATACGATCGGCAGTTCGCCATACTGCGCAAGCAACTGTTCAGTCATACCGATCAGCGCTGCTTGAATACTGGATAGGCAAAACCGCGCCACTTCGGCGGGCTGTACACCATCACTGAGCAAACGGCGACACTGATTTTCCACGCCCGAAAGATGGCAGCAAGCCCCTTCCATGGACGGCTTCGGCAAACGAGTGGCATCCGCTTGTCGCGACAGCTCGTCCAACGCGGGACCGGCCGGGAACGGTAGCCCCAGCAAACCGCCGACGCGGTCGATAAGCTGTCCCGCTTTCAGGTCCAACGAACGCGCAACCGATGTGCATGAAATAACCGTTTCGGTGTGCGGTTTGACAAGCAACGCCTCGGTCGTGCCGCCGGATACGTGAAATGCCAAGAAGGGCTTGTGACGCAACGCCAACCGTTCGGCACCGTACAGTGCCGCCATTACGTGACCCTGCTGATGGGTAAACCGATACAGCGGTTTACCTGCAGCAGCCGCAAGCGCACGTGCCGTCCCCTCACCTGCTAAAAAGCAGGGCATATACGAGCCCTCCGCCTCCATCGGTCGATCCGACACGCCAAACGCTTCGGGCAATACCGTTCCCACCTCGGTAAACAACTGCTCGATAAGTTCCGGTAACTGCTTCACGTGATGAAAGACCGCGTCACTTTGACGAAGCCCCAATTCTCCCGCCTTGACGGGTAAAAGTTGTTTTACTTGCCAAAGCGCCCCCGTCGCTGCATCAAATGCCGCGGCGGAGGTCGTATAATTGCTGGTATCCAGCCCGATATATAAACTCATGTTACGCCTCGTGCCGACGGGCAATACCTCCCAACACGCCGTTGATGAAGGATGCGTCGGCATCGCCGCCGTAACGCTTGGCAAGCTCTACTGCCTCGTTGATGGACACACTGACCGGAATCGAGCTTTCCCACAGCATCTCATAGATCGCAAGACGCAAAATTGCCAGCGCAACGCGAGATAAACGATCCTTACTCCATTTGTGGGAAAATTCCGTGATGTGTGCGTCGATCTCCTCGGCGTGTGCCAAAACGCCCTCTGTAAGCGAAAACGCAAACGGATCGTGCACGATCTCTCTGGCTTCGCCGGCATTCTCCAATATTTCTTCAAGAGACGTGTCCGAAAAGCTCTTTTCAAACAACAATACAAACGCCAGCTCTCTTGATTCCCGTCGCGTCATACCGCACCCTTGCCTTTCTGTTTTTAAATCCTAAAATAACCACGATGCTGCACCGAAGCCCGCCTCAAACGGCGGAATTTCGGTGCTTTGCGGTTATGCACGAAAACCCTCTACACAGCTGCAGAGGGTTCAGCACTTATTCCGCTTGTTCTTTCTTTTCGGCTTCCTTTTTCTCGTCCAGTACGATACCGGCAATGTGAACATTGACCTTGGTGACCGGACGACCCGTCATGGACTGCACCTCATCCTTAACGACGCGTTGCACCTGACCGGCAACATCCGGAATACGGACGCCGGCCTTTAAGTTGATATACAGATCCACGATCGTTTCACTTTCGTTATTGACCACCGCAACGGATTTGGTAGCCGTATTGCCGACCAGTCCGCGCAGGTCCTTGATGCGGGGCGCCATACCTGCCACGCCGGGCACCTCCACAGCCGCCGTACTGGCGATCGTCGCGATCACCTCTTCGGAAATGATGCAGCGCCCTTCCGGAGTTTGATATCCTTTGTCACCCATACGATGACCTCCTTTTACTTTTATGGCTTTATTATATACCATAAAGTACCCGAAGAGCAACTGTTTTTTGCTATTTTACGGTTACAATATTGATATTTTGTGCCGGAATGTCAGCCTGAGAGGTCACGACCTGAGAAATTTTCGCCGTATCCTGCACGGTCAGGCTGTCACTTTGCACCACGACACTGCACGAACCGTCTGCTATGTATACGACACAATCCGTAAATCCTTTTGCTTTAATAAGACTTTCAATATTGTTTTCCTGCTCGATCGCCTTGGTGATCGCGATAACCTCAGCGGTAACACTCTGCCTCTGCTCGTCCGTGGCTTTGACGTCGCTGAGCAGATCCTTTACCGTCTGCACCGCTTCTTCTCTGGAGTCCTCTCTGCTCTTCCGCGCTTGCTCAAAATATTCGGCTGCCGTCGGGGTATCGGCTGTTCCGTTGACGTTGATCGCCTCACCCAGCGTCTTATCGTCATCCGCCTGATCGGTCTGTGTTCCGCTGTTATCTACAATATCGGTCGGGCTTTGCACAAAAAAATAGTTGAGATAGATCGCTACGCCGAGAGCGAGCACAAGGGTGCCGAGCAGCACCGTTTTTTTGCCGAGAAACTTTTTCATACGTATGATCTCCTTTACGAAAGTTTTGTAATACAAACACGTTTGGAAGAAATATTAAGGGCGACTGTCACCGCCTGCGACACGCGGCTGCGCACCTCTTCATTATCCCCGCCCTCGCACACCACGACCACGCCGCGCACGGTGGGTTGGATCTCGGTGACCAAAAGTCCCTCACGGCCGCTGTCGGTATCAATGATGATCGCAGCGCTTTCGCTGTCGTCCCGTTGGGACAAACGCGTGTCCCCGTCACTGATATCCTCTTCACGGTCGGAATTGCTTTTTTGTTCAGTCGCATAAACGTATTCCACTCCGTTTTCCAACGTTACCATGACCTGACACGCGCCCGCACCTTCAATGCTTCCGATCAATGCCGTGAGCCGTTCTTCCGTCTGCCGAACAAAATCGTCCGCGGTCGAAGCAACGGCGGTTTCGGTTTTTTCGGGGATAAATTCCGGAACAACGAGCAACAGTACCCCAACGATTCCACAGACGATCAAGATCGTCCGCGCCTTGCCGGATGCGGCGAGCGTGTGCAGCCGTCCCGTCCAAGCCGATAGAATTCCCTGCATATTCCGTCACTCCTCTGTTTTAATAGTGACCGTCGTTTTCAGTCTCTTTTCCAACACCTCCCGCACTACTGCCGCAATGGGAACACTTTGTTTCTCCACGTAAATCGTAATCCGTTTCATATATATGCCTCCCGACTCCGAAGTATCCGTGATAACCTCCACTTTTTTTGCGGTAATGTTCCGTGCCGCCATTGCCTCGTCCACGACAGCGGCGGCGGCAGCCTCCACCTGTACCGTCAGTTGCTCGGTCACGCGTTCCTCAAGCGACCCCGTGACGATGTCCGGAGGCAATAGGTCCACCTCCAGATCCGGCAACGCGGTGATATTCAAAAGCGGTAACGCCAGCGAACACAAAAAGAATGTAGCGATCAGCAGCGAAAACAGTTTACCGTTTCCCGCCTTCGGTGCAAGTAAACGAATCGCAGAGCAGCCGAGTGCCGCCATGCATACGGCGGCGCTCCAAGCGCGTATCTCGTTCATGTCGTTCCTCCCGCGGTGACGGTGATGACCGTCAGCGATATCGTCAACAACAGGCCGCTGACGCACAGTACCCCCACCAGACAGCGCATAATGCCGTGAGCTGTTTTAAGGAGCTCCGAAAACGACCCGAGACCGAACAGATCTGCCGCCAGCTCCCCCACCGACAGCATCATATTCCACAGCAGACAAGACAACAGCGGCGGCAACACGATAATAAGCGTCGCCGCAATGCCGAAACATCCCACCGTGGAGCGTAACAGGTGTAAGCACCCGCGGATGGTGGAAAACGCTTCGCTGATCGAGCTTCCCACCACCGGAACAAAATGGGCGATTGAAAACCGCAGTGCACGGTCACTGAGCTTATCCGCCGCACCTCCGGCAAGCGTCTGAAGGGATAAGATACCGGTAAACAGTACCATGCCAAGCGTGAGAAGCCATGTTGCCGCCTTGCCGGTCATCGCACCGACCCTGCCGAGCCTCAGCTCCGGTGTCAGCGAACCGGTAAGTCCCAGCGCCAGTGAAATGGACAGAAGCGGCACGATCAACGAGCCCGCCACCCATGACAGCAGCTCAGCGGCATACAGCACCACCGATTGAAACGATACCGCGGCGGACGCTTGACCACCGGTCACTAAGATGCCCGCATATACCGGTACAAAGCTGGTCATGAACACCGATACCGATTCCATCGCCTCGCACACGCGTTCCAATTGATCGGCAATAGGCATCATCACCGTCCCGCACGCGGCAAGCGCGCAGATCACACCGAATACCGACGATACTTCCTCCGTGCGCAACGTTTGTCGCATACCGTCCACCCACGCGTACACGAGCAGGATGCCGAGCACCGTCCCGCACGCAGCAAGCGGTTTTCCCGCCACGCTTTTAAACAGCTCCCACAGCTCGCTCAGCAACGACTCGGTATCCGGTTGCGTGAACGCATCGGGCTGCAGGGAATCTATGTTCAGCCGCTCGAGTAGCTCCTGCGTTTCTTCCGGAAGCGCCTGCAGCAACATCTCGCCACCGCTCGCCTCCAACTGTTCACGGTACAACTCGTCAACGCTCTGTGCGCGAACGGGTACTGCACACAGCATAAGCAATACGATCGCACAGGCACCTGCTTTCACTATCCTCATGCTGCTATCCTTTCTCAATAAGCGACAGGGCAATATCACCGATCTTTTGAAACAGCGGCAAGGCAAGCGCGAGCAGGGTCAGCTTGCCGGCAAGCTCAGTCTTTGCCGCCAGTCCCTGTTCCCCCGCATCACGACAGGCATCGGATGCCAGCTGTGTGATAACGCAGATGCCAAGCGCCTTAAATAGGATCTGCACGTATTCACTCGACAGACCGCTTGCTTCAAGCATCCCTTGTATATTACCGAGCAGCGGTGCCATATATTTAAGTGCCGCCGACACCATCAGAATGCCCGCAACGAGGGTGACCGCCATTGCCTGTTCAGGATGTGTACGACGAAGCACAACTGCCAAAAATGCGGTGATGACCGCCACCGCCGCTATCGCCATCCATTCCATCGTTATAACCCAAACACGGATTTGACCAAACGGAACAGATCGCTGATCTCGGTCACGATCATGGTCAGCACCACGATCAGCCCCGCTAACGTCGTCAGCATTGCTTGCTCCTCACGTCCCGATCGGATCAACACTTGGTTGAGCACCGCCACGATGATACCGATCGCCGCGATCTTAAAAATCAGATCTACTTCCATACCGTTTCGTTTCTCCTTTACAAGAGCAACAGTGCCGCCGCACTGCCCCCACAAAGTCCAAGTGCCGTGTACAACCCACCGCGGGTGCGTGCCTCTTCCTTTCGCCGCTTCAAGCATTCACCGACAAGTCGGGCATAGTGCTGACAATGATGGATCTCACCCGTAATATCCGCCGTACCCAGACCGTCCGCAAAATTTAAAAACAGCGTCATCTCTTGCTCAGACAGTGCCCACTCCCGACTGTGTTTACGCACTGCAGCTTTCCATGCGGTTCGAAATTCGCCGTCGTCGGACAGATTACACACGGTATCCGTCAGCAACGGAAAGGCTGAAAATTCGGCCGTGTCAACGATTGCACGCAATGTCTCGCCGATCGGCAACACCGTATAGCGGATCTGCTCCGACAGCCGCTCTAAGAACCGTTCAAACAGCGTCAGCATCGCGATCCGATGCTCCAGTGTGCGCCGTGCTGCCAGTCCGATACCGAGCCCCGTCAGCAGCACCACGACCGCTCCGATCCCTTTCACGCAACCATTCCTCCGTTCGCAGCACCTGTGCGATGTGTCCCGGCGTATGCCGACCGCACAGCAGGATCACATAATCAAACACACCCCGTTCCAAAACGCTTCGCAACCCGTCACGCCGATAAAGCTCCTCCGGCGTGCGCAGATGCGCCGTGGCGATCATGGGCACACCGCGCAAAAAGCCGTCACAGACCGCCGCCAGCTCGTCAGCGGTCCCTAATTCGTCCAACAGCACCACACGCGGCGCTAAACAGCGTATCGCCTGCTCAATTCCGGGTGCTTTAGGTGCGTAGCACAGCACGTCACAACCACTCAACGCGCCCCCGGCGGACAGCTCGCCCCGCTCATCGATCACCGTCACCGATAGCCGACGATCGGCAAGCTGCGAAGCAAGATCGCGCAGGATACTGGTCTTCCCGCCGGCGGGTTCACTACAGATCAGCGCACTGTGCACACCGTTCTCGCAAAGAAGCGGCAGCAGCGTTTTTGCACACCCTTTATGTTCACGCGCCACACGGATGCACAACGCACTGATCGCGCGATAGCCGGTGATCTGTCCGCCGTCTATGATCGCGGTTCCGGCAATGCCGACACGACAGCCGCCCGACGTCACAAACCCACGGCGCAATTCCTCCTGATGCGCATACACCGAGTATTCCAGTATGCGATCGACGATCCGCCTCAGCGACCCCTCGTCGCATACCACGCCGTTTTCGCGCTGTGCGGTGACCTTGCCGTTTTCAGTGACGAACCACTCCTCGCCCTCAAACCCCAACGATATGGCCTGTCCCGCCCGCAGGCGAAGCTCCTGCACGCGGCGGCTCACCGACGCATCCACTTGGAGTAAAGGGCCCTGCAGTACGTGCGGCAGCAGTGATACCGCCGCTGTATATCCCTTCACGTCCATCCCCCCTGCCTGTCCTATTCGTATGCGTTTTCCTGTCCCGTTAGAACAAAAAAACGAAAAGCATCTTGGGGACGCTTTTCGTCAAAAAAGTAACGGGCCCGTCTTTCGGCGGGCCCGTTACTTTAGTTAGAGGGGTGTTTTGAGGAGGGGTAATATGCTCAGCGTAACGGAACAGTTCCGGTGCGGCTCCATCCCTGCTCCCTGAGCACAATTGTAGTGTAACAGACAAGGAGAGCGCGAATGTGAATTGAGTGTGAATAAACTGTAAGAAAATTTTTATTACAAAAAACAAACAAATGTTTGCTTTTTTTGAAAAAGTGTGGTATACTGAGGAACGAAAGGATGATACCATATGAAGCCTTTGAATGAAAAACAGCAAAAAATGTTGGCGTTTTTAAAGGAACGCATACGCGACGGTGTGCCGCCAACAGTTCGCGAGATTTGTGCGGCGGCGGGGATCAAATCCACCTCCACCGTACACGCATATCTGCAAAAGCTGGAAGAGGCCGGCTATATCAATCGTGACACGGGCTTGACCCGTTCCATCCGCATCCCGGGTGAAGCCGTTTCACACGTACCGCTGTTGGGCAAGGTCACCGCAGGTCTGCCGATCTTAGCGGTGGAGGAAGTAGAGGATTACGTCCCCTACTCCGGCGGCGGATATCCAACGGAGGATCTGTTCGCACTGCGCGTGTCAGGCACCAGTATGCTGAACGCCGGCATTTTGGATCACGATATTGTTATCGTGCACAAAACACCGACGGCAAACAACGGCGATATTGTTGTCGCGCTCGTCGGTGACGAAGCAACCGTTAAGCGCATTTATTTTGAGCAGGATCACATCCGCCTGCAACCGGAAAACGACGCGTTCGAACCGATCATCGTCAAGGAGGCAATCGTGCTCGGCAAGGTCGTATCCCTTTTGCGCAATTTCGGATAATTTTCCCATTGACAAAAGCTTAAAACTTGCCTATACTGATATTCCCGCGGCACGCACGGGAGCACGCGTGCCACAATATGGGGGCGCAAAGGTTTCGACGGGGGTCGTGAGCCTTGGCAAGCGAGTAGCGGTGCAGGACCGCTTTAAACCCTGCAATTTCTTAAAAATAAACGACAACAATAAAGTTGCTCTCGCTGCTTAATT
>CAZBAO010000030.1:0-15602 GCA_964490085.1 uncultured Eubacteriales bacterium | reverse complement strand
TATGTGGTGCGCGAGGTGTCCAAGGTGGCGGCGGCTGTCAAAACCTTTTCCGTTGGATACGAGGAGGAGCAATACAGCGAGCTGCCGTATGCGCAGGCCTTTTCCAAAGAGATCAACGTGGAAAACATCGCCAACAAGGTGTCGGCTGAACAATATTTCGATATGGCGGGCAAGATCCAGTATTTTATGGACGAGCCGCTGCCGAATCCTTCCGAGGTGCCGCTGTATTTTCTGGCGGAAAACGCGGCGAAGTATGTGAAGGTCGTGCTGTCCGGTGAGGGTGCCGACGAGCTGTTCGGCGGCTATCCGATGTATTTAGAGGGCGGGCATTTTCACAAATACAGCCGCGTCCCGCGCGTGCTGCGCAAGGGTGTTGCGGCGATTGCCCGACGGTTACCGGAGAGTGTCAAGGGCAAACGGTTTGCCGTTCGCGGAGCGATGCTTCCGTATGAGCGGTTTATGCGTGCCAACTACGTATTTACCCGTGACGAGCGGGCTAAGTTTTTGAAGAATCCCGGCACGCCGTGTGATCCGGTGGAGCTGTCCAAGCCGCATTTTGAGAAGGTGGTACATCTTGACGAGCCTACGCAGCTGCAGTACGTGGATATGCAGACCTGGATGCTGTACGATATCCTGCAAAAGGCAGATCGTATGAGTATGGCGAATTCTTTGGAGCTACGCGTGCCGTTTTTGGACAAAAAGATGCTGGAGCTTGCCGTGACTCTGCCGACGAAGTACCGTATTGACGGCAATACCACCAAGGTGGCACTTCGTGCGGCGGCGCTCAGGCAGTTGCCGGAGCGCACGGCACACAAGAAAAAATTAGGGTTCCCGGTGCCGCTCAACGACTGGCTGCGGCAGGACACCTATTACGAGCGAGTCAAAACGGCTTTCTCGGGCGAGATTGCGGAAAAGTTCTTCAACACCGAGGCGATTTTACAGTTGCTCGAAGATCATAAGCAGGGCAAATCGCACAACATGAAGAAGATCTGGACCGTTTACACGTTTATTTTATGGTATGAGCAGTTCTTTGTTTTGAACTGATCGATACAAAACACAGAGTAGACCGATGAGCGTTAAGTGCCGCCGCGGACGGGGAGTTGCCGTGCGGACGAAAAGAGTTTTCTTGCGGTTTGTCGGTCGCATCCCGCTGTTGAACATAAGGACGAGATATCCCTCCTTATTCAACAACAGGAGAATAAGGAGGGACGTTTTATGAAAAAAAGCAAAAACGGTGTTGTCAAATTGGTTGTCTGCGGCATGATGATCGCGGTGGACGTGGTGTTGGCGCGGTTGGCTTCGCTTAACACCACCACCGAGCGGTTGGGGCTTTCGTTGTTTGCGGTGGCGATCGTCGCGTATCTGTATGGACCGGTAGCAGCCCTCGTGGTGCACGGGCTCAGTGATGTGATCGGTGCCCTGCTGTTCCCCAACGGGCCGTATTTTTTAGGATTTACCGTTACGGCGGTAATGATCGGTCTGATCTACGGACTGTGCTTTTACAAAACCGTTAGCATGTGGCGTATCGTGATGGCGGTGGTTGCCGTGCAGGTGATCTGTACGCTGTGTTTGAACACGCTGTGGCTGAGCATTTTGTATGACAAGGCGTTTTTGGTGTTTTTGCCGGGACGGTTGATCCAGGCGGCGATCGTGACTCCGGTTCAGTTGGTCGGGCTGCCGTTTTTATTTAAGGCACTGGAACGCGGCGTTAAGCCGATGGTGCACGGCAAATAAAGGGAAATCTCATTGACAACGGCATATCACCTTGCTATAATGCGGGTGTAGAGGAGCGTGATGATCCGTGGCAATCTATCCTATTTTTCCGGGCGGAAAGCGAAAAGCGTTTACGATGAGCTACGACGACGGTTGGCCGCAGGACGAAAAGCTGATCTCGCTTATGAACCAATACGGTATCAAGGGCACCTTCAATTTGGTCAGCGGTGACGTGCTGTTCGATCAGATCGAGAATCCCGTCGAGCGTTACAAAGGCCATGAGGTCGCGACGCACGGGTACACGCACGGATACTTGGGTCGACTTGCGCCGGCGCAAGCGACGTACGACGTTCTCAAAAACCGCGAAACGCTGGAAAAGGTGTTCGGCGGTACGGTGCGCGGCTTTGCGTATGGGCACGGCTCGTATAACGAGGACACGAAGCAGATCCTCAAAAATTGCGGCATCAAATACGCGAGAACTATCAACAACAACCCGCGGTTCGTGATGCCGAAGGATTGGTATTTCTTTGACCCGACCTGCGAGGACAGAGATCCGAAATTGCTCGATCTCGCCAATCATTTTGCGACCATGAAGCCGATCTTCACGCAGACGAATCTGTTTTATGTCTGGGGTCATTCACATTTCACCGATCGCGATAATCTGTGGGATAAGCTGGAAGAAGTGTTCCAAAAGATGGGGAACAACGACGAGATCTGGTGTGCCACGAATATCGAGATCTGTGACTACATGACCGCTTTTGACAACCTCATTATGTCGGCGGATGGCACCTATATCTATAACCCGACCACCACGACTCTGTGGTTGCTCCACAATAACGGCGATTTCATGAACAGGCGCGAGGTCGTTGTGCTTGGGCCGGGCGAAGAAGTGTACTTGAAATGACCAAATAAGAACCCCACCTGCCAACGCAATTGAAAATTGCGGGCGGGTGCCCGGAACCTGTTGTATTCACAATAAAAAAGGACTGTGAAGCTTCACAGTCCTTTTTTCTGCCTTGTTTACTTTTCTTCCGCGGTGCCGTACAGGTTCAGGCGGAACAGGTGCGACTCGTCCTCCGGATCGGAGCAGGTGACGGTTGCCTCGCCGATGCGGCCCCAGTCAATGGCGTTGGAAAGCGCCAACAGCTGTGTTAAGCGGCTTTTCATGTTTAGCACGTCGCCGTCGGGCGTGTTCAAATACACCTCACCTTTAGCGGTGGATGCGAATTCGATGAGTTTGTTGAAATCGAAGTTGTGAATGATCTGGTCTGCCATGGCATATTCCTCCTTAGAATAGCTGTCTTTGTCTTTGCCGTTATTATATACAGGGAGACCCCGCTGTGTCAAGGATAGTTTTTAACAAAAGGTTCACAAAATACATATTGACAGAAGTGGCAGGGAATGGTAAAGTATAGAAAGAGTTAGCACTCGACCGAAAAGAGTGCTAATTACCAAAAAAGGAGGTGTGGCAGGTGGAACTGGGCGTGCGGAAGCAACAGATCGTATCCGCGATCGTGGATGCGTATATCCGCACCGGCGAGCCGATCGGCTCCAAGGCGCTGGTGTATGCGTTGGAGCAGGCGGTGTCCTCTGCCACCATCCGTAACGATATGGCGGATCTGGCGGCGGCCGGTTTTCTGGCACAGCCGCACACCTCTGCCGGCCGTATTCCCACGGCAAAGGCGTTCCGATTCTATATTGACCGGCTACTTGCCTGTCGGCCTCTCTCCGAGGAAAGCAAGCGGGAGATGGACGAGGTGCTGGAAACTGCGTCCGGCGATCCCGAAAAGCTGATCGCGGTCGCGTCTGAGCTGTTGGCACAGGAGACCGGTGTGGCGGCGATCGCCGCGACGCCGGATCAAAAGGGGTCGGCGGTGCGGCAGATCGAGCTTATGCGTGTCGGCTCAAGGTCGGCGGCGGTGTTGCTGATGACCGATGGCGGTAACCTGCACAGCAGGGTGTGCCGCTTGGATGCCGAATGTGAGGCTGACGTTTTGGCACAGATCACGGAGCGCTTGAACCGCGAGTTCGCCGGCAAGGTGCTCTCCGAGATCGGTGTAGCGCAAGCGCAACGGTTGTTGGCGCAGCTTGGCGGGTACGGCTTATCCTATGCGCCGTTGCTCACGGCGTTTATCGAGCTGGTTCGCGAGTCGGCACAGGCGGACGTTCAGCTGTCCGGTCAGCTGAACCTGTTACAGCATCCGGATTACCCGCTGGATCAAGCGCGATCACTGCTCGCGCTGCTGTCGCACCGAGAGTGGCTGAGCGGTATGCTCACCGCACATCCGGACGGACTGCGGGTGGTGCTGGGAAGTGAGAGCCCGCGTCCGGAGCTTAACGGATCGTGTATCATCATGACGCGGTATGCGCTCGGTGATCGAGATAATGGTGCACTTGGGCTTATCGGGCCGGTACGCATGGATTACGCGCAGGCGATCCCCCGCCTGCAATACGTGGCACAGTCGGTTGGCCGATTATTGACACAGTTATTTGAAGACTAACCACAGTTAGGAGGATGTTCCGTGGAAGAGGAAAAGAAGGATCTCATAATAGAAGAGGAAATCGAAGAGGTCGGGCCGGAAACGGAGAATAAGACAGAGGAGTCTGTCAACACTGAACTTGTACAGCTGCAGGAGCAGCTCACCCAAGTACAGGATCAGTATCAGCGCGTGCTCGCGGAGTATGCGAATTACAAGCGCCGCACGGATCAAGAGAAAGAACAGCTCGGTTCGTTTGTGAAGGCGGAGGTGCTCAAGGCACTGCTTCCGGTGATTGATAATCTGGAACGTGCTATCGACGCACCCGAGAGCGGCGAGTATAAAAAAGGCGTGGAAATGGTGGTTCGCCAGTTCGGTGAAACGTTGGGAACGCTGGGTCTTGAGGAGATTCCCGCCCTCAACCAGGTGTTTGATCCGGAACGGCACAACGCCGTCATGCGTGAGGACGCGGACGGGGTTGAGCCGGAAACCGTAACAGAGGTCTACCAAAAAGGCTATGCGCTCGGCGCGCGTGTGTTGCGTCCCGCGATGGTCAAGGTAGCAAACTGATCTTGTATTCAATATAGTATATATATAGGAGGCAAATCCCATGGCAAAAATCATTGGTATTGACTTAGGTACTACTAACTCGTGTGTTTCGGTGATCGAGGGCGGCGAAGCCGTCGTCATCCCCAACGCCGAAGGTGCGCGCACGACCCCGTCGGTCGTCGCATTTAAAAAGGACGGCGAGCGCATCGTCGGTCGCGTTGCGAAACAGCAGGCGGTCTCCAATCCGGATCGCACCATTTCGTCTATCAAGCGCGATATGGGTGCTGCGAAAAAGGTTTCGATCGACGACAAGGACTACACCCCTCAGGAGATCTCCGCTATGATCCTGACCAAGTTGAAGCAGGATGCGGAAGCGTATCTCGGCGACAAGGTGACGGAGGCAGTCATCACGGTTCCCGCGTACTTTACCGACGCACAGCGTCAGGCGACTAAGGACGCCGGTAAGATCGCGGGCCTTGAGGTCAAGCGTATCATCAACGAGCCGACGGCGGCGGCGCTCGCGTACGGTATTGACAAGGAAAATGATCAGAAGATCATGGTATACGACCTTGGCGGCGGCACCTTTGACGTATCCATCATCGAGATGGGCGACGGTGTGCAGGAAGTCCTTGCCACCGCCGGTAACAACCGCCTCGGCGGCGACGACTTCGATCAGAAGATCGTGAACTGGCTGATCGACGGCTTCCGCAAGGAGACCGGCGTGGATCTGTCTGCCGACAAGATGGCGGTACAGCGTTTGCGTGAGGCGGCGGAAAAGACCAAGATCGAGCTGTCCGGCGGCATGACCAGTAACATCAATCTGCCCTTTATCACGGCAGACGCTACCGGCCCGAAGCATCTGGACATGACGCTCAGCCGTGCGGATTTCAACCGTTTGACCGCGGATCTGGTGGATGCCACCATGCAGCCGGTCAGGCAGGCACTGTCCGACAGCGGTCTGTCGGCATCGGAGATCGACAAGGTACTGCTTGTGGGCGGTTCCACCCGTATCCCCGCCGTGCAGGAAGCGGTGCAGAAATTTATGGGCAAGGAGCCCTTCAAGGGTATTAACCCCGACGAGTGTGTCGCGATGGGCGCGGCACTGCAGGCGGGCGTCCTCGGCGGCGAGGTCAAGGGTCTGCTGCTGCTTGACGTTACTCCGCTGTCGCTTGGCGTGGAAACCATGGGCGGTGTCATGACCCGCGTGATCGAGCGTAACACCACCATCCCCACTAAAAAATCCCAGATCTTCTCCACGGCACAGGATAACCAGCCGTCGGTTGAGGTGCACGTGCTGCAGGGCGAGCGCGAATTTGCCCGCGACAACAAGACGCTTGGTATGTTCCATCTGGACGGCATTGCTCCCGCACGCCGCGGTGTACCGCAGATCGAGGTTACTTTTGATATTGACGCGAACGGTATCGTGAACGTCAGCGCCAAGGACCTGGGTACCGGCAAAGAGCAGGCGATCACCATCACCTCCAACACCAACATGTCCAAGGAGGATGTGGAAAAGGCTGTAAAAGAAGCCGAGCAGTATGCCGAGGAGGATAAGAAAAAGCGCGAGACGGTCGAACTGCGCAACGGTGCCGATCAAGCGGTGTATCAGTGCGAGAAAGCGATCGAGGAGCTCGGCGATAAATTAGAGGAAGCCGACAAGACCGAATTGCAGACTAAGATCGACGCGTTGAAGGAAGCCCTTAAGGGTGAGAGCGATGATGCGATCAAGGCGGCACAGGAGGACCTGATGAAGAAGTTCTATGAGGTTTCCGAAAAGGTGTATAAGGCCGCCGCTCCCGCTGACGGTGCCGCTCCCGCTGACGACGGTACGGTGCCGCCGGATGCCGGTGAGGGCTACTATAACGGCGAGGTTCATTAATCAACGATCAGTCGGGCCGTACGGCCCGACTGATTTCTATCGGAGTGTAACATATGGCAGGGGATAAACGCGATTACTACGAAGTGCTCGGCGTGCAAAAGGGTGCGTCTGAGGACGAGATCAAAAAAGCCTATCGCAAGATGGCAAAACAATACCATCCCGATCTGCATCCGGGCGACAAGCAGGCAGAGGCGTCCTTTAAAGAGGTCAACGAGGCTTACGAGGTGCTGTCGGATGCGGACAAAAAGGCGCGCTACGACCAGTTCGGCCATGTGGGCGTTGACCCGAACTTCGGAGCCGGCGACGCAGGCGGTTACGGTGGCTGGGGCGGCGCCGTGGATTTCGATTTCGGCGATCTGTTCTCCTCGTTTTTCGGCGGAGGCGGTGGGCGGACCAATCCGAATGCGCCCCGACGGGGCAGTGATGCCGCGGCATCGGTTATTTTGTCGTTTGAAGAAGCGGTGTTCGGCTGTAAAAAGCAGATCGATGTTCGCGTGATCGAGACATGCCGCACCTGCGGCGGTTCGGGCGCGGCAAAGGGGGCTCCCGTCTCCACCTGTCCGGTATGCCGCGGAACCGGTCAGGAGGTACGGCAGCAGCGTACCCCGTTCGGTGTTATGCAGACACAGGCCGTATGCTCACGGTGTCAGGGTAAGGGCAAGATCATTGAAACGCCTTGCCCGGATTGCCGCGGCGGCGGTCAGGTGCGCGTGAGTGCAAAGGTGGGGGTCAACATTCCCGCCGGCATCGATGACGGCCAGGTCTTAACCGTACGCGGCAAGGGCAACAGCGGGTCAAACGGCGGACCTGCCGGCAATCTGGAGGTTCAGGTGTCGGTTCGACCGCACCCGATCTTTGAACGCGAGGAATACGACCTCTTGTGTGAGCTGCCGCTTACGTTCTCACAGCTGGCGCTCGGCGCCGAGATCGAGATCCCCACATTGGAGGGCAAGGTGCCGTATACCGTTAAGGAGGGCACACAGCCGGGCGAGCTTATCCGCTTGCGCGGTAAGGGCGTTCCGTATGTCAACGGACGCGGTAGGGGCGACCTCATCGCGCGCATCACGGTAGAGGTGCCGAAAAGCCTGTCCGCAAAGCAAAAAGAGCTGTTAGGGGCGTTTGAAGAATCACTCGGTGAAAAGAACTATCAAAAACGCAAGAGCTTTTTTAACAAGGTGAAGGATATTTTTAACTAACCGTTGCGTTTTTTGGCGTTTGTTGATATACTGAAAAATGCGGGGAGGTGAAGGCGGCTTGAAAAACAACAAAAACATCGCCCAATGGGTCACGTTGTTCTTATTGGGGCTTGCATTGATCGTTGTGTACAAGGCGTTTGACAGCTTAGGATGGATCTGGAACGTTTTCCTGCGGTTGCTTTCCATTCTGACACCGTTCGTAGCCGGATTTATTATCGCCTTTCTTCTGTTTGCGCCGGTCAACCGTATTGACGGGTTTTTCCGAAAACGAAAAGCAAAATTCTTCCAAAAGGCCGCCCGACCGTTGTCGGTGCTGATCGTGTATGTTTTAGCGCTGGGCGCTGTCGTCGGTTTGGTTTATATCGTCATTCCCGCGCTGATTGCTGCGCTGGGGGATTTCGTGGCAAACGTTCCCACCTATTATGCAAACGTGATGTCGTTTCTGCAGCAATACACACAGCCCGGAGGCTTGCTTGAGAATTTTGATATTCAAAGCAAGATCAACGAGCTGTACGCGTTCGTACAGCAGTATCTGACGGTGGAACGCATTCTCAGCTACGTGAGCAGTATCAGTCGCGTGACGTCCTCGGTCGTGGACGGTGTAATGGCGGTCATTGTATCGGTATATATGCTGCTTGGCCGAGAATCGTTGGTGTCGGCAAGCAAATCGGTGTTGGGGCTGGTCTTCAAGCCGCGCACCATGCAGTCGCTGTCGTTGTACGGTCATAAAACGGCGCGTATCTTCTACAACTATATTTACAGTCAGTTGTTGGACGCGTTAGTCGTCGGTGTACTTGCGACTATTGGTTTCCTACTCGCGCGGATGCCCAATGCGCCGGTATTCGGTATGCTGTTGGGAATTATGAACATGGTGCCGTATTTCGGCGCTCTTATCGGCGGTGTGCTCAGCGTGCTCATCATGCTGTTGTCCGGTAATTTGTACGGAGCACTGTTTATCGCGATCTATATCATCGTGATGCAACAGATCGATGCGAACATCATCCAGCCGCGAATCATTGGTGATAATGTGGGAATTCGTCCGATCTACGTGTTGCTCGGCATCACGGTGTTTGGCGGGCTCTTCGGGTTTTGGGGTATCTTCCTCGGAGCCCCGTGCATGGCAGTCGTTCAAATGCTGCTGACCGATTATATCCGGTATCGCCATTCGGTTTCTGTCCGGAAGGACGACCAATTCGATAAATAAAAGCTGAGAGCGGAGGATCGTTATACGATCCTCCGCTCTTCTTATATGTTCTTCAAGAAGTTGGCGGCGAGCTGCTCATAGCTTTGCCAATCCATGGCGGCGGCACTGTACTGCTCCAAGCGATCGTGTACAGCCTTTGCCTGTGCGCACAGCAAGGTTGCCTCTTGCAGCAGTTCTGTCGCAGCGCGACGGTGAAACGAAAGGACCATGCGGCGCCGACGCAGCTGTTCTGCGTCCAGAAAGCGGGAGGCGTGGATCCGCCGAAAGATCGGGAAATCCACCTTGTGAAAGCTGTTAGAGGTGGTGAAAGCAAGACCGAGCTCCGGCAGAAGCAGATGCTCCGGCCCATCATCGGGAAACAGCGGACAAGGGCACGCGATACAGCGTTTGCCGTCAGCCGCGGCTGTTTGTTGCAGCTCGGACAGCAGCAGAGAAGCGGCCGCGCCCTGTTCGTCCTCGATCGCATAGATGCGCGGACAAAGTGCCTGCAGGGTGTCGTAGAAGGTGATCCAGCCATCGGGTGTAAAGGCGCTTAAAAAGCGGCGCTCACACTCGACCGGTCGTGCGGCAACCGTCCCCGTTCGCCATTCGGCAACGGCAAGGCGGTGGGCAAAGCGGCAAACCTTTTCTCGGTTCAGATTTTCGCTTTCTATGCGGCGGCTTTCGCCAAGCAGGGATGCCGCGGCACGCAGGTAACCGCGGCAGCGGTGATGCAACGCACGGTTTTCGTCTGTCAGATCAATGACGGCGGGAGCGTTTTCCCGCAGGCGGTCGTTCATGCACAGACACAGCGGAACGATTTGCTCGACGGCGCCCCAGTACATCGGTTCGATGCTGTGAGGAGCGGTGCCGTCGACAAGGCAGAGCCGTCGGGTGGGAAAACGCACGGCGTCCAGTGAGCCGGGGTCGGAGGAACAGCAAAAGACCTCGGCTTCTTCACCGTCTGCCGTAAGCTGATCGTATACGCGGCGCAACAGGGTGGATTTACCCGTTCCTGCGCCGCTCTTGAGAATATATACCCGCCAGCCATCGGGTGTATACAGTGTTTCCGCCGTGCCGATAAAGCCGGTGGGGGTGTTACTGCCTAAAAAGAACCGTACCGGTGCCCGGAATGATGTCATGCTACCACTCCTTTACATATTGCCACGCTACTATCCACAATACGCAGATAGGAGGGAAGCGTTACGGTTTTTGGTACAGATCGGCACTTCCTTCGCGGATACCCTCGCGGCGCAGCACGTAACGGAGGGTGGAAAAGAAGATATAACAGTCTAACAAAAACGTGCAGTTGGCGGCATATTCCGCATCGTACCGTGCCTTGATTTGCGGTGACAGCTCGTCGCGACCGCGGATTTGAGCGAGTCCGGTGATGCCCGGGCGCATGGTATCTGCACCATAGCGGCGGCGCAGACGAAGCAAACACTCTTCGGACGGGATCACCGGACGCGGGCCGACGAAGCTCATATCGCCCTTGAGCACGTTAAACAGCTGCGGCAGTTCGTCAAGACTGGTTTGACGCAAAAAGCGGCCGACCGGCGTGATATACCGGTGGGAAAGCCGTAGCTGTGCGGTCGCGATATTGGCGGGAGCGGCGGTCAGCATGGTGCGGAATTTATAAATAACGAACGGGTTGCCGTTTTGTCCGGAACGTATCTGTCGGAAAATGATCGGGCCGTTGGAATCCATGTGGATCACGAGCGCAACCGTCGCAAAAACAGGAGCGAGAGCGACCAACAGGAGCAGTGACAGCACGATATCCAATACGCGTTTGAAACCGATATACACGTGACGTTCTCCTCTTTAAAACCGAATTACTGTTAGTATATCCGAAACACCAAAAATGACGGCGGAATCACATGGCTAAACGAGAAAAATTTACCGATAAACAATAAAAAATTCAAAAAACAAAGGTTTTCACGACTAAAAAAGCGCGGGTTTTTAGTGCAAATTAGACAAAAACAGACGAGAGCGCTTGTTTAAAATCGGGCGGCTATACAGACTTTTTTTCGTTCATCGAAAAAGGCTTGATTTTTGAAATGGGGAATAGTATAATTCATTCGACAACCGAGAAAACGGTTGATTTTGCGAGTATACACAGCCTTGTCAGTCAGAAAGAAAAGGAGGAGACCATTATGCGTGAAGTCGTTGCTCTGCATTCTCATACAAACAACGCCGGTAGCGTCGGTGGCTATTCTTCGTTTAAGCGTTGTTTGGACGTTTTGTTTGCGCTCATGTTTATCATCGCCCTGTCACCTGTTATGCTGATCGTTACGATCGTTGCCGCGATCGATACCAAAGGCTCTCCGATCTTTGTACAGGAGCGCATGGGCCGCTTTGATACCCCGTTTAAAATTTACAAATTCCGCACGATGAGCGTGCAGGCTCCCGCAAACGTGGCAACCCACAAGCTGGAGAGCCCCGAGAAATATATTTCCCGTGTAGGTGAGTTGCTTCGCCGTATGAGCTTGGACGAGCTCCCGCAGCTGTTTAACGTGCTCAAGGGCGATATGAGCTTCGTCGGTCCGCGTCCGGTCGTGTTGTCGGAGCGTGATCTGCTCCGCCTGCGTCATCGCAACGGTGCCAGCCGCGTCCGTCCGGGCATCACCGGTTTGGCACAAGTCAGCGGCCGCGATACCGTGACCATTTCGGAAAAAGCGCGCTTGGACAGCGAGTATGCAAAAACCTGCTCGTTGAAAGCGGACATGTCCATTCTGGTGAAGACCGCTATGCAGGTCATTCATTCCGAGGGCATCGTCGAGGGCGCTAACGCTGAGATCAGCGCGACGCCGGTCAAGACCAGACATTCCGCATAAGTGATTACAAAGCGGATACAATAGGATCATTACGGGGTTCGCTCGCAGCGAACCCCGTTCTTAACGTATTTAGGAGGGCTTATCATGAGTGAATGTACACACGATTGCAGTTCCTGCTCGCAAAATTGCGGTGAGCGTGAAAAGGACCTGCACGCCAAGCTTAACGAGTTCAGCAGTGTTAAAAAGGTCGTTGCGGTCAGCAGTGGCAAGGGTGGCGTAGGCAAGTCCTCTGTCACCAGCCTGCTTGCCGTCATGATGGCGCGCCGCGGCTATAAGGTCGGCGTGTTGGATGCGGATATCACCGGTCCGTCCATTCCGCGTGCTTTCGGATTGACTCAGAAGGCACAGGGCGCGGATATCGGTATTCTGCCGGCGGAGACCCATATGGGTATCAAGGTCATGTCCATCAACCTGTTGTTGGAGGATGAAACGCAGCCGGTCGTGTGGCGCGGCCCGGTGCTCGCCGGCGCGGTGACACAGTTCTGGACGGACGTCGTGTGGGGCGATCTGGACGTGCTGTTTATCGACATGCCGCCCGGAACGGGTGACGTGCCGCTGACGGTGTATCAAAGTCTGCCGGTGGACGCCACCGTGGTGGTATCCACACCGCAGTCCCTCGTGCAGATGGTGGTCGGCAAAGCAAAAACGATGGCGGATCTCTTAAACATTCCGGTTATCGGTATGGTAGAGAATATGAGTTATCTGCGTTGCCCCGATTGCGGTAAGCAGATCACCTTGTTCGGTGAGGAAAACGGACTGGATAAGGCGGCACAGCAGATGAACATTCCGCTGCTTGCGAAGCTCCCGATGGATGCACAGGTATCTCGTTTGTGCGACGAGGGCGAGATCGAACGCGTGGTATGCGACGAGATCGCACCGGCGGTGGATGCCGTAGAAGCACTGCTGAAATAAGATATAAGAAAACGAGCGCTCTGCTTTTGCAGAGCGCTCGTTGTGTTTTTTAACCTTGGTATGTTGTGATCTCAATGCTTGTGATGGTGACGTCTGCGGTGGGCTTGTCGTCATCGTCGGTTTCGACTGCGGCGATGGTATCCACGACATCCATACCGTCAAATACCTGACCAAACACCGTGTGTCCGCCGCTTTTGCGCCAGGCACCGTCCAGGGTGATGTTACCGCCGTTTTTCTCGTACAGCTCCCATACCGCATCCGGTACGAGGTCATAGACCAGCGGCATATAGGTGGCCTGTACGTCATCCCACGTCCCGTAGTACGCTTCTACGGTGGCTTGACCATAGGTGTCGATCAAGCCGTCATACTGGTCTTTGAGGGACTGTACATCCTCGTCGGTGTACGCATAGTTGCCGCGCTCGCCAAAGGCATCAGCATCCCCTTGATTGATGAAGAACTGACTGCCGTTGGTGTTCACACCGGAGTTCGCCATGGAAAGCGATCCGCGCAGATTGAGCAGTTTTTGATCAAACTCGTCCTCAAAATCGCTGCCCCAGTAGCTTTCGCCGCCCGTGCCGTCGCCTTCCGGGTCACCGCCCTGGATCATGAAATCCTCAATCACGCGGTGGAAGGTGAGGTTGTCGTAGTAGCCCTGCTCGGCGAGCTTGACAAAGTTCTCGACCGCTTTGGGGGCGGCTTCGGGGAAGAAACGAATGGAAATATCACCCATGGAGGTGTGCATAACGGCGATCTGGTCGCCAACAGCCGGCATGTCCAGCTGGAAGCCGACGGTTTCGTCCGCATAAACGGTGGAAACACCGTTTTGCGGGGTATCCTCCGTTTTGCCGCAGGCGGTCAGGCACAAGCAAAGCAGCACGGCAAATAACAGCGCAATTGCGGAAAAAGTTTTCAATCCGGTCGTTTTCATCGTATCCATCCTTTATCGTAATTTTCGCCGCGCGATAGGCGGACGCTCGTTTTCAAGAAAAGGCAGTAGTCGCGAAAGCTCGTCGATCTCGCGGCTTTGCGCGCGCAAAAAGGCGGCACACGCGGGATCTCTCATCAACAGTGTTCCTGCTCGGCGCACCGCACGCACAAAATCGGGCTTCAGCCGTACGTGGGCACAGTTCCGCGTCAGCGGACAGAGCCTGAAGCTTCGTGGGTCGTACACCGCGCGCACGAGCCCGTCTTCCCCGACGTAGGGGAACAGCGGAAAGATGCGGCAGGCAAACGGGCGCATTTCACGGCGACAGCTACCGTTGCAAGTGAGCAGATTTCCGTTATTCGCAGAAACGATGGTAAAGCCCTCGTCTGCAAGTAACGTTTTTTCGTCGGGCAACAGCAACATGCCAATGCTGTCCTCCGACGGGCGGCAGCACCGTCCGTCGCACACTTTCCCGCAATCGGTGTCAAGCGGGGTAACGTCTTTAAGCAGTGCGAGTGCCTGCCGCAATGCGTCAGCCATTGGTCACGTCAATGCTGAGGATGGTGACGTCTTCCAGCGGCTTGTCGCTATGATTGGTCGTGACGGAGGCAATAGCGTCCACGACGTCCATTCCCTCAAACACCTGACCGAACACCGTGTGATGGTAGTCAAGGTGCGGAGTGCCGCCGTTTTCACGGTATGCGGTTTCGGCTTCCTCGGGGAAATAGTCGCGCAGCTCTTGCATTTGGGAAAGCAGACCGGGATGCACCGACGATGCCTGCACAATAAAGAACTGGCTGCCGTTGGTGCCGGGACCTGCATTTGCCATGGATAAGGCGCCGCGGATGTTGTGAAGCGCCGGGCTAAACTCGTCTTTGAAGGGGGTACCCCAGATGCTTTCGCCACCGCAACCGGTTCCGGTGGGGTCACCGCCTTGAATCATAAAGTCTTTAATGACGCGGTGGAAGATCAGCCCGTCATAGTAGCCGTTTTTAGCATGGGTAACGAAGTTCTCCACGGCCTTGGGTGCTTGCTCGGGGAACAGACGGAGCGAAATATCCCCGTGATTGGTGTGCATAACGGCGATCTGTTCGCCGATTTGCGGTTTATCTAACTGGTTCATATCCGTTCTCCTTTACCCGATTAATACGCTTTGCCCCAGACGACCATCGTCTTGGCGGGCTTGCCACAGCAGACGCAGGTGTCGGCAACGTGCTCTTGCTCAAACGGCATGCAACGGCTGGTAACGCCGGCGATCTCCTTGAGCTTCAGCTCGCATTCCTCGTCGCCGCACCACATGGCTTTGATAAGACCGGGTTGCTCGTCGGCGGTCTTTTTCATCTCGTCCATGGTGGTGACGGTGAAGGTCATGCTCTCGCGACGTTCCAGAGCCTTCTGATACAGACCGTCATGTACGGCTTGCAGCAGTTCGGGAATCTTGGTTTCCAGTTCGTCAAGCGATACCACGGTCTTTTCGCGGTTATCGCGACGAACCAGCACGCACTGGTTGTTTTCAATGTCGCGGGGACCGATCTCCAGACGGAGCGGCACGCCTTTCATTTCGTATTCAGCAAATTTCCAACCGGCGGAATTATCCGAATCGTCCACCTTTACACGCGCGACGGCGGACAGACGGTCGGCAAGCTCGCGCGCTTTATTCAGCACGCCGGGCTTATGTTGGGCGATGGGAAGAATGACCAGCTGGATGGGTGCCACCGCGGGCGGTAATACCAAGCCGTTGTCGTCGCCGTGGGTCATGATGATCGCACCGATGATACGGGTGGACATACCCCAGGAGGTCTCAAACGGATACTGCAGCGTGTTATCGCGGCCGGTAAACTGCACGTTGAACGCACGGGAGAACCCGTCGCCAAAGAAATGGCTCGTACCGCTCTGCAGCGCCTTACCGTCGTGCATCATTGCCTCGATGGTGT
>CAZBAO010000029.1:0-16139 GCA_964490085.1 uncultured Eubacteriales bacterium | reverse complement strand
GTTCGTTCCTGTTGGCTGCCGGAACGAAAGGAAAGCGGTTAGCACTTCCCAACAGCGAGATCATGATCCATCAGCCGCTTGGCGGTGCCAAGGGCCAGGCGAGCGATATTAAGATCCAAGCGGAGCATATTCTGTTTATCCGCAATCGTATGAACACCTTGCTGTCTGAAATGACCGGTCAGTCGCTTGAGGTGATCGAAAAGGATACGGATCGCGATAACTGGATGACCGCTGAAGATGCCTTGAAATACGGTCTGATCGATAAAGTGATCGAAAAACGCGTCTGAGAGAGGATTTGACCCATGCCGAAAAATGAGGACAATCGGACGATCTGCTGCTCCTTTTGCGGAAAAGCGCAGGATGAAGTGTACCGCCTGATCGCGGGCCCCGGTGTGTACATCTGCAATGAGTGTGTGGAACTGTGCAGCGATATTTTGGAGGATGGCGCACATTTTTCAAAGAAACGTGCGTTGGATACTGAAACCTCGTTTACGCTTCCGACCCCCAAAGAGATCAAAAAGTCGTTGGACGAATACGTCATCGGACAAGATGCCGCAAAGGTTGCTTTGTCGGTGGCAGTTTATAATCATTACAAGCGCATTTACTGTGGAACCGATCTGGATGTCGAGATCGGTAAAAGCAACGTGTTGCTGTTGGGCCCTACCGGTGTCGGAAAGACGGCGTTGGCGCAAACGCTTGCAAAGACACTCAATGTTCCGTTTGCGATTGCCGATGCCACGACCTTGACCGAAGCCGGTTATGTCGGAGAGGATGTGGAGAACATCCTACTTCGGCTGATCCAAGCGGCAGAGGGAAACGTGGAGCGTGCTGAACGCGGTATCATCTATGTGGATGAGATCGACAAGATCGCACGCCGCAGTGAAAATCCGTCCATCACCCGTGACGTCAGCGGTGAGGGTGTGCAACAGGCGTTGCTTAAGATACTTGAGGGAACGGTGTCCAATGTACCTCCGAACGGCGGTCGTAAGCATCCGCAGCAGGAGTTTATTCAAATCGATACCAGCAATATCCTTTTTATTCTCGGTGGTGCGTTTGATGGCATTGAAAAGATTGTCGAGAAACGCATTTCCTCCGGTGCGATGGGCTTCGGCAACGAGGTGAAATCAAAAAAAGATCTGGAGCAAGGGGAGATGTATCGGCAGGTCGTGCCGCAGGATCTTATCAAGTTTGGTTTGATTCCGGAACTGGTTGGTCGTATGCCTGTCATTACCGCGTTGCGGCCGCTCGATGCGGATGCATTGGTCAAGATCCTCAGTAAACCGAAAAACGCGATCTTGAAGCAATATACCGGTTTGTTTAAGCTGGACGATGTTGAGCTCGAATTTACGCCGGATGCCTTGACGGCAGTAGCGGTAAAGACCCTGCAGCGCAACACGGGCGCTCGCGGTCTGCGTTCGGTGATGGAGGAACTCTTGACCAACCTTATGTTTGAGGTGCCCTCCGATCACACGGTGGAGAAGGTCATCGTCACACGTGCTTGTGTAGAGGATAATGCCCCTCCCGAGCTTGTTAAAAACCCCGATCGAAAGCCGAACCGTATCAAAACGCCCGGCAAAAAGCCGGTGCGGCGTAAGGTGACGGCGTAATCCGTTTTTGAATCGTTGGCAGTCGACCGTTGTTTAACGACCGACTGCTGACTTTTCCATATATACCCGGTTTCCCGACAACGCGTTTGAGTTGTCAGTTTTAGGAGTGAAAACAATGATGGAGTTGAAAAAGCGGGTTGCCCGCGTATCAACATTGCCGCTGCTTGCTTTGCGTGGCTTAGTGGTTTTCCCGAATACCACCGTTCAATTTGAAGTGGGGCGGGAGAAATCCATTCAGGCTTTGCAGGAAGCAGTGAATACCGATCAATGTATTTTTTTGATCACCCAACAAAATACCGCCGATGAGGACCCGACACCGGAAGCCTTGTGTAAGACTGGTGTTGTCGTACGGCTACAGCAGGTGTTGCGCATGCCGTCGGATACCGTACGTGTAAAGGTGGAAGCCTTGTACCGCGCTCGCGTGCGTAACTTTAAGCAAACAGAACCGTTTATGATGGCAGAGGTCAGAGAAAGCCTAACCCGTCCTATGGTGGACAAGGATGGTGAGATCGCCTTTTTCCGTAAATGCCGCGCGTATTTCCATCAGTACATAGAGTTGGCTGCCGATGTTTCCGAAACTGCCGTCAGCGAGCTCATGGCGGTGCGTGATAACGGTATCTTTGCCGATCGTATGGCGGATATCCTGCCTTGCTCCGCGGAAAATAAGCAAAAGGTACTGGATGCCTTATCGCTCGAAAAGCGCTTTGAGGAGCTGTTGCGTATTCTCGTCGACGAGGTGCGCATTGCTGAATTGGAGCGCGGTATTGAACGACAGGTGCAATCGGCTATTGATAAGAACCAGCGCGATTATTATCTGCATGAGCAGATGCGCGTGATCGCTTCTGAGCTCGGCGAAGAAGACGATCCCGTGAGCGAAGCGGACGAGCTTCGTGAAAAAATTAAATCACTTCAGCTGTCAGCGGATGTTGAAGAGAAGCTGTTTAAGGAATGTACAAAGCTTTCTAAAATGCCTTTTGGCTCGCACGAAGCAACCGTCGTTCGCAATTATTTGGATACCTGTTTGGATCTCCCGTGGCATATTTTTTCGGAAGAAATACTGGATATTTCCCGTGCTCGCAAGATTTTGAATCGTGACCATTACGGGCTTGAAAAGGTCAAGGAGCGCATCTTAGAGGTGCTGGCTGTCCGTAAGTTGACGGGGGGCACCAAGGGGCAAGTCATTTGTCTGGTCGGCCCTCCCGGTGTCGGTAAAACCTCTATCGCGAGATCGATTGCCGAGGCGCTGGGGCGCACCTATGTTCGCGTATCGCTCGGCGGCGTGCGCGATGAATCCGATATTCGCGGGCATCGCCGTACCTATGTCGGATCCATGCCGGGGCGTATCATTCGCGCTATTGAAAAGGCGAAAACCTCCAATCCGCTTGTGCTTCTTGATGAGATCGATAAGCTGGGGAGTAGCTATAACGGTGACCCGTCCGCTGCCTTATTAGAGGTTTTGGATACCGAGCAAAATAATGCGTTTGTCGATCATTATTTAGAGATACCGTACGATCTTTCACAGGTGCTGTTTATCACGACGGCCAATAGTGCGGAAAATATACCGGCACCCTTGTTTGACCGTATGGACGTCATCACGCTGTCCAGCTACACAGCGGAAGAAAAATTCCACATTGCACGTAATCACTTGATCAAAAAGCAACTGAAGCTGAACGGCTTAGATGCTCGTCAGTTGCGTATTGGCGACGGTGCGCTTCGCTCGATGATAGACGGTTATACCCGTGAGGGAGGTGTGCGTAGCTTAGAACGTTTGATTGCCAAGCTCTGCCGTAAACGTGCACAGGAGCTTGTTTCGGAAACCTCCTGCAAGGTGACCGTGAATGAGAAAATGCTCGCAGACTATCTGGGTCCTCGCCGCTTCAAGGAAGAAACGCACAATCGTGCGGATGAGGTTGGTGTTGTCAACGGACTGGCGTGGACAGCGGTTGGTGGTGAAACGATGCCCGTCGAAGTAGCCGTACTCGACGGTACAGGCAAAATTGAACTTACCGGTTCACTCGGTGATGTGATGAAGGAATCGGCCAAAGCGGCGATCAGCTACGTGCGCTCGCGTGCCGATCGGTGGAATATTGCCGACGACTTTTATAAGACTAAAGACATCCATATTCACGTTCCGGAGGGTGCTGTACCGAAGGACGGCCCATCTGCCGGTGTAACGATGGCAACGGCGATGGTTTCGGCATTGACCGGAATTCCGGTTCGCCACGATGTGGCAATGACCGGCGAGATCTCGTTGCGTGGCAGGGTACTTCCCATCGGCGGTTTGAAAGAAAAAACAATGGCCGCCTACCGCCACCATATTAAAACGGTCGTCATTCCGCAGGACAATGAGCCGGATCTGTCGGAGGTCGATGAGGTAGTCAAGAATAATATCCGCTTTGTGATGGCGCACACGATGGATACGGTGATTGAAACCGCGCTGTCACACTAACGGAAAAGAGGGTGGACTTGTTATGAAAATTGAATCGGCCGTATTCGAGACCTCTGCCGGCGTTTTCGGTCAGTTGATCGCCTCTACCTTACCGGAGATCGCGTTTTCCGGTCGCTCCAATGTCGGGAAGTCTTCTCTCATCAACAAGCTTCTCAATCGAAAATCGTTGGCGCGCACCAGTGCAACGCCCGGAAAGACTGCTACGATCAACTTCTATAAATTAGATACCATGCGACTGGTCGATCTTCCGGGATACGGTTATGCTAAACTATCCAACGTGGAAAAGCAGCGGTTTAGTCAAACGATTGAGCATTATTTCGACGACGAACGTGATCTGCGTTTGGTTTTGCAGCTGATCGATATGCGTCATCCGCCGACCGCCAATGATTTTCAAATGCTGGATTATCTGGTTCAGTGTGAAATTCCGTTCGTTATCGTTTTGACAAAGGCTGACAAGCTGAATAAAACGGAGCGCGAAAAACGCTTGAAATCCCTGCGGGAAGAGCTCGCGGAGTTCGACGGTGTGCAGTGCGTTCCGTTCTCAGCGGTGAACGGAGAGGGTGTTGAAACGCTGCGAACCATCTTAGACGAGGTGGCAAGCGATCCGTAAGCACACGGTTTTAAAAAATTCCATAATTCAACTTCTTTTAAGTCGTGTATTTTGTTCGTAACGGGATATACTAACAGCGACTTCAAATAAAGGAGGGAGTTATGATGGACATGAACAACTGTCAAGCTAACAAGTCGATTCATTGCTCGGTGGAGCAGTGCCGTTATCATTGCGGTACCGATAACTATTGCTCGCTGAACGCGATCCAGGTGGGTACGCATGAGAAAGATCCCACCGTTTGCCAGTGCGTTGACTGTCAGTCTTTTGAAAAGAAATAAAGAACGTTTATTAAAAAATTCCACCCCGCAATATGTAGCGGGGTGGAATTTTTTGTGTCGCTGAGGAGCAAAGTGAAATAAAAATTCTATTGCTCATCAAGCGGTTTTCGTTTTCCTTTCTTTTCCATCGTTACCTGTGATAACGGATTCAGCTTGGCGGCGTTTTCAATTTGCTCGCTGGAAAGATGTGTGTAGATCTCAGTGGTCCCCAAGTTCTCGTGCCCGAGGTAATTTTGTAATACGCGCAGATCTACTCCGCTTTGGTACATCAGTGTTGCAGCCGTATGACGTAATTTGTGTACAGTCATATCCTGTCCGCCTTCAACCTGTGCCAAATACCTTTTTACCACATAATGAACGCCTTGCAGGCTGATACGACTCTTTAAACGGCTCAAAAAGAGTGCATCTTTGTCTTTGACGCCGTCGTTCGGTCTGACCTTAAGATACTGCTCCAGAGCTTTTTGGCAGGCTTCGTTGAGATATAGTATCCGTTCTTTATTGCCCTTTCCGCGAACACGCAACGTATGATCGTTGCGATTGATATCCATCAAATTGATATTAACGAGCTCTGCACGCCGTAGACCGCAGTTTAAAAACATTACGAGCATGCAGTAGTCGCGTTCCGCAAAATCGCCGGAAACGCTGTTTAAAAGGGCAACAGATTGTTGTAGAGACAAATATTGTGGTAAGGATTTCTTCGGCTTAGGAGTTTCTAGGTTTTTAACCGGATTGTGTTCAAGGTAGTGGGAATAGTCAGTCAGATACCGAAAAAACATTCGCACAGAGCTTGTTTTACGTGCTCGGGTCTTATTAGAATTACTCCGTTCGTTGCGCAGGTAGTTCATATATTCATAAACGTCGGTCGTAGTGATCGTACGGATAAGATCCAGATCTATGTCCGTAATCGAAATCTCTTCAGTAGATAAAGTAGGGGGGACAAGCCCTCGAAGCTCCTTCATATAGCGAAAAAAGGTACGGAGATCAATGAAATATTCATTGATCGTATTTTCCGAACGTCCTTTTATCGTCTGCATATACCCTAAATATTCTTTTAGGATAGGCGGGCATTGCGCCATGTATTCCTTACGCATAGAAAGCTCCTTTTGTGAAACAATGTTTCACAGGAATGTTGATCATGCTATATGCGAATAGTATAGCATACCAACTATACAAAATAAATAGTTGTTTCAAAATTTTTTCGATAGGCGAAGACACAGCCTATTTGGGGCGACTCCGCATGATAAGTACCGGTATCATGGGCATAATACTGTCGTTCTTATACAATCTTATACAATAAACGTCTTGCTATTGCCATTGCCATTATCAGCCAAGTTTGGATCACTCTACAAACTTTTCATCGAATAGAAAATGTTTCAATAAACCAAAGGTCATCCGTAAAATTTCTATCGTCTGGAAAACCGAGTATAAAATGGATATGCAGAGTAGTTTACTAAAGAATAATAATTAGGTAAAAAATATACAGCTAAAATGTTTTGATACCCAAATAAATTTTTTGAGCCGATCTGTGGAAAACAAAGTCTGTGAAGAGTTATTCCCAGCAACCGGTGTCGGTGCTCCAACGCAAGCCGAAAGCTCGCCCTTATTAACATTTTTTCGTTCCTGCTCCCTGTACTATACAAAATATTCATTTTGTATAGTTGGTTAAATAGGAACCGGGGGTAGCTCTTGTTCTCTTTCGACGAAGTTTTGGTACATTTTTTCTATATTTCCGATAACGTATCAAGTTAATACAACAATTTTGTGTTGTGTAAAAATTATTTTACATAATGACGATAACGCGGATTCAACAAAAATTGTTATATAAATCGATGGTTTGCAAAAAAAATTATCACCGGTTGGTAAACTCATAAAAGTTTGTACAAAAATATTGCAGAGGGTATCTCCCCTATTCTAAAACAACAGCCTCCGAAATTCGGAGGCTGTTGTGTATATTAGTAAATTTTATTGATGATTTCAGAATCCTTATACAAGGGATGTACAACGATATTCCCGTCAAGGCTCCAACCGACACAATGTCCATCCTCGGCAAACAGCATACCTACCCGTTCCGGACAGAAAATCAAATATTCTTCAACGTATTCATATTCGCCCATAACGAAATCGTTGCCCTCTCCCATCAACGACATGGCAAACCTTAAGAGACAATCGAGTTCGTGACGGAATTCCAAGTTGCCGCGTTTATGAATCAAGGTTTTGGACGGCTGATAATACTTCTCACAGAACTCCGCAAAAGTTTCGGGAGAATCGCCTAACGGCAGGTACAGGTATCCGCCGTGTTTTGCAGGATCGATCTCACGGAACCCGTATTGACGGTAGAATCGATCAATGATAGCAGGTTCCGCCGTACAGAACAGCCCCAGAGGCACGTCGCCGCGAGTCAGAATGTCTGATGCCCAAACTTCCAGCACACGGTCGCCAAGGCCCTTTCCGCGGGCTTCGGGCAAGGTTAAAAAGTGACCGAAATTACCGATAGCATCCTTGTGTTTACCCCAACCGGACCAGAGTCTGTTGTAGCAGCCATTCTCATCGTATGCAATATAATAATTGTCTACGCACAAATCGGCAAGCTCGCCCTTGACGCGTCTTCTGATGGTTTCTGCGTACGCCACTTCCGGCTTGTCATCCTTAACCATGTTCCAAAGCGCGTGATACGCATCGTTCGGTAGTTGCCCTGCAAAATACTTCTCGAATTTCATAATCTGCATCCTTTCAATTTACATTTGAATATAGCCATATTGCGCCATCAGCTCAAGCGTACCGACAAAATCTTCAATTTCTTCGTCACTATAACGGGTGTTGAGATCCCATTCCGCTTCAATGAGCATATCTTTGAGCGATTTTTTGCCATCCATGCCGGTGAATACAAAACTCAAAAGTGCTACGATATACGGTCTTAGCCGGACTTTGAGCGGCATGGCGGCGAAGTCGTGCGGAATACCGACCGTCAGTCTGGAAGGACGAATATCCGCATATTTTTCCAAAATAAGCGTTGCCGGATTGGGAGCAGCCGGTACCGGAACGGTGTTGTTTACATAATCGTTGATCGTTTGGCAAGCAGCCTCAATTGCTATGGGATCCACACCTGCATTCTCGAAATCACGGATGTTCGCAATTTCAATGTCAGCAGCGTGACGTAAACGAGCCACGGCATCCGTACCTGGACGAAGCGGGCAGATCTCCGCCTTGCCTCTAAGACGAGCAATGGAATATTGAGCAGCCGTCGGCAAAAACGCAGCGATTGCTTCCGGATCGGGACAAACCGTCGCCGCCAGATGCGCTGCATACACAGCAGAGATACGGGAGAATTGCTTATAGTTGAGATAGCCGAAGCGTTGAGCCGAGTTGTGCCAGCAACGTTCGGGATAACGCACCCCCATCGGCATAATGGTGGGTAATCCCATATCGGCATCCGACAGAAAACTGTCTCCTGACCAGGAATAATGCCATGCGCCGATGTGCGGCGGCAGATTGATGGTGTTTTCATAAATGCGCCACACGCCTTCCAACAACACGTTGGAATAGAACGGTACGGCGGTAGGAGCAAAGCCCAGCGTCATTTGCGGAGCATTTCCAGGCGTACCGTCAATACTGACTGCGCCGATGCATTTGCCCTTAAGAATGGGACCGTAATAATTCGCGCAAGCGGCAAAGCCATACAGTTCAGGTGCCAAAATCAAACGGATCGAATACTTCAACGGTTTGATCTGCCCTGCTTCGATTGCTTGTTTGAGCAGGTGCAGAATGAAGATACTCAGGCAAACACCGTCGTTGTTATCGTTTTCCAGCGGTTCACCGTTGTGCGCCAGAATCCAAAATTCTTTGGGACTTTCACCTTTGATATAAGCGGTAACGACCGGCATTTTTCCGGCGAAACGGCGGCCGTCACATTCGGCTTTTACAAGAACCTCGCCGGCGGCACAAGCCTTTTCCAGTTTTCTCTGCATATTCGGCGATACGGAATAGGCAACAAAGTCGCGTTCACCTTCGATGGGGTGCCAGCAGTTGGTTTCGGTGCAGTTGTTTGCCCAAAGTAAGCAGTCGGGGTGTGTGCCGCCGTCAATGGTGCCACCGCTTACCAAGCCGATCGCACCTCTGTCCAAAATGGGCGGCAAGGCTCTGTCGGTGGGAAGAATGTGTTGCGGCAATAAGATCATCGCGCCAGTTACGTCCTCGCCTGCCATCATTTTATCCCAGGTTACCAGACGGGTGGTAACACCCTCTTTCGGGGTTGCGGTGGAACCGCGAATCACCGAAAACGGCTCTTGCTCGTAATCGGCAATCACCCTATCTCCTTCCCAATCGGATAAGATCGTGAGCTTTGCGTGATCTACATCCCAGCACAGGGGCATCACCTTATCTTGGAAAACCGTTTTTCCGTCAAAATCAATTTCCGGACGTTCGGGCTCAAAGCCAAGTTTTTTGAGCAGATCAGCGGCATAATCCATCGCTGCGTGATTTGCTCGATAGGTTTGCGGCAATTCTCTTGCGAGTAACGCCTGCGTGTGCTCTTTCAAGAACGCTTCATCCTGCATTTCCCAAAAGGTTTCAAAATACTTTTTCACAACCAACACACCTTCCCCGCACAAAAGCATATGTATTCAACACGGTTTCAACCTCGTTATACCATCACAAAATCGACCTGTCAAGCAAAAATCTTCTTATTGAACACCTAATACAAAAAATGGACAGATTCAACAAAATACGGCAGTAAATATATAAGAAACCGGCTCATCTGAGCCGCGCTAAGAAAATTACCACTAAACGTATCAACACTTGCGTCTTTAAACAAGGAGAACGATCTGCGGGCACGGTAACGGGCTTGTATGTCCGTACAGTTCGCATTAGTGTAAAATTTAAAATGTCATGTGTGCATTTTTGGAGTCAAGCCCGCTCGCGTGTATGTCTGAAAAGAGCGGGAAAACCGACAATTTTCCTGTGTAAAATATGTGGATTTGGATTGACAATCACTTCGGATATGTTATTATATTCTAAGAGAAAAAGAGCGTTTTCTCGCAATTACTTTGTGGTATGAAAGGTGAACGACGATATGGCGGATGATTTATTTGCATTATTTGCCCAAAAAGCCGAAGAACGGACAGGTGAACTAAGCACTCCCGAACCAATTCCGCATACGGTTCGCTTATGCGAATTGAAAGAAGGATCTTTTGACCCTGTTACGCCAATGCGTACGATTACAACGGCAGATGAGCTGACGAAAGAACTTGTTCAACTGCGCAAGCAATATGCGCCTTTTCTTGCAGAATGTGCACCAATGGCGAAGTTGACAAGGGAGATTTTTGACCTACGGGATTTCAAGGTAGATGGAGAATCCGTGCGCTTGCCGCATTACGGCGGACCTTCCGCTCCAACGGTTAAGCACTATGTATCGGAATTCACTTTGCCCGATTTTGCTGATAAGGCGGTTTACTTTTGCTGCGGTGGCGCAGATTATATCGCGAAAGTGTATGTGAATGGTGCGTGTGTCGGCATCCACGAAGGTTTTTTTGCACCGTTTGAGTATGAGATTACCCGTTTTGCCCATACAGGTGTAAACAAACTTGAAATCGTTTTGGAAAACGATTATATTTTCCGCGGCAACAATGAGAAGCACGGCTTTTCCGGCGACCCCATCCAAGGAGATAAATTTTATGCTGCCACGGGTCTCGGATATGATGATCCACAATTGGGTTGGCATCATTGTCCGCCCGGAATCGGCCTTTACCATAGCGTAAGCGTTGAGATTCGTAACACCTTACACATTGCGGATGTATTTGTTCGTCCCGAACCACAAAGCAATCGTGCAGAGGCTTGGATCGAAGTGGAAAATGCCACCTATTTGACAAAACCTGTGACATTCCGACTTTCTTTATACGGACAGAATTTTGATCAGACGGTCTTTGAGCAGCGCACGATCGATCCAACCTTTATGAAAAAAGCTCTTCCTGCCAAACACGGGAAGCAGATCTACAAGATTCCTGTTGAATTTTCGGATTTCCGAACTTGGACTCCCGATACACCGTGGCTTTATCAACTGCAAGTCTCTGTTATAAGCGAAGAGGAACTCTGCGATACGGCAATAAGTGTTTTCGGAATGCGCAGTTTTGTGCAGGATGTTTCTTCTGAGCCAAAAGGAATGTTCTACTTGAACGGAAACCCCATCCGCCTGCGCGGGGCTAATACGATGGGATTTGAGCAATTGGATGTGATGCGCGGGGACTACGATCAATTGATCGATGACATCCTTCTTACCAAACTCTGTAACATGAACTTCTGGCGGATTACTCAGCGCCCCGTTCAAAAAGAAGTATACGACTATTGCGACAAATTGGGACTTTTGACCCAAACGGACTTTCCCCTCTTCGGCGTTATGCGCCGAAATAAAAGCTGTGAAGCGATTCGTCAGGCTGAGGAAATGGTTCGTATAGTACGTAACCACCCCTGCAATGTTCTGTTCAGTTATATCAACGAACCGTGGGCTAACGCGAATAACGAGCCGCACCGCCATATGTTGCGGTACGAGCGAGAAGAACTGTTTGATATCTTCGATAAGATCCTTCGCTATAACCATCCGGATTGTGTCACCAAACACGCAGACGGCGATTTTGATCCTCCTACCGTAAACTCTATGCCCGACGTTCATTGCTATACCTTATGGTATAACGGTGGGCAGCAGGATTTCGGTTTGCTTCATCGCGGGTATGGTCAGAGTGTAGCACCCGGGTGGTACTATGGTTGCGGAGAATACGGCGCAGAAGGGCTGGACTTCCCCGAGGTTATGAAAAAGTATTACCCGCCCGAATGGATCGAAGAACCTTTTGATCCCGGTAGGATCATTGGTGCGCAGTCTAAGAATTGGCACGGGTGCTTTATCGATACCCCCGAAACGATGCAAAAGTGGAGCGAGGCCACACAGGAGCATCAAGCCTTCGCAATGAAGTCGATGACCGAAGCATATCGCCGCGATCCGCGAATGATCTCTACCGCCATCCACTTAATGATCGATGCTTGGCCTGCCGGATGGATGAAAGCGATCATGGACTTTGAGCGAAGACCGAAAAAGGCATATTTTGCGTCCAGAGAAGCAATGGCTCCCCTATTGGTCAGCTTGCGTACCGACCGCTTTTTCTATTACGCAGGAGAGCAGATCAGCATCGAATCCTATGTATGTAATGATACCAATTACGCGTCAGAGCAAGGTACCGAGCTGATCTTTGAATTGTACGACGGAACGAGTCTACTTCGCCAAGGGCGGATCGATGTGAAATACGATGCTTGCACCGCTACTTATGTCGCTGATGCCGGTTTCCCTGCGCCGCAGGTTGACAAGCGCCAGGACTTCCGGTTAAAGGCATTTTTATCAGATCGCAGCAAAACCGTCCTTGCTCAGCAAGAGTTAACATTTACGGTATTCCCGGATGTTGAGATTTCAGAAAATCCTCAAACAGTATGGATCACCGATTTGGAAGTAGGAACGCACGAGATTGCCGGAGAGAGCGTAAGCGTGGAAAGAACACCGCACGGACGGCAATATTTCCTCTCCCGTAAAACAGGTCATCCCGCAGTGGAGGGGTTTGGCGCCAAGGACTTCCGGATGTGGTACGATAAAAAGTTGGATCGCCTTGCACCGATCGCTGTTCGTTGTTTCAAAGCCGAGGGATTCCGCCCTGTTCTAATTTGCAACGGCTCCCTTGATCCCCGAATAGTGGTGGGTGAAAAAATCTACGAAGGAAAACGGTACATCATTTGCCTTGCTGATCTGCGGATGGAAAATTCTCCGGCTAAGCATCTTTATCGAAACCTTTCCTCTTTACCGTTACCGTCTCCCACAGAAAAATAAACCGCTAAACGCTAAAATTATGCAAAAAAGACTGCCTAACCGACGTTGGGCAGTCTTTTTTGATAGCAAGTTTCACCGAGCTGATCAGCTAATATATAAAATGGACAAATTAAACAAAACAGCACCTTGATAAACTCAAATTGACAAAAACGAAACGGCTCGATCGAGCCGTTTCGTTTATAATATCTCGTTCAGCTTAGTGGTAATTACATCTGCAAAAAGTTCGTGTGCCTTTGCACCGGGATGGTTTCTGGAACCTTTCAGTTCGTCGGCCGTTGCTCTGGGGAGACGCACGGTATAGACCTTGTCGTCTCCTGTTTCTTGTTTGTATTTTTCAGCACCTTCAATGATCTGCGGATCAAGAGCATCCGACAGCATATTGTGACAGACTAAAATGATGGTGTTTTTATTTCTTTTTCGGATCTTGGCACAGAAATTATAAATTGCCTCAACAATATAGTGCAGATCGTCGGGGCGTTTCAATTTGTGCGAAACGCCGTTCTCATCTACCCACGGCTCCCCTTTTTCACTAAAGGCACCTGTATCGTTTGCGCCGAGGTTGATGATCGTAATGTTGGTCTTGTCATTTTCAACATCGAAGATATCCCGCGCACCAAGTTCAATAGCGTGCGGCGTTTGATTACTGCCGCATACATAATCGTAATACTTCGGGATCGCATGCTCACGGTTGTTTTTGTAATCGCTGAACACGCCCCAACCGCCATGCGCCACAATGCTCCAGTCGGCATCAAACGTTTTTGCCACGGCGAGAACATAGTTTCCGCGGGAGCTGAAAACAGCAGGAGACCACTCGGTCATAGACGGCGCGCCGGCCAAGCCTTCACCGGCGGTCACACTGTCTCCAAAAGCTTCAATCTTGTATTTCCGCTTAGGAAGCGGCTTGAATTCACCGTCACTATGCAATGCGTTAAGCGTGATAAGAGTAGTGACCAATGCCGATGTTTCTCGGAAAATACGGATGTTTTTAATCTGATCTGCGGCCAATCCGCGCATGATACAGACTTTATGCGTACCGACGTCGATCGGGAAACGGTACATGTCAAATCCGTCAATTTCCACCCGAAGATAGGCATCTCCTGTACAGGTGTATTCGAGCCACAGTTCCGTGCCGGTAACGTTAAATTCTATTGCCGAAGCAGACCAAAACAATGGAATGCCATTGGTCTTTCGGTTGCTTGTTCTTCCGTGCACCCTAATTTCGGGTACTTGTGTGCACAGATACTTTGTTAAATCCATTTTCAGCACCTCCAAAAACCTACGAAATTATACGCTCATCCCCCCAAAAAGTCAATAACAAAATATACAGCAAATTGTAGCCGCTGTCAACTGCACATAACAAAAACGCCTGCAGCCCCGAAAGAGATTACAGACTTTGGGTTGTTGCAAATATAAGTATAACAGCAAACAGGATGATTCGATTTATTTGAGCTTGATCTTGAGCTTGCTCAACATGAGGTTGCCGAATTCTGCCGAGCCTTCCGCCATACACACCTCTCCAAAGAGGAAAAGTCCCAGAGATTTGGTGTCAAGCGGTTTGTCGAGCAGACCTGACAGTCCCGCACAACCAAAAACTATTGCATCCTTATCATCATAAAAATCTCGCATGGTGTTATAAACCTTTGCGTGATCCACATATCGAAGCAGCATCGTTTCATCTAAATCTCTGCCGCTTGTCAGCTTGCCGTCACGTATTGATAGATGTGCATTAACATTTTTACAGTCAGAAAGGGTCAAATGTTCAAAATCCGTATCCGAAAGCCCTAATTTCTGCCGCTTTTTGTTGTAAAAGACTACTGCGTCCACACCGTTTATGGTGAGCGCTGTTCTGGCATCCTCCAAAACGAGCTTGCAGGTTTCAATGATTTGGTCGTGTATGCAAACGGTTTCGGTGGTATAGGTGTATCGTTCATCGGTTATAAGAAGTAACGCCGCTTCACTCTTGCCTGTGATAAGACTTGCACTGTTTGTTGCAAAATTTATTGCCGCTCCGCCGCCAACAATAGGGCACGCGAGTGTCTTTTGCAGCTCTTTAAGAAAAGCATTTTCACCGCCGACATTACCAAAAAGCAGTATCGCCGCCAAAGCAGGCTCCCCCACCTGCTTTACAGCAGTTAAGATCTCTTGGTATGTACCGCAAAACTCTAAAGCCTTGAGCTTTATAGGGTGTGTAACCGCACGTTTTTCATCATTTCCGCATACACCTGCAAGACCCAAACTTGCGCAGCCAAACCCTTCTAACAGATCAAAACTACCTGTAGTTGTAAATGAAATTTGTTTCATTTCTGCCTTGCTCATTTAATATTCTCCTTTGCGGCGTTTAAATAGGAAATCAAATTACTTTTTTAATACAATTTGCAGTTTTGCTGCAAAATCAGCCCTCCCATGCGCATAAAATGCTTCTCGGATATTTGCGCCGATATTTGTTCCCGAATGCATAAATTGATTGATAAGAGCAGACTCACATTTTGCCGTTCTTAATTCTTTGCAAACTTTTATTACATCAAGCACAAAGGCTTTTGATTTATGATTAAAGGACTTTCTTTCCTCGTTTTCACCTCTTGAACATAATTATACTGCTTAAAAGTAAAAAACGCAAGGCGAAGCCTTGCAAAACTGAAAAGTGAAAAAGCAAACCCTTCCCGGACTTCGTCCGAGAAGGGATTTGGTTGCGGGAGGAAGATTCGAACTTCCGACCATACCTTTGCGGTGCCCGACTCCGTCTGCGGCGGGTAAACCGCCTTGCCGATCGTCGACCGCGGCAGAGGGCTTTTTGTTCGCTGTATCCGCCATCGGCGGCGCTCACAAACGCCCACAAGTTATTCGTCCTTCGAGCTCATAACCCCAAAGCAGGAGCGCAAACCTATCTTTTGTAATAGCAAAAACACGGCATACCGTTTGGTATGCCGTGTTTCTGTGGCAAGTTGCACCGAAAAAGATATCCGCAAATCTTACTGCCGTGTGATACGGATGGTTGCGGTGGTTTCTCCGTCCGTATTTGTATCGATGCTTACCACCTTGATGGTATAACCGAATTCCACGTTGCTATCCATAAGACCGCCAATCAGGAACTCATCGTAATCCGCCGCATCAAACACATCTCCGGCATAGAAAAGGTCTTCTGCGGATATGGTGGTGCGTTCGTTCTTGCTGGTAAAGGTGTTTTTGCCGCCGTTTTGCAGCAGCTCCAGATGATACAGACCGCTCGTATTATACGCATTGGTATATACCTGGCTTATGAAAGTCTCTTCACTCATTTTCTTGGTGTTGCGTATTTTGCTGATATCTGTCATTCTTGCATCAACATGGTAAACGCGTA
>CAZBAO010000028.1:1451-16185 GCA_964490085.1 uncultured Eubacteriales bacterium | reverse complement strand
AACAGGATATTTAACACATCGGGATGCGCTTTTTCAATTTCATCAAACAGGATAACCGAATACGGCTTGCGGCGTACCTTTTCGGTGAGCTGACCCGCTTCATCGTAGCCGACATAGCCGGGAGGCGAACCGATGATACGCGATACTGCGTGTTTTTCCATAAATTCGGACATATCCAGACGAATCAGCGTTTCGGGCGTATCAAACAGCTGTGCCGCCAACACTTTCACAAGTTCTGTCTTTCCGACGCCGGTGGGGCCGACAAAGATAAACGATGCCGGACGGCGGCGCGGACTGATCTGCACGCGACTGCGGCGGATTGCCGCCGAAACCAGTGAAACGGCTTCATCCTGGCCGATGATATGGCGGCGCAGTTCGTCCTCTAAATCCGCGAGCTTAGACAACTCGTTTTCTTGAATCTTAGAAGCGGGAATACCGGTCCACAGCTCGATCACTTTGGCAAGATGCTCTTCGCTGAGCGGCATATGGACTGCCGCATCACGAATATCGTCGATCGCCTGCTGAGTTTTCATAAGCTCCGCGCGGATATTCGCTAAGCGCTCGTAATCGATCGCCTCACCCGCCATTGCTTCCGTTTCCTGCTTCTGGAGATTTTGTTCCGCAAGCAACAGCTTGGCATACTCATCTGCCTTCTTATTCTGCAACGCAGCCGTGGCACAGGCTTCGTCCAACAGATCAATTGCTTTGTCCGGTAGATAACGGTCGGTAATGTACCGTTCCGATAATATAACAGCCTTGCGTGCCAAAGTCTCTGATACCACAACACCGTGGTACTGCTCATAATACGATTTGATACCGCAAAGCACCTGTACCGTATCGTCAATGGAGGGTTCTTCCACCTTGATCGGCTGGAAACGACGCTCCAATGCGGCATCCTTTTCAATGTTTTTGCGGTACTCGTTAAAGGTCGTCGCACCGATCACCTGGATCTCGCCGCGCGACAGTGCCGGTTTGAGAATGTTGGCGGCGGACATACCGCCTTCTGCATCGCCGACACCGACTAAGGTGTGCACTTCGTCAATAAACAGGATTATATTGCCTTTGGCCTTGACCTCGTCAACTAAGCTTTTAATACGACTCTCAAACTGACCGCGGAACTGTGTACCCGCTACCAAACCGGTCAGATCCAACAAGCGCAGTTCTTTATTCTGTAATTTGTACGGTACCTCGCCCGCGGCGATGCGCAATGCCAATCCCTCGGCGATCGCGGTTTTACCGACACCGGGTTCGCCGATCAGGCAAGGGTTGTTCTTACTGCGGCGGCAAAGGATCTGTACGGCACGGTAGATCTCGCGATCGCGTCCGACGATGGTATCCAATTTCCCCTCGCGTGCTTTGGCGGTGAGATCGGTTGTAAAGTTATCAAGCGCACTGCGCTTTTTATTTTCTTTTTTGGTGTCTTTCGGGGACTCTTTCGGTTTTTCCGTACCGTTATCGGCATTCGTATTTTGCCCAAACAGGTTCTGTAAAAACGGAAAAGAAGCGGCACCGCCGAGCATAAAATTCTCGTCCTCGCCGTCTTCGGTATTCATCAGTTCACTGAGCTGTTCATCCATTTGTTCAAGATCTTCCTGGCTCATGCCAAACTTTGTCAACAGATCATCCACCGGTTTGATACCAAGCTCCTTGGCACAAGTCAGACAAAGCCCTTCGTTTGTGCTGTTATCCCCCTCCATGCGGGTAATAAACACCACCGCGGGACGTTTTTTGCAACGGGAACATACCATCATAGGAACTCCTTTAAAAATCAATCACTGAGCAGATTCCGGAACAGCTGTTTCGGATACAACAGCAGCTTCTTTTCGCAGCTTAAAATAAAGCAGCATATATTTAAAAAACGAAAACAACATGGTGGCAGCCACCAGGAAAATCAGCACAGCTAAAACGATCGGTGGCATATCCACCCATACCACGATCGCCAGCATGACCGCATAAAACAAAAAAGTAGAAACCTTACCGAACCATTTGGAACCGCGTATGGTCGCGTTTTTCGAGAGTAGTATCCATCCCCCGATCGCCTGCAAAACTTCCTTTGTCAGACAGATAACAGCCAGCGGGATCAGTGCGGGATAACGAACGACCAGGCACAGCAGCACGGTGATCTGAGTCAGCTTATCCGCTGCCGGATCCAACAGTTTACCAATCTCGGTAATTTGGTTGCACCGTCTTGCGATCACACCGTCAAACAGGTCGGTCAGTCCCGAGAACAGCAACGTTATGACTGCCCATATCAATAGGTCGTTAAAATACAACACTGCAAAAACCGGAAGCAATACAATGCGCACCAACGACAAGATGTTGGGAATATTCCATACAAACTTTAAACGTTCCATTGTAGGTTACCTCACTCACTCGATATTGAGCACCGCCGAAAGCGGATTGATATCCGCAATCCATCCCGCCACAAGACTATTATCTAAATTTTCCTGTGTGAACGGACCGGTCGTAGCACCGGTCGCGATCAACTGAATCACCGTTACCGCAACCAAGGCAAACAGAATTCCTTTTGCCAAGCCAACGATCACGCCCAACGTACCGTCCGCTTGCCGAATGAGCGGCATTTTAGTGATCGGCTTTAACAGCTTTTCCAATAAGCGAATTACGATCATTAAGATCACGAACAAGAGCAAAAACGCTACAAAACGAATCACCGCCACCATTACCGGACGAAGCAATTCGTCAACTAAATAATCGGCGACCGCACTTCCGGTTTGATCGTTACCGACAGAATCGCGGATCCCTTGTGTGATCGTTTCGGCATCAAATACCGCCTGTACAAAATCAGGCAAAGCCTCAAGCACCGATTCCGTTTGTTCGGTTAACGACTGGGCGGCACCGTCAACGACCGTTTCACTCCAGATCGTTTCGATCTTTTCCTGCAGACCGTCACGCAGTACGCCGTCATATACCATTGTCGACACCGTATTACTCAGTGAAAGTGCCAGAATAAACGCGACGATACAACCGGCAAGCTGAATAATCGTACGGATAAAACCGCGACGATAACCGATGATCGCGGTGATAACAATAATGGCGACGATAATTGCATCTAAAATATACGACATATGTGGCTCTCCTTTTGTAGTATTGCTCAACATTGTAGCATACTTTCGCAGAAAGTACAACTACGCATCTACGCGTTGCAATTCACTGAGTGTCAGCAGCAACGGGGAATCCAGATATTCGGTGACCAACAACGAATCGGTAGGCGTGGACGCCTCGCTTTGTAAACCGTTTTTTCCAAAGCTGTACAAATGCGATTCCGTCAACACCAATATCCGCGAGCTTTGGCACGAGACGCTTCGGAAATTCCCCTCAAGTTGCTCGCTTTTCCAAACCGATCCGGAACCGTCGATCGTCCAGACATAGCCATCGCCGTTGCTGCCTGATCGTTGCAGTACGAGGCCGGAAAAAGTCGGAGTGGCACTGTAACCGACCGGTTCAAAACCGTCCAGTGCAATCTTTTCGACTGTGCTCCCCCGGTTGGGAAGGATCCAGACCTCCTTATCCCCCACTGCCAGAACTGCACCACCGCTGAAATAGTTGACATCGTACAGGAGCAGATCCGAGCCGCTGTATTCCGTGGGTTCAGTATCCGAAAAATCGAACATCAGCAGCACGGATTTCAGCATTCCACCTTCAGCGGTCGTACCGACAGCGGCGATCCCCTTACCGTTGGATGCCAACGAAATATTTGTCAGCAAATATTTCCGGCTCTGATAAGTGAAAACGGATTTCCCATTTCGGTTATATACCCGAATTTCACACAAATAGCTCTGCGACGCACTGTCGGTTACCACGCCCACCATACCGGAGGATAACACACAGGAGGCATATATTTTGCGGTTTTCCAACTCCATAGATAACACCGTTTCACGCCGCGTATCCAATCGGAATCGACTGCTCCCAACCTCCGTGATCAGCGCGTAACGGCCGGCGGTTTGTAGCGTCGGATCAGAAAACGAATGATTGCGTGTGATAACGCGAGATGCGGAGGAATTATAAAACTGCAGAGAGGTATCGGTCAGCATTACCAAATGCTGATTCACCTCGCTCATCGCTAAAACGGTGTTTCCCTCAGCCGCGACAGGAAAACCTGTACCGATCTGCGCGTTACCGAATCGAACCTCTGCCCAATCCAGAACCGCCTCGGGAGCGAGTGTATCCCAATTATTCCAAACCAAAAAACCGACGAGCAGGACAGCGGCAACGATGAGAAGCCGCACAAAAAGGCGAAGCCACGGACGGTATTGATTTTTCAATCGTCGGCTCTGAACCGTAGATCCGCTCATGACTTCACCTCCGTTTGGTACCAAACTTCATCCAAAAACAGCCCACACGCGGGAGCCGTGGCACCCGCACAAGAGCGATCACCCGTATCTAAAGCACGCTGCACATCGTCTTCGCATAGCCGACCGGCAGTGACATCTAAAATAGTGCCGACAAGAATACGCACCATATTGTACAAAAAACCGTCAGCCTCCACCGTGTAGGTCACGAGATTTCCGTCACGTTCTACTTGCGAGAGGCGAATCGTGCGCACTTTATCTTGTACGGTACTGCCCGCAGAACAAAAGGCCGAGAAATCATGCGTTCCCAAAAACAGTTGTGCGACCTCGTTCATGCGCGCATCATCAAGCGGTGAGCGCAGATGCAAGGAAACCCCCTGTTCAAACGGATTGCGCACCGCACCGTTCCAGATTCGGTATACGTAGCGTTTAGCCACCGCCGAATACCGCGGATGAAATTCATCCGATACCGCGTCACAGCAAAGCACGGCAATATCTTCCGGCAACACGGCGTTAAGCGCCTGTACAAATTTATCGACGGATATACGCTGAGGCTGTGCAGTCGTGCAATAGAACCGATTGGCGTGCACGCCCGCGTCCGTACGGCTGCAACCGGTCACGGCACTGCGGACACCGGTTACCTGTTCGATCGCATTTTGGAGGGCCTCCTGCACGGTAATGCCGTTTGGCTGCACCTGCCAGCCGTGATATCGCGTTCCGACGTATTGCAGTGTCAACCGTACGTTTGCCATGCAGAAGCCCCCTTTTTGTTAAATCGTTGCCGGAATAAGCAAATTACTGACAATAAGCAACGCCGTAAACAGTACCATCACACCAAGCGCGATATAATCACGCAAGACCATGTGCAGCTGCTTCATGCGTGTGCGGCCATCACCGCCGTGATAACAACGACATTCCATGGCGGTTGCTAGCTCATAAGCACGACGGAAAGATGAGATGAATAACGGTACGAGTACCGGTATAAGGGCACGCACCCGTTGCAGTATGTTACCGCTTTCCATATCTGCACCGCGCGCTTTTTGCGCCGACATGATCTTATCGGTTTCCTCGATCAGTGTGGGGATAAACCGTAAAGCGATCGTCATCATCATGGCGATCTCATGCACACTGATACGAAACACCTTAAGCGGACTCAGCACACGCTCCATTGCATCCGTCAACGTGGTCGGCGAGGTGGTATACGTAAGCAATGAACCGGCAGCTATCAGGCACAGAATACGGATCGAAACAAACAGTGCCGTAAAAATACCTTCCAACGTGATCTGCAGTATCCAAAAGCTTACCAGCACCCTTCCTTCAACGTAGAAGATATTGATAAGGGACGTGAACAAGAGAAGCGGTATTACCGGCTTTAACCCTTTGAGTATCAGTTTAACGGGAATAGCGGATAACCCAACACAAAAACCCAACAGAACAAGCGCCGCCGCCAGACCACCCCAATTATTAGGAATAAAGATCAGCAGGATATAGGCAAAGGTCAGCACCAACTTCACACGGGGATCCAACCGATGGATAAGTGAATTTCCGGGGAAAAACTGACCGATGGAAATATCAGCGAGCATCGCCGTTACCCCCTCTCAGCAGGGGAAGCAACGCTGTTTTGGCTGCTTCTACCGTATAAATGCCGTTCGGCACCGCAAAGCCGCGTTCGCGTAGCTTTACAAAAACTTTGGTAACCGCCGGAACCGAAAGCCCCATACTTTCAAGTTCGGCAGTGTGGGAAAAGATCGTATCGGTAGTTTCAAGCATCGCGACCGATCCATTGTTCAGCACCAGTACACGATCAGCTACACGCGCAATATCTTCCATGCTGTGGGATACCAACAACACCGTGGTGTGAAATTCCTGCTGATATGCGCGAATACGACTCAATATTAAATCTCTTCCGCGCGGATCCAGACCTGCGGTGGGCTCATCAAGAATAAGCACCCGCGGGCGCATTGCCATTACACCGGCGATCGCCGCACGGCGCTTTTCGCCGCCGGACAATTCAAACGGCGATTTTTCAAGTAGTTCCGTTTTTAAGCCTACCCATTCTGCTGCGGTGTACACACGCTCACGGATCTCGTTATCGGATAACCCCATATTGCGCGGCCCGAAGGCAATATCCTTGTATACCGTTTCCTCAAACAACTGATATTCCGGATACTGGAACACCATACCGACCCCAAACCGCACCTTGCGGATCTCCTTCGGGTGTTCCCAGATATTACGCCCGTCCAACAAAATGCGGCCGGAATTCGGTTTTAACAGGCCGTTGAGCAGCTGCACAAAACTGGATTTACCGGATCCGGTGTGTCCGATAACGCCAACGAACTCACCCTCCTCGATGCTGACAGACACATCGTGGAGAGCTTCCCGTTCGAACGGCGTTCCCGCAGAATACCGCAATGTACAGTTTTGTGTTTCAATCAAGGCCATGAAAGTTTTCTTCCTTTACAATAGTGACGACAACGCGTCGACGCACTCGTCGACCGTTAAAACATCGTCCGGTATATCCACACCCGCCTGCCGTAGCAAATGACAAAGCTCCGTCGGTTGCGGAACGTCCAGTTCAATCTCGCGCAAAGTATCAACGTTAGAAAAGACCTCGTGCGGTGTGCCGTCCATCACCAGCTTGCCGCGTTCCATTACCACCACGCGGTCAGCCAGCACGGCCTCTTCCATGTAATGTGTTATCAGCACGATCGTGATGCCCTGCTCGCGGTTTAAGCGACAGATGGTGTCGATAACCTCTTTCCTACCGCGCGGATCCAGCATCGCTGTTGGCTCATCTAAAACGATACATTCCGGCTGCATTGCCAAAACACCCGCGATCGCGACGCGCTGTTTCTGGCCACCGGATAATTTATGAGCGGCGTGGGAGCGGTACTCGTACATACCGACCGCTTTGAGTGCGGTGTCAACACGCTCGCGTATCTCAACAGGATCGATCCCTAAATTTTCCGGGCCAAACGCCACATCCTCTTCTACGATCGTAGAAACCAACTGATTATCGGGATTCTGCAATACCATACCCACCGTACTGCGAATATCGTAGCGTTTATCCTCGTCAGCCGTAGACATCCCCTTAATAAGCACCGCACCGCCAAGCGGCAGCAAGAGCGCGTTAAAGTGTTTTGCAAGGGTGGATTTGCCGCAGCCGTTATGTCCAAGCAAAGCGATAAACTGACCGCGCGGGACGGCGAGATCAATGCCGTCCAGCACAACGGCGGACTCCGGCTGTTCTTCTCCCTCGTCATACCGAAAACGAACCGAATCAACCGAAATCATATTCATACGCTCTCACCCGCTTTCCACATAGCAGTTGCACCGCAAGGCAGCACCAGCCCACTTTGTGTGACCGGTAAACCGATCTCATCCGCAGAAGTGTTTCCGCCAAAGCGCGGCGTGATCAGTGATCCCAAGATGTACTGCATCACCGACGGCGACAAGCCTGTTGTATAGGAATTGACGAGGAAAAAGAGCGGTTTATCCGACAAAATGGATACACATTCACGCACCAGATCGTAGATCTGTTCCTCCAACTTCCACACCTCGCCGTTTGGGCCGCGCCCGTAAGACGGCGGATCCATCAGAATCGCATCGTAAGAATTGCCGCGCCGTTGTTCGCGCTGGACGAATTTTCCGCAATCGTCAATCAACCAACGCATGGGACGATCGGCTAAACCGGAGGAAACGGCATTTTCACGTCCCCAAGTGACCATACCCTTGGAAGCGTCCACGTGCGTCACGTGCGCACCGGCGGCGACGCACGCCAAGGTCGCCCCGCCGGTATAACCAAACAGATTCAACACCCGAACGGGACGACCTGCCGTGCGGATCATATTAGCCATGGCATCCCAGTTTACCGCCTGCTCCGGAAATAATCCGGTATGCTTAAAGCCCATCGGTTTTAAGCGAAAACGCAGACCGGTAAGACCTGCCGCCGGTGACTCATATCCGATCTCCCACACATCCGGCAACGGTTTGTAAGTCTCCCAATGACCGCCGCCCGTGTGTGAGCGATGATACCGCGCTTGCGCCGCTTTCCACAGAGGGTGCTGACGACCGGTGCTCCACAAAATCTGAGGATCCGGACGGATCAAGAAGCAATTTCCCCACCGCTCCAAGCGTTCACCGTCGGTTGCGTCTAACAATTCATAATCTTTCCAGTTTTCCGCTGTTCTCATAGGAAAAATCCTTTACACATCAAAGGTAGTCTGATGGGCGATCCCCAAGTGTGCATACGCAGCCGGCAATACCACGCGACCACGCGGCGTACGGTTGATAAAGCCAAGCTGAAGTAAGTACGGCTCGTACACGTCTTCAATGGTAACGGCTTCTTCACCGATCACTGCCGCCAACGTATCCAATCCAACGGGACCACCATTATAATGCTGGATCATCGCCATCAGCATACGACGATCGACCATATCCAAGCCTAACTCATCCACTTCCAGCTTATCCAGCGCCGTTTGTGCAACCGTCGCATCAATGCCGCCGCCTGTCATAACTTGAGCGAAATCACGAACGCGCTTCAGTAAACGGTTGGCAATGCGCGGTGTTCCGCGCGAACGGGAAGCAATTTCAAGTGCACCGTCGCGGTCGCAGGAGATGCCCAAAATACCCGCACTGCGTGCAACGATCTTGGCAAGCTCTTCCGGTGTATACATTTCCAGACGGCACACTACGCCGAAGCGATCACGCAACGGTGCGGAGAGCTGACCGGCGCGCGTTGTCGCCCCGATCAAGGTAAATTTCGGCAACGGCAGATGGATGGATGCGGCGCCCTGCCCTTTTCCGTTGATAATATCGATCGAAAAATCTTCCATAGCCGGATACAGAATTTCCTCAACCGTACGCGGCAACCGATGAATCTCATCAATAAACAGCACGTCACCTTGATCGAGATTCGTCAGCAGTGCCGCCAGATCGCCGGCGCGTTCCAGTGCCGGTCCCGAGGTAATGCGAAAATTCACACCAAGCTCGTGCGCGATAATGGCTGACAGCGTGGTTTTGCCGAGTCCCGGAGGGCCGTACAACAACACGTGATCCAATGTATCGTTGCGCAGCTTCGCGGCGTTGATAAAAACGGACAGATTGTCCTTTACCTTTTCCTGCCCCACGTATTCCGAAAGGGTACGCGGGCGAAGCGGATTATCCCCTTCATCCTCCGGCAGATATTCGGTGGACATCATACGGTTTTCCAAATCCATTTCCTGCACGGCTCATCACCTCCTGCCAAGCGCACGCAGCGCTTGTCGTACCATTTCTTCAACAGACAATTCACTGTCCAACTTAGCGACGGCAGCCGACGCTTCACCGGCACTGAAACCAAGCATCGTCAACGCGCCGACCGCTTCCGACGCATTGCCGGAGGCGTTAAAACCGCCAACAGCCTTGCCCGTATCCAATACCACACCCTCTGTCGCGGACGGCAATCCGAATTTATCTTTGAGTTCCAATGTAATACGCTGTGCAAGTTTGGGACCGACACCCTGTGCGCGGGTAAGTGCTTTATAATCGCCGCTTGCAACGGCAAGCGCTACTCGTTCCGGAGAAAACTCCGACAAAATGGCAAGTCCCGCTTTCGGGCCGACGCCGTTGACCGAGGTCAGCATCTTGAAGCAAGCAAGTTCACCGTTATCGGCAAACCCGAACAGTTCTACCGCGTCCTCACGAACGTTCAAGATGGTATACAGCATAACCTCCGAACCGATCTGCGGAAGTTGACGTGCCGTGTTGAGTGTAACAAAGCACTGATATCCCACACCGCCGCATTCCACAACAGCGAGGTTCATTTCGCGATGAATAAGCGTTCCTCTCACACTGTAAAGCATGCTGTTACCGTCCTTTCATAATGCGAAGTTTAAGTGCCGTCCCGCCGGTCTGTGCATGACAAATGGCGATTGCCAAGGCATCGGCCGTGTCGTCCGGTTTCGGAACCGCCTGCAAGCGAAGCAAACGCCGCGTCATCTCCATGACCTGCGATTTTTGTGCCTGCCCGAAACCCGTTACCGCGCTTTTCACTTGCAACGGTGTGTATTCAAACACCGGCACCGAGCACCGCTGAGCAGCAAGCAAAATGACGCCTCGTGCTTCCGCCACCTCGATTGCGGTCTTTTGATTGTTTTGAAAATACAGCTTTTCAATCGCCATCGCATCCGGCTTAAACCGCGTGAGTATGGCGGTGAGCCGTTCGTAAATTTGATCCAAACGCTGTAAAAACGGCGTACCCGCCTCAGTGGTAACGGCTCCGAAATCCTGCGCATGAAAGCGCCCGCCTTCGTATTGTATCACGCCCCAGCCGATAATCGCATAACCGGGGTCTATTCCTAAGATCCGCAACCGTTCACCACCCTTTTGTGTATCCGAATAAGTATATCACAAATTTAAGAAAGTATCAATGCTTTCAGCGCATTTATTGCAGTTTTTGCCGCAGATTCCGTCTTTTTGGAGGTCGGGTTGGAAAGTCCCGCTTTTTCGCGTTCCTGATTCCATACGACGTGCAAAACGCAACCGGCACGCAACCCCAGCGATGCAGCAACCGTATACAACGTTGCCGACTCCATTTCCGATGCCAGGCAACCGCCGCGCAACCACGACCGCCACTTGTTCTGTAGCTCATACGACACCGGAGACGCTTCCGGAGAATGTTGTCCGTAAAACGAATCTTTGCAGTGCACCACGCCCGCGTGCGCCGTGTACCCCTCAGCTTGTGCCGCATTTACCAAAGCATTACACACAGCAAGATCGGCAACTGCCGGAAATTCGATCGGCAAATATTCACGAGATGTGCCCTCGGCTCGGATCGCACCGATAGCCACGACCACGTCCCCGCCGCAAACCTGCAGCGCCATACCGCCGCAGGTACCGACACGGATCACGGTCTTGACACCGCAGCGCGATAATTCCTCAACGCAAATCGCGGTGGAGGGGCCGCCGATCCCGTGTGAAGTAACCAAGACGCGGTGATCGGCAAGGTTGCCCGCCCACGTGGTATATTCGCGATTACTTTCAACAAATTGCGGCTCATCCAGCAAGCGGGCAATGGATTCCACGCGACCGGGATCACCGGTAATAACGGCATATTCCGCACCCTCGGACGGCTTAAGTCCAATGTGATACATCCGTTCTTCGTTGAAGTTCATTCCAGAGACTCCCCCTTATTCCGAAATCTATCGTTAAGTATAGCAAATCTATCGTTAAGTATAGCAGAAATTGTCTTGTCAGACAAGTAAATTCCTGTTATAATATGTAACAAATTTGTTAAAAGGATCGTCGTTATGAGCGTTCTTTCCGCCCATCGTATAAGTAAATATTTTGGTGATCGTTGCTTGTTTGACAAGCTCTCGTTTGACGTAGGCGAGCACGACCGTATCGGATTGGTCGGCTCCAACGGTTCGGGAAAAACCACGCTGTTCCGCCTGCTGATCGGTGAAGAATCGACAGACAGCGGCGATATTTTGCTGTCTAAAAATACCCGCATCGGGTATTTGGAGCAGCACACCCTTCAAAACGAGACCATCACAGTTTGGGAAGCGGTGGAACGCGTTTTTGAGCCGCTACTCCGTATGGAAAGTGAACTTACCGACTTGGCTGAAAAGCTGACCATCGTTACCGAGGTCCCCGCCGAGTGGCTGGATCGGCAGCAACGGCTGCAGGAAGCATTTGAAGCAGCAGGCGGTCTGTATTACAAAAGCCGTATTGCCTCCACACTGAACGGTCTCGGTTTCACGAACGAGCAATTCTCACAGCAGGTATCCACGCTCAGCGGCGGACAGCGTTCCAAGATCGCCATGGGCTGTTTGCTGTTATCGAATGCCAATCTGCTGTTGCTGGACGAACCGACCAACCATCTGGATATTTCCTCGGTGGAGTGGCTGGAGGGCTTTTTACGTTCCTATTCAGGTGCCGCCATCATTATTTCACACGATCGGTATTTTTTAGATAAGGTCACGACCCGCACGCTGGAGATCACGCAGGGGGCGGCGTATGCCACCGACGGCAATTATACCGCCCACAAAGAGAAACGAGAGCGGGATAATGAGATCGCACTGCATCGCCACAAGACGGTGGAACGGCAGATCAAAAAGCTGGAAGATAACATCGCCCTGCTTAAACGCTGGAATCGCGAAAAATCCGTCCGCGCAGCCGAAAGCCGTGAAAAACGGTTGGAGCGGCTGAAGGAACAGCAGGTACAGGTCGAACAGGCAGAGCACACGATTCGGTTTGGTTTTACCGCCGATACCGTCAGCGGCAACGAGGTGATGGAGGCCGGTGAGCTGTCCATGGGTTTTGCCTCCCCGTTGTTTTCAAACGTTAACTTTACTTTACGGCGCGGTGAACGCGTTTTCCTCATCGGCCCGAACGGCTGCGGAAAAACGACGCTTTTTAAGCTTATCACGGGGGAACTCAAGCCGCGTTCCGGCTATCTTCATTTAGGGGAAAAAGTATCGATCGGGTATTACGATCAGATCCAATCTCAACTATCGTACAACAAAACGGCGATCGATCAACTGTGGGACGATTACCCCGAACTGACTCAAACGGAGATCCGCAACGCACTTGCTGCGTTTCTCTTTTACGGTGACGAAGTGTTTAAGCCTGTATCGGCGCTGAGCGGCGGCGAACGCGCCCGCTTATTGTTGCTGCAACTGATGTTGGCACATGATAATCTGCTGTTACTGGACGAGCCGACCAACCATTTGGATATCGCCTCCCGTGAAGCGTTGGAGGCGGCTTTGGAGGGCTACGACGGTACGTTGTTGATCGTATCCCATGACCGTTATTTCATCAACCGTATGGCAACGCGCATCCTGCACATGACGCCGAAGGGGTGCGACAGCTATTCGGGTAATTACGACGACTATCTTGAACGCTGTACGGTTACGGAAAGCACCGCCGAAACGGCGGAAAAGCCGGTAAAGGAAAACACGTACAAGCTCCGCAAAGAGCAGGAATCGCAAAAGCGCAAGCTGGCAACACAGGTTCGTCGATGTGAGGAAGAAATCACCGCCTTAGAAGCACTGATCACCGATCTGCAACAACAATTAGAGCGACCGGAGATCGCGGCACAGTACGAAGAGGTCGTGCGCATTTCTGCAGAGTTGGAGCAGCACAACCGAGAATTAGACGAGCTGCTCACCCGCTGGGAAAGCGCGCAAGCAGCACTCGAAAGCATGGTATAAGATAAAAAGCCCTTTGCCGTTGATGCGGCAAAGGGCTTTCCCTTTACAGTCCAAATTCACCTTCATAGCTGACAAGGCTTGCATCCTGCACACCGTCGATCGCCAGCATGGTGTCAATAATCTTCATTTCGTTGCTTCCCAGCGTAACTTCAACCGTCATTTCGCCGCCGTTGCGGGTAACGATGCGTGATTTGATACGGTATTTCGGCAGAGAATTCAGTGCTTTTTTCACCGCTGTGGTTTTGGAGGGATCGTAACGGATGATCAACAAATACGGACATTTATTTTTGCGATAGATGACCGTAATCAAATAATATAAGATACCAAGTAAGAGGCATGCTAAAGCACCGGGCAGATATAAGCCGGCACCGCTCATAATACCGCCGGCAATCGCCCAAAACATAAAGATGGTATCCACCGGATCTTTAATTGCCGTACGGAAACGAACAATTGATAACGCACCGACCATACCAAGCGACAGTGCCAGATCGGAGCTGATCGTACGGATCACGACTGCCGTCACCATGCACAGCAGCACCAACGAAAAAGCAAAGCCCTTCGAAAACAATACTCCGCGGAAAGTTTGACGGTAGACAAGCAAAATAAATAAACCCATCAAAAACGCTACCAACAGCGAAAGCAACATGTCCCCCATCGTCACACCCGTGTTAAACTGTTCGATCACACTGTTTTTGATCATATCCATAAAATTCATACTCGTCTTCCTTTACTGCATTTTTCTGCATAATTCATATTTTGAAATCGCACTGCGGGACATTGAAACCGTTTTTAGCAACTGCCTTACCGCATACGGCAAGGCATCGTCATACTTGACCTCGATCACCAAGCGATCCGACGGGAATACCGGCACACTCGGCAGATCTTGTTCAAACAGATCAACATGATATCGACCGCTGTGGATATCCCGATCAAAGGTGATGCGTACATCCTGAAACACATACGCTTCACGGTAATAATCCACGATCACCATCGGGCGAAGCAATCGGGTACGGTACTTGACGTAAAAATCACGGATCAGTGCGTGTTCACTGTCGTGCATCCACCAGACGTCCCCGCGCAGAATAGCATCCGCCTGCCCGCGTGTCAGCGGTGCAGAAAATTTCCGCGTCATCTGATCCAGCTTTTGCTTACATTCCAGACGGATAAAGGAATCGTCCATATCGTAAAACCGAATACGGAATTTTTCCCGTTTCTGGACACCTTCGACCT
>CAZBAO010000028.1:0-1351 GCA_964490085.1 uncultured Eubacteriales bacterium | reverse complement strand
TCCATATCGTAAAACCGAATACGGAATTTTTCCCGTTTCTGGACACCTTCGACCTTATCCAGCAAACCGCTTTGCTCAAAATCATCGAAATACAGACTGCGGATGAAATACGCGCCATCCGGATGCGCGGTGTGTGTGTCCTTGCAAAGTCCGGCATCCAACCGTGCTTTCAGCTGCAGATATCCGGCGCGGCTGATGAAATATTTGTTTTCGTAGCGAAAGCCGTTCACTGGATCTCACCCCCTTCGGCACACTGCGACAAGTATACCATACTCCCTCAAAAAAGACAACACAAAGTATTGACGCACGCATTAAAATTTACAATTCTTATCTTGACAGCAGAAATCAATTGCAGTATAGTGATAAAAATGTTTTATGGGAGGACAATTTATGAAGCGCATTATTACTGTTCAGGATATTTCCTGTGTCGGCAAATGCTCACTCACCGTGGCACTGCCGATCATTTCTGCGATGGGTGTCGAAGCAGCAGTCCTCCCCACCGCCGTCCTGTCCACACACACCGCCTTCAAGGAAGGCTATACCTTCCGTGATCTCACCGAGGATATCACCGCGATCACCGATCACTGGAAAAAGGAAAATTTCCGATTTGACGCGATCTATACCGGTTATCTCGGTTCCTTTGAGCAACTGCGTCTGATGTCGGAGTTTTTCGACGAGTTTAAGACAGACGATAATCTCATCTTCGTAGATCCCGTCATGGGAGATTACGGCAACCTCTATACCGGCTTTACGCCGGAATTTGCCAAAGCGATGGCGCAACTGTGCGGCAAGGCGGATATTATCGTGCCGAATATGACGGAGGCCGCTTTTATGCTGGATATTCCTTACAAAGGCGAAGGTTACGATGTTGCTTACGTACAGGACGTACTGCGCAAGCTTGCGGAACTCGGTGCAAAGCACGTCGTATTGACGGGAGTCAGCTTTGAAGCCGGTAAGGTCGGGGTCATGGCCTATGATTCCGTTAACGATCGGTTCTTTGAATATTACAACGACCGCATAGACGCCTCATATCACGGCACCGGCGATGTGTTCGCCAGCACCTGCGTCGGCGCTTTAATGAACGGTAAAGATTTAGACACCGCCTTACAGATCGCGGCAGACTATACCGCCGAATGCATACGACTCACCGAGGTCGAACCGGAGCACAATTGGTACGGCGTGAATTTTGAGGCCGCCATCCCCTATTTGCTCGATCGTTTGAACCGTTGAAATTTTATTTAAAAACCTCTTGACAAGCGATTTCTTTTCCGCTATAATAGCATTCGTTCCGCAAACACGGACGTTTAGCTCAGCTGGTAGAGCATTCGCTTGACGTGCGAAGGGTCAGCGG
>CAZBAO010000027.1:0-16327 GCA_964490085.1 uncultured Eubacteriales bacterium | reverse complement strand
ATTCCGACTTCGTCGGAGTGATATTATTGCTTTGCAATAGTGTTATTGAAACCTTGCGGTTTCAGTGATATTTTATTCGCCAACGAACTGCCGAAGGCAATATCACTCGGCTTTAGCCGAATATAACTGTGAAGCAATATAACTCGCCAAAGGCGAATAAAATTGCCCAAGTGTCCTTAAGACACTTGGGCTACTCGTCGGAGGGGTTTCCCATTTCAAGTCCCTCATAGAACGGGGAGGGGTCGGGGGTGCGGTAAGCGTGCTTTTCGTAGTAACCGATCAAGGCACCTTGGTCATCGCGCAACGCGATCATATACACATCCTTGTTTTCGGCGGCGTTGTAAGTGGTATGCATCACGTTATGCGACACATCCGCTGCAAACCAATTCTGGACTTCCTCGATAGCGTGCTTTGACTGCGCATTATGACAATCCAGTAAACTTTTACCCAGCAACGCCGCTCCGCCGTACCGTTGATACCGCCGAACCGCCGTCGGATTCATATACACGATGCGGTGCGCGTTATCACATACCACGATCGGTGCATCGTCTTGATCCAATACGCTTTTCAACAATGAAAACATCGTCGTATTCACTCCTTTACGCCCCACCCGCTGATGTGGGCTTTTTGTAATGCTTCTGTAATCTTATGACTGACATCACCGTAAGAATCAGACAGCTGCTCGATCAGCTCTTTGGCGCGCTGACGGTGTGTGGCACCGTCCACGGGACAGCGGGATTTGACAATCGGTAACCCCTCGCGCTGCACGAACGCCGCGATCTCCTGCTCGGTTAAAAACACCATCGGTCGGATCAGCGTAATGTCGCTGCGGTCGAGATAGCTTTTGGGTGAAAAGCATCCGATCGTCGCACCCGACAGCAGATTCATCAGCACGGTTTCGGCGGCATCGTCCTGATGGTGACCGAGCGCGACCTTATTGCAGCCGGCTTCCTTTGCCACGCGGTGCAGCGTGCCGCGCCTGAGCCGCGCGCAGAGGCTGCACGGATTCTCATCGCCGATATGCTCCTGTACGGCATCCCATAATTTCGTGCGTTTGAGAACATACGGCACCTCCAACTGTTCACACAGCGAGGCGACGGCGGAATAGTCGCCCTCCTCACCGTTAAAGGCGGGGTCAAGCGTGATAGCGGTTAGGTCAAAGGTCTGCGGATAAAACCGTCGTAGCCGCGAAAGCAACACAAGCAACGCCACACTGTCCTTTCCGCCGGATACACCGACCGCTATACGGTCACCGGCTTCGATCAAACCGTACGTATCCACCGCCGCGCGCAACGGCGCTAACAGATCACGGTTGCCGGACATACTCTCTCCCCCTTTGTTTTGAAAAACGGCGGGAAGCAGTTGCTTCCCGCCGTTTATGTTACAGCTGATTATTGCGGTCTTTTGCGAAACATGTTGAGGAGATCCTCATCGTCGTAATCGCTGGAATCGGTGCCACCCTTGCCGTCTTCCGTGGGCGGGACGTACGAACCGTCGGACGAGAAGCCGGTGGCGACCAGCGTGATGCACAGCTCGTCCTCCAGATTCTCGTCGAAGGTCAGACCCCAGATGGTGTTAACGTCCGGATGTGCCGCCTCGGAAATGAGGTTACACGCAATATCCACATCCTCCAGCGGGATGTCCGGCGAAGCGGTCACGTTGATGATAAGACCGCGAGCGCCGTTGATGGTGGTCTCCAGCAGCGGGCTTGCGATCGCTTCGCGAGCAGCAGCCTCTGCCTTGTCCTTACCTTCTGCACGGCCGATACCCATGTGAGCATAGCCGGCATCCTTCATGATCGCGGTAACGTCCGCGAAGTCAAGGTTAATAACAGCTTCCGCGGTGATCAGTTCGGAAATGGACTGCACGCCTTGGCGCAAAACACTGTCCGCTGCCTGGAACGCGTTTGCCAACGTGATGCGTTGCTCCGTAACGAGCTTCAGACGCTCGTTGGGGATAACGACCAAGCTGTCCACGTGCTCACGCAGGATCGCGATGCCGTTCTCAGCCTGTTCCATACGGCGGCGGCCTTCAAACGCAAACGGCTTCGTGACGATACCGACCGTCAGGATACCCATATCGCGGGCGATCTCCGCCACGACAGGAGCGGCACCGGTACCGGTACCACCGCCCATACCGGCGGTAATGAACACCATGTCCGTACCCTTGAGCGCGGCGGTGATCTCATCGCGGCTTTCCTCAGCGGCACGCTGACCCTTTTCGGGGTTCGCGCCGGCACCCATACCGCGTGTCAGTTTTTCACCGATTTGGAGTTTTATTGTCGCCTGAGAGCGCAGCAAAGCCTGGTGATCGGTATTGATCGCCACAAATTCAACGCCTTTGACACCGGCCGTGACCATGCGGTTGAGGGCGTTTCCGCCACCGCCGCCGACACCGATTACTTTAATTTGAACGCCCGTGTCCAAGACTTCATCATCGTATTCAAAGTTCATGGAACATCCTCCTACCTTTTATTTCGCAACAGTTAATCTACGTTTACAGAGTCACTGTACATTATACTTCTTTAATTCTACCATGTCAACGCCATGATTTCAACACTATTTTTTTAATTTTTTTCGTTTTTTTAATGATTTGTTTCCGGTTCGCCGTCTGCAGAGGAATTATCGTCCTGTTCAAGAAGAGAAGACGGCGTAAAGATGATAGTAGGCGTTTCCACCGTCGCATCGGAATACTGACTGACGTTCAGCAGTCCCGTTGCCGTTTCGCCGTGGCGCGCCAGAACCTTCGGGATAGAGTATGCCGCCACCGCGATCTCGTAGGTCAGATTGGAATCGTTGCCGAGTGCGATGTCGATCTGGTTTTTCCAGTTAACGCGAATATCGTTGAGGTTCGTCATGTCGATCTCACTGACGTCACCGAGCTCATACAGTTTAAATGCCGTGCAGATCTCGGCAACGATCGCCAGGCTGCGTTCGTCCAAAACCTGCTTACCGATCTCATCCGTGAGCGTACCCGCACCTTTCAAATACATTCGTCTGAGCGGGCGCTCGCTTTCAATCGGGATCTTTTGCAGACCGAGCCCCTTTTCGTCGACCACGACCCAGCTACCGTTTGCATACACCGCGCCCATTTCCTGTGCTTCGGTAATGCGGATGGTGACCTCGCGCTTAAAGCTGATGTCGATATCCACGTCCCGCACATACGCGAATTCCTGCTTAAGCCGCTTGGCGGCTTGTCCCTTGTTGACGGAGAACACACTTTGCCCGACCTCAAGACCGCTGACTCCCACGATCGCCTCGTTATCGTACTGCGTGTTTCCCTCCACGGTAATGCTGCGAATACCGAGCGCAGACGGCTTGTCCTCGCCGTCTGTCTTCGGTTTGCTGAGTGCCGCCGGCAACAGCAACAGGGTGAAGACGATCAGCAACACGTTCACCACCGACAGCACGACAAACAGCCGGAAGCGGTTTTTCTTCCGCTTCTGGCTGTTTCTGCGTTTCGGTTGTGACTGCCTTTTCTTCATCTACACGCTCCGCTGTTTAAGATTGCAAAAGTATATGTGCGCCGACTTCCGCGAGAGTCTGCACGATAGCTTCATAACCGCGCTCCAAATGCTGTAGCTGGGTGATCTCGGTGGTGCCCCCTGCCGCAAGCCCTGCCAGTACCAACGCCGCGCCGCCGCGAAGGTCGGTACATTCCACCGGTGCACCGGACAGGGTCGGAACGCCTTCCACAACAGCCACCCGCCCTTCGACCTTGATGTGTGCGCCCATGCGCATGAGCTCACACACGTGCTTATATCTACTTTCGAAGATCGTTTCAATAAAAACGCTGGTTCCGTCCGCCACGCAGGTGAGTGCCATAATGAGCGCCTGTGCATCGGTCGGAAAGCCGGGATACGGCAGGGTCCGCACCGTGCGGATACGGCGCAGCCGTCCCGGAGCGTTGATCAGTAGCTCCTCGCGCCAAGCGGTGACCTGACAACCGGTCTCCTCAAACACCGGTATCAATGCCTGCACGTGCTCGGGACACACTTCCTTAAGCAACAACGACCCGCCGGTGATCGCCGCCGCACCCATGTAGGTCGCGGTCTCGATGCGGTCGGGGATCACGCGATGACAGCAGCCGTGCAGGCGGTCAACGCCCTCAATGACGATCGTCCCCTCACCCGCTCCGCGGATATGCGCACCACAGGCGGTCAAAAAATTACACAGATCCACGATCTCCGGCTCTCTGGCGGCATTAAAGATGGTGGTGGTGCCGCTCGCCGTGACCGCCGCTAACAAAATGTTTTCGGTTGCTCCCACACTGGGGAACGAGAGCGAGATCGGGCAACCGATCAGCCTGCCGTGGACACGGCAAAGCAGTTTGCCGCCCTCCTCGTGGATACCGAGCCCTAACTGGCGAAGGGCCGATAAATGCAGATCAATGGGGCGAGGCCCCAACTCACAGCCGCCCGGAAAGGACAACTGCGCTCGGCCTGTTCGTGCCGCAACGGCACCGAGAAACACGATAGAGGACCGCATCTCCCGCATCAGTGTGTCCGGCACCTCGAAGCCGTCCGCCTGCGACGCGTCCACGCGGACGGTGTGCCCGCCCCGCTCGATCCGGCACCCCAGGTGCTCCAGGATCTTGAGGGCAGCGTGAACATCCGAAAGCAGCGGACAGTTTTCGATCTCACACGGTTCCTCTGCCAGAAAGGTGGCCGCCAAGATCGGCAACGCGCTGTTTTTTGCTCCGTGAATATGTACGGCACCGTTTAATCGGTGTTCGCCCTCGATAATCAGCTTTGACACCGTCATCCACCTCCGAAATCAACCGATAAGGTCTTATACCCCATCCTATGATTTCGGGCGAAAAAGGTGACAGCGAGGATTTACGAGTATTTTAACGCAGCAAACATATCATTCTCCCAAAACAAATCGGGTTCGAGTGCGTCAGTTGTGGTTAAGATTCAGCGCCTCCTGAACGACGGCGTAAATGCGCTCGTGCGCATCCAGCACCGCCGCGCTTCCCGCAGCTTCGCCCATGCGGGCAAGCGTATCGGGTGACAGTGCCGTTTTTTCTATCGTATCCCACAAACGCGCTTCTGTCAAATCTTTTTCCTCAATACAGATCGCCGCACCGCGATCCGCCAACGCCATGGCGTTATAAAACTGATGATTTTCTGCCACATAGGGTGACGGCACCAGGATCGACGGCTTTTTCATAGCAGGCAGCTCGCTGAGCGTCATGGCACCGCAACGGGAAATGACGAGATCCGCCGCCGCCATACAGCGAGGCATATCGTCAATATATTCCAGTACCCGTACGTGAACGCCGTCCAGACGGACACCGAATTCTTCAAGAAGTGCCAGCATTTTCCGATGATTTTCGCCCTTGCCGGTTCCCACAATAAACTGCAGGTTCTGCGCCTCTTGGTTATATTTTAACACACCCGCTACCGCCTCGTTGAGATGACGCGCGCCCAAGCTGCCGCCAAAGCACAGCACGAGCGGTCGCTCGTCTACACCCAACTCTCGGCGCGCCGTTTCCCGATCCATCGCCGTAAAGTCACGGCGCAGCGGATTGCCGGTGACCACCACTCGTGTTCCCTCCGGTAAGTGCTTGCGTGCAGAATCGTCCGAGATCATAACGGCTGTCGCGTGCTTTGCCAGCATCTTGACCGTCACACCCGGCAAGGCGTTCGACTCATGCAACAGAACCGGCACGCCTAACCGCGCCGCCCGTCGGAGTACCGGCCCGCAGACATAGCCGCCGGTACCGATGGCAAGGTCGGGAGAAAAGTCTTTAATAATGCGCGCCGCCTCCCAGCCCGCGGTGACCGCATGGTACGCCGCCGCAACGTTGCGGCCTACGTTTTTAAGGGACAGACGGCGCTGAAAGCCCTGCACCGTCACAGTCTTGAGCGGATACCCCGCTGCGGGAACCAACGTGGTTTCCATTTTTCCTTTGACCCCGACAAACAATATCTCGGCATCCGGATGTTTGCTTTTGATCGTATCGGCGATCGCAAGAGCGGGGTTGATATGCCCCGCCGTGCCGCCGCCTGCCATCAATATACGCATCGCTTATCCCCCTGCCCGCTGCTTTGTCTGTCGGGACACCGACAGCAGTACGCCCATCTGTGCCAGCAGCATGATCAGTGATGAGCCGCCGTAGCTGAAGAACGGCAAGCTGATACCGGTGTTGGGAAACGAGTTGGTCACCACCGCCAGGTTGAACACCACCTGAATACCGATCTGCGCGATCAAGCCGATGGCCAGCATCGAACCGAATTTATCCGGCGCACGCATACCGATCACAAAGCCGCGCCATACCAGTGCCGCAAACAATAAAATAATGAGTACGGCGCCGATAAAGCCGAGCTCTTCACACACGATAGCAAAAATAAAATCATTCTGCGGCTCGGGCAGGAACGAGTGCTTCTGCCGCGAGTTGCCGAGTCCTTCGCCCATCAGACCGCCGGAACCGATCGCATACAGCGACTGCACCGTCTGCCATGCGGCGTCCCGACCGGTCTGTCCCGATTCATACACCATGTCCGAGGTGTACACGCCAAGGGGATCCAGCCACACGTCGATACGATCCTGTTCATACCCCAAGAACACGACCATGACCACCACACCGACGACGCCGATCGCGACAATGGTACCTAAGTGCGGCAATCGTGCGCCGCCGATAAACAGCATGACAAGACCGATCATCAAAAGCAGGATCGTGCCGGACAGGTGCGGTTCGATCAAGATCAGAACCGCGGTAAAACCAAGTACGCACAGCAAGGGAAGAAATCCCTTTTTGAGCGATTTTATCATATCCGGATTGCGCGATATGACGTGCGCAAACAACAGGATGATCGCAAATTTCGCGATCTCGGACGGCTGAATACTGATCGGGCCGATACGGATCCAGCGATGCACGTTCTGGACCTCAGGGAGCAGCATGACTAAACCGAGAAGTCCCCATGAGCCCAACATGACCGGAATCGCAAACCGCCTCAAAATGTGATAATCCACAAACGATACGCCGATCATAATGACGACTCCGACGATCGCATAGATCAGCTGACGTTTGATGTAATAGTAGCTGTCCCCGTCGTTTCGGTAATACGAATACGCAAAGCTGGCGGAAAACAGGCAAACCAAACCGACCGCCAGCACGAGGATCAGCAAAATGAAAAACGGCATATCGAAACCGGTGGCAAAGGAAAATAAACGTTGCCGTTCCTTGCGCTTCGGCAACGCATTATCCGGTGCCGCGTGTACGGCTGTCGTCCGTTTTGCCATGATAGCTCTCTCCTTAAAAAGATTTACAATACCGTCACCAATAAAGCAACCACACAGCCAACTGCAGCTGTGAGTGACGCGACCGCGACGATCTTGTTCTCGCTCCAACCGCACAGCTCAAAGTGGTGGTGCAGAGGGCTCATTTTAAACAACCGCTTGCCGTGCGTCAGTTTGAAATAGCTGACCTGCAGCATGACCGAGACCGTTTCGAAGAAATACACGATGCCCATCGGCAACAACAGAAACGGTCTGCCGACACCGAACGCGACGGCACACAGCACACCGCCGATAAACAACGAGCCGGTATCGCCCATAAACACCCGCGCGGGATGAAAATTCCACACCAAGAATCCGGCGATCGCACCTGCGGCGGCGGCCGTTACGATGCCGTAGCCGAGCGATTCGCCGCATAAGATCAGCAAAAACAGACAGACGATCACCGATACCGAGCCGCACAGACCGTCCACACCGTCGGTCAGATTGGTGGCATTGGTCATTGCGACGACGATAAACACCGCGATGGGGATAAACCAAAATCCCGCCGTCCACGTTCCGTAAAACGGAATATGGATCTGCGTGCCGCCTGTCAGATACACAAGCAAGGCGTATCCGCCGGATAAGCCGATCTGCATCAGCAGCTTCTGACGACTTGTCAACCCTAGATTGCGCTTTTTGACCACCTTGATAAAATCGTCTAAAAAGCCGATCGCACCGAAGCCGATCGCCATCACGATACCGGCGAACAGCCGCGTGACCGTGGCAACGGTATCCGCGTCGGTCACGACCTTTATCGGCAGAAACAGCTGTGCGACGAGCATGGCAAGCAATACCACGATCAGCATCGCACCGATAAAGATAATGCCACCCATCGTGGGAGTACCCTGCTTGGCTTTGTGCCACGCGGGGCCTTCGTCACGGATCGTCTGTCCGAATTTCAGTCGATGCAGTACGGGAATCAACACTTTTCCCAGCCTCTCGGATAAAACGAACGCCAAAAGTGCCGTCACGATCCATACCACCGATACCAGTATACCCATGTTTTGTACTCCTCATTTCACCGTTCAGGTGTTATTCGCATCCAGTGCTTCCGCCACGACTTCTCGTTCGTCCAAATGGACCGTTCCGCTGTTCAGTATCTGGTAGGTTTCGTGTCCTTTGCCCGCAAGCAAGATCGTATCACCCGTCTGTGCGTTACGGATCGCCCAGTGAATGGCCTCAATCCGATCGTCAATGACCTTGTACGGAACGGTCGTGCCGGACAAGCCCGCTACGATATCCTCGATGATCGCGTGGGGGTCCTCGGTACGCGGGTTATCCGAAGTGACGATCACAAGATCTGAAAGTGCCGCCGCGACAGCCGCCATTTTCGGTCGCTTGGTGCGGTCTCGGTCACCGCCGCAGCCGAACACAGTTACGAGCCGCCCCGCTTTACAGGCGTTCAGGGTCTCACAAATGTTTTGTAAGCCATCCGGCGTGTGTGCGTAATCAACGACCACCGTAAAATCACGGCCGGTGGGAACGACCTCTGCACGGCCCTTGATGATTGCCGCGTCGCACAGTGCCGATACGACCTCGTCAAACGAGATCCCCAGCGTCAAGGCGCAGGAGGCAGCCGCCAACGCGTTATACGCCGAAAAGCGGCCCGGTGTTTTGAGCCTTACTCTGCCGATCGAGCCGGTCGTCACCAATTCAAAATCCACGCCATCCGGACGTTGACGCAGGTTGTGTGCCGTATAGTCGGCATCCGCGCTCACGGCAGAATAGGTAACCGCGGGACACGGCAGCGCCTCGCTCATCGTGTGATACCACGGATCGTCAACGTTCAGTATTGCCGTATCACAAATAGCAAACAGCCGTTTTTTAGCGGCAGCATATTGCTCCATCGTACCGTGATAATCCAGATGATCCTGTGTAAGGTTGGTAAACACGCCCGCCGCGAAGCGGCAACCGGTCACCCGCTCTTGATCAAGTGCGTGAGAGGACACCTCCATCACCGCATATCGGCAACCGGCATCCACCATCGCAGCAAACAGCTGTTGCAGCTCGTACGGATCGGGAGTGGTCTGACCGGTCTGCACCACGCGATCACCGACCATATTCTGGATCGTACCGACCAGACCGACCGTATATCCCGCACGCTCCAAAATGCCTTTAAGCAGATACGAGGTGCTGGTCTTGCCGTTGGTGCCGGTGATACCGATCATGCACAGCTTCTCGGACGGCCGATCAAACCAGTTGGCACACAGCTGTGCCCAAGCGGCACGGCCGTCACTTACAAGGATCTGCCTCGACAGCCCTAAATCACGCTCACACACCACCGCTGCCGCGCCCTTCGCCAGTGCCTCGGCGGCAAATCGGTGGCTGTCGACCTTGGTTCCGGCAATACACACAAACAGACACCCTTCGGTGATCTTGCGGGAATCGCGGCAAAGCGCCGTGATCTCGACGTCTTCAGAAAAGCCTGTAGCAGGGATGCTTTCCAATACTTTAAGCAGCTTCATATCCACACCTCTATTCGATCGCGTCCGTATAGAGAACGCGTATCTCCACGACCGTTCCTTTGGGAACGGTACTTGAACTTTCTATCGATTGTTCCGCAACGACCGCCTGCCGTTGCGTGTTAAGATCATCGACCTCGTCTGTCCAGCCGACAATGCTGACATTCAATCCTGCGTCGGTAAGCAGCTTGTTGGCCTCCAACAGCGTTTTTGCCGTGACATCCGGTACGGTCACCTGTTCGGGCTGCTGCCCGTCGGTATACAAAACGACTGTGCCGTTTTTGGTGATCGTCGTACCCGCCGCGGGGCTTTGCGCGGTCACCGTACCGTTGCCGACGGCTTGATAGGATAGGCCCACGCTTTTGAGCACAGCCCCGGCCGCGGAAAGCGTTTTACCGGTAACGTCCGGCACGGTGGTGCGCAGTGCTTTCAGTTCGTCCTCCGTATACTGCGGCCGGACATCCAGATACGGCAACACATCGGCAAATATTTTTTGCGCCACCGGTGCTGCCAGTGTTCCGCCGTAACGGACATAGGTCTGCGGCTCGTCGATCATCACGATGACCGCGATGCGCGGATCGTCTGCCGGTGCAAAGCCGCAAAAGGATGCAACCGCGCTTTTTCTGCCGTTTGCCGCTGCCGCCTGATCGGTCTTTTCGGAAGTGCCGGTCTTCCCCGCCACACGATACCCTGCCACGTACGCGTTTTTGGCACCGCCGCCGTCCACCACGCCTTCCAGCATGACACGCATACGCGAGGCGGTATTCTCCGAAATCACACGCGTGCGCACGGTGGGCTCATTCACTACCGTTTCGGTTCCGTCCGCTGCCACACTGCGGCTGACAACATACGGTATGCGGAGATTGCCGTCACTCGCGACGGCACTCACGCCGGTGATCATCTGGATAGGCGTGACCTTAAAGGTCTGTCCGATCGACGAGGTCGCCACATCAACCGCCGTGATCGCGGAAGCCGTGTGATACAACGCCGCGGTGACGCGCGCCTCGCCCAGCATGTCAATACCGGTCAGCGCCGTAAATCCAAACCGCTCGTGATAAACAGGAAAAAGGGTTGTGCCGAGCAGTGAGCCAATCTTCATGAACGCGGGGTTACAGGAATGGGAGATCGCCTCTGCCAAGGTCTGGCTGCCGTGACTGCGGGGAAACACATGGCATTTCATTGTGCGTACACCCGCCATCGTATAGGTGCCATTGCAGAAGAACTGGGAATTTTCCGAGATCAGACCCTCCTGCAGTGCCGCCGAGGCAGTAAAGATCTTGAACACCGAGCCCGGCTCATAGAATTCGGATATTGCTTTGTTTTTCCACTGCTTTTGCAGGGCAGTAAGCAGGGCGTCGGATTTTTCATCACCCGACAGCAACGCGATCTGCGCCGCCGTATCGGGATCCTGCACAACACGGGGATTATTCAGGTCATAATCCCCCTTCGTCGCCATCGCCAGCACCTCGCCGGTGGTGACGTCCATCACGATGGCACTTGCCCGGTTGGCAGCACCCGTCTCCGCGACGGCGACCTCTAAGTAGTTTTCCACGATCTTCTGAATGTTAATATCCACCGTGAGATACAGGCTCTCGCCCTCTTCGGCATCGATCGTAGTCTCGTATTGAATATCATTCGGGAACGCATCGCCCCACCCGTTTTTGGTGGTAACGATCCTACCGGCCTTGCCGGCAAGCAATTCGTTATATTTGGCTTCTAAGCCTTCCAGACCGGTGTTGTCCGTTCCGGTAAACCCGAGCACGCAGGACAGTGTGCTTCCGTTTGGATATTCGCGTTTATAATCCTGAATAACGCGGAACACACCGGTGAGATCCTTCTCCCTGACCCAGTCGATGAACGCGGTACGCAACGTCTCATCGATTTTCGATTTGATGACCTCATACCGCGAACCGATCTTTTGGGTCTGTTTATCCAACTTGGCAGCGCCTATACCAAGAAGCTCCGGAAGCTCGTCACAGATCATCCTGCGTGTCGTTTCGTCCGGTATTTCCGACGGCATCATAATGACGGTCGCGACCTCAACGCTTTGTGCCAGCACCACACCGTTACGATCATAGATCGTACCGCGTTTATCCGAGATCACGCTGTCCGCCAGCTGTTGCTCCGAAGCCAAAGTCTGCCACTGCTCGTGCTCCGCGATCTGCAGAGCCGCCAGCTTACCGCATACCGTGCAAAAGCAAATAACGATACCAATCAGTACAATAAGTGCGCGTTGCCACATCCGGCGGGTGGGAGCCCGCATTGAAACGTCCTGTCGATGAAAGCGTTTCATAAACAGGAGTCCTCTCATGGAGATTTTATGGGCTAATAAATCGTATCCGCATAGGTGAATTCAACGGTGACGACCGTGCCCTTCGGCACCTTTTGGCCGGCGGTTGCAGATTGTCGCGTTGCCGTCGGCGTACCGGACGAGGTACTGATACCCGATAGCAATACGTTGACGCCGGCGGTGTTCGCGGCTTGATTGACCTGCGCCACGGTACGCCCTGAAAAATCGGGAACGGTAGTCATCTGCGTCTCGCTGTTGTCCGTATACAACCACACTGCGCCGCCCTTCGGGATGGAGGTGCCGCTCGCCGGCACCTGTTTGACAACGGTATTGCCGCTGCCGATGGTGTAATACGTCAACGTGGAAGCCTTCAAGGTGGTCGCCGCCGCGGAGACGGTAGCGCCAACTACATTGGGTACACTGCGATCAAGGCTGGCGATCTCCTCTTCGGTATAGTTCGGTTCCACACCCAAATACGGCAGAATATCCTTCAGTATCTTTTTAGCGCACGGCGCGGCAACACCGCCGCCGGATTTTAAATATTGCGGTTCATCAACCATCACCAGCACTGCGACCTTCGGATCGTCCGCCGGTGCAAAACCGCCGAACGAGGCGATGATCTCTACGTTTGCGTCTTCGTCCTCCTCGGATTTGGTTTCGGTCTTTTCCGAGGTACCGGTCTTGCCCGCCACGCGATAGCCGGAAATATACGCGTTTTTGATCGAACCGCTGCTCACGGCGTTTTCCAGCATGGAGCAGATGCGTTCAGAGGTGTCCTCCGAGATCATCTGGCGTTTGACGACCGGCTCGGTGTTGGAGATAACGTTGCCATCACTGTCCAGGATCTTCTGCACAATATACGGCTGCATAAGATAGCCGCCGTTTGCCACAGCAGACATCGCCGTGACCATCTGCAAGGGCGTGACCTTGAAGGTCTGACCGATCGAGGATGCCGCAACATCGACCAATGTGATATCCTCAGGCAAGTGGTACAATCCACTCGTGACAGTTTGCTCACCGAGCAGATCGACCCCGGTCTTGGCGGTAAAACCAAAGCCCGCATAGTACTTAGAAAAGAGCTTGGTGCCGATGCGTGTGCCGAGCGTCATGAACGAGGGGTTGCAGGAGTTGGCGATCGCCTGTACAAAGTTCTGCTGGCCGTGACCCTTTGGATGGATCCAGCATTTCATGTTGCGGTCGGCAATGTTGAATATACCGCTGCAGTAGAACGCACTTTCCTCCGTGACAAGACCCTCCTCCAGACCCATGGCTGCCGTGAAGGTCTTGAATACCGAGCCCGGCTCGTAAAAGTCAAGCGCCTTATTGCGGTACTGCTCCAAGCGTGCCGCGACGATGGCATCGGATTGCTCCTGTCCCGACAGCAGCGCGATCTGCTCCGCCACGGTAGGATCGGAGATCGTCAGATAATCGTTGGGATCGTAATCGCCCTTGGTAGACATCGCCAGGATCGCACCGGTCTCCACGTCCATGACGATCGCGCAACCGCGATTCGTCGCTTTAAATTCGGTGATAGCATCCTCCAAATATTTATCGGTGACCTGCTGAATGTATTGATCGATCGTCAAAACCAGACTGTTTCCGTCCGTCGCGTCCACGGTGTATTCGTATTGCAGGGATGTCGGCAGGTGGTCGCCGTACGTGTTCTGTGCCGCCACCATGCGGCCGGGCGTACCGGACAGCACCTCATCGTATTGCAACTCCAAACCTTCGCGGGCAACATTATCCTTGCCGACAAAGCCGAGCACAGAGGACAGCGTGTTTTTGAGCGGATATTCCCGCTTGTAGTCGGTAACGATGCGGAACACGCCGCCGAGGCTGTTTTCGTTGACCCACTCGATGAAGGCGTCACCGACCGATTTATCCACCTTGGATTTGATCACTTTATACTGTGACTCGCCGTCCAGTGTTTGCTGGTACAGAGTATCACGGTCTATCTCAAGCATGACAGATAATTCGTCCGCGATCTTCTGGCGGGTCACCTCACGGCGAATATTGCAAGGTGCCATAACAATGGTACACACCTCACGCGTCAGCGCCAATACCGACATGTTGGCGTCATAGATCTGTCCGCGATTAGCAGATATTTCCACGTCTGCCAGCTGCTGTGCGACCGCCAGCTTTTGCCATTCGTCCTGTTCGAGAACCTGGATACGGAACAATTGACAGACGAGAAGCGCAAGGCACAAGAACGTTACCGTGATACAGACCACCGTGCGTTTCCGCATAGGACGGGTCAGGCCTATCGCTTTTGTTTGATTTGTTGACATCCGGTTCACCTCGTTTCAATAAGGAAAGAAAAGAGAGTCAAGACGCTACCATCCCAACTCTCACCGTCCGAGGTTTCCTCTATAAATATACGGAGGTTTCCCCGATATAGAACTCGTCTATTGCAGCCACGCCGTCAGGGTATTCCAGACGGTTGCCAAAAAGCCCACGTCGTCATCGGCTGTTTCCGGGGTTACCGGCGTTACCGTGATGTAGTCGATCTGACCGGATTCTACCTGACGGAGTCCCACGCTTTCTGCGTATTCTTCCACGCTCTGCGCGGAGGTCTGCGCGGCGAGCTCGCTTTCAAGGCGCCTTGCCTCACCCACTGCCTCACTGAGCGTTGTTTCTGCCTGAGTGATGGCACTGTTAAGCTCCGTCAAACGCACCTGACTGGAGATCATAAACGCGATCACCAGCAGCACCGCACCGGAGACCACCACCGTCGCTGCCGTGTTAAGCAGCTTTTGCAAACGAGCGCGGCGTTTATCCGCCTTGGTTGCTTTTTTGCCGGGGAGAGCTCTGATCTTCGCCTTCGGCTCGTACATGGATAAATCGTATGCTTCGGATCCGTAAGTTGCCATAACGCTCTCTCCTTTCTGCTTAAATAATGTGCTTTGCTCTTATCTTTCGCGGATCTTTTCAATACAGCGCAGCTTTGCGCTGCGGCTTCTCGGATTTTCCGCCAGCTCCTCGGCGGAAGCCTCAACCGGTTTTTTCGTCACAAGTCGTCCGGCAGGTGTGCGCCCGCAAACGCATACCGGAAACTCCGGCGGACATTCGCAGCCCTTGCAAAAAGCCGCAAATCGCTGCTTGACGATGCGATCCTCTAACGAATGGAAGGTGATGACCGCAAGTCGTCCGCCTTCCCGTAAATTGTCAAACGCAATGTCCAATGCTTCAGACAAGCAATCCAGCTCGGCATTCACGGCTATACGCAACGCCTGAAACACCTTGCGGGCAGGATGCCCGTCCCGACGAACTGCCGCGGGGACCGCACCCTTGATAAGCTCCGCGAGCTGCGCGGTGGTTTCGACCGGCTGTTGTTGCCGTGCCGCTACGATCGCGCGGGCAATGGGGCGGGAAAACTTTTCTTCACCGAAGCGAAAGAAGATGTCGGCAAGTTCCTGCTCGGAAAGCTCTCGCAGCAAGTCCGCCGCAGTCGTGCCTTCCTGACTCATGCGCATATCCAGCGGTGCATCCGCGTGGTACGAAAAACCGCGCTTCGGCTCGTCCAACTGGTGGGAGGAAACGCCGATATCCAGCAGCACTCCGTCCACCCGATCGATCTGCTGCTCACACAACACCTCGTCCATGTAACGGAAGTTGCGACGGACTACGGTAGCCGGTAAGCCGGCAAGCCGTTTGGTCGCCTGTGTGATTGCGTCCGGATCCTGATCGAGTGAGATCAGCCGTCCGCCCATAAGCTGTGTGGCGATCGCGAACGAGTGCCCGCCGCCGCCAGCCGTGCCGTCAACATAAACGCCGTCCGGCCGGATGTTCAAGGCGCGTATCGTTTCTTCCAGTAAAACCGGGAGATGATACCCACCGGCAGTTTGTGCGTCCTTCATATCAGAAGCCCAGCTCGGCGAATTCCGCCTCGACCTCCTCGGAGGTCATGCTGTCGATATCCGCTTCATACGCGGTGGGATTCCACACCTCAGCGCGGTTGCCGGCGCCGATCACCAGCGCTTCCTTTTCAAGACCCGCATATTCCAGCAGGTGGCGGGGAAGCAGGATACGGCCCTGTGCGTCGACCTGCACGTCCACGGCGTTTGCCGATAAGTACCGTTGCAGCTTGCGCGCTTGTGTCATAGGCTTTTGCGCCAGACCCTCCTGCAGCTTTTCCCATTCATCCATCGAATACAGGCAAACGCAATGATCCATGACGGCTGCGGCAATAAACAGACTGCCCAGCTTGTCACGCAGCTTGGCGGGCACGAACAGCCGACCTTTTGCGTCGATATTATGTTGGAATCTTCCGTATAACATCCTGCATTCTCCGT
>CAZBAO010000026.1:0-17683 GCA_964490085.1 uncultured Eubacteriales bacterium | reverse complement strand
AAATTTCATTTGAAAACTATATTAAAATTGACAATTCAAATCTGCCAGCCGATGTTGTTGCAAAAATGATTCAAGAAAAATTCAATTTATAAGTAATTTTTATTTTAACAATCAAAGCAGGTGCGAATCTTATTTGAAGTGAAAAAATGAAGAAGATCAGGTTTTTGACCAGTTCTTTTTGGTCTCTTCACTCTTCTCTCGCGTTTTTCTCTCTTCTCTAAAAAATCTCCGCCACTTTTCCGGATAAGAGATAAGAGAGAAAAGTAGTTTTGGCTTTCGTAAAGCATTGAATTATATCTTCTTTTGTGATATAATCAAGTTCAAAGAGGTGTTAACTATGAAGATCCGTCTTTTCGCATTACTCACAGCCATTGCCTTGCTGGTAACACTCAGTGCCTGCTCCGGTGATTCGCCGGAAGCCACCGTTATCACAAAGGATCAAGTCAAGAAACCGACCACTACCACCACAACGACGACCACGACTACCGGCTCGTCCGATACGAACCAAAACGATCCGTCTTCTTCGTCGCAATCCACCGGTACCACCACCCTGCCGTCCATCGGTACCGCGGAGGGCAACAGCGCGACCGGTGACGCGATCGCCAAGCTCGCCGTCTCGCTGGTCGGCACAGCGTATAAGAACGGGGGCAGCGGACCGGATGCGTTTGATAATCCCAGCTTTGTCGTATACTGCTACAAGCAAAACGGCTACACCGTTCCCCGCAAAGCCACGCAGATCATCGATTACGGCTTCGATGTCAATCCCGAAGAGATCCAGCCCGGTGATATTTTGGTGTTCTGCAACGAGATCGGCGAAGACGCAGGCTTTGTTGGTATCTATATCGGAGACAATCAATTTGTCGCCTCCACCAATCCCGGCTCCGGCACCAAGCTACACCAGCTGAACAGTTCCTACTGGTCACAGCGCTTCTTATCGGCACGGCGGTTTCAATAATCCAAAACCTAAAGCGGCAGGTCGAAGGACCTGCCGCTTACTTTATCTCCCCAAGACCCATTCCAGGCACTGCGTTTCCCACATCGGCACTTGCAACAAGACACGCAGCCGCGCGGGCAGCCACACAAAGGTGCTGTCCTCCGTCTCCCCGAGCGGAAGCTCCTGCTGCAGGGTTACCGGCTCATAGTTTTCCCCAAACAACGTGCGTCCGCTACGCATACTGACTACCAGTAATCCACCTGCAAACAAGGCCACACACAGTGTCAAGGAAAAAGCGCATACCACCGCCGTCCACGTCCGTTTTTTCGGCATATTATTATAACCCCTTTAACGTTTCTGCCAATCCTTTGCCCAACAACTCACCGGAGTATAAGGCTTCCTCTAAAGTGTTGACGTCACTGCCGACCTCTACCAAGATCATACCGTTAGAAAGCTGTTGATTGTACCGTGCGCTCGCCAGCACCATCGGTCGCATCAACCCCTCGTACCCTGCGTGCAGAGTCTGCTGAAGATGCGCGCCAAAGGAGAGGTTTTCCGCCGTGTGCGGGTTCGGAACCGATTGGGTGTTCATCATCCCCACAATGATCATCATCTGCGCGGCTTTTTTGCCGTCGATCACCACGGTTGGCTTCACACGCGTACCGTCCGACTGATAAATGGCATCTCGATGAATGTCCAACACCACACTGATCGAGGGATATTGTTCCAGATACTTTTGCACCGCTTTTCGCGAATGGGTATACGCACTGCTATACGGTTGATCGTGGATCTCGGTATCGTGAATCACGCCGATTCCCGCCTGTCTGAGCTGTTGTGCGACGCGTTCCCCCACCGCCACCATATTTTTATCGGCATCATCGGTACGGCTCTTATCGTCGGGATTGAAGAAGCCGGCATCGTAGTCAAGATAGCATTCGGTGGTGTGAGTGTGGGTGATCAGCACCTGGATGTCGTCGGAAGCCGTATCAAAGTCGATATCCGGTGTGTGCGCAAGCGCCTCCGCGATATCCACGGTGGTTTTGGTGTTGTTTTTGATGGCGACGCCCTGTACGAACTCCTTGCCGGCGGACAGCTGCTGTGTCAGCACGACTCCCGCACCCTCCTGCTTTTCCGGCACGGAGGTCGAAGGAGCGGTAGTCACCGCCTGCGCGATGACCTCACCCAATATCACACGCTGCTCACTGAGCGCGCCACCCGGTGCGGCGGGCGACTTCGTCACCCACTCGCTGATGAGCTCGACACTTTCCTCCGGCTGCTGTAATCCCACCGACAGCAGTGCCGCGTGCTCCACGACCTGTGCAAAGGCTTCCGCGGGGATCGCCGTCACCGCCAGCCCTAAAAGTCCACACGCCGCGATCAGCACGATCGCGGTCACGATCCGTTGTTTCATTTTCCTCACCCATACCACTCTATGAGCGCATCTATAAGGCTATGCTTAAAAGTTCCAGCGGTGAATAGGTCGGCTGCAGGGCGGCGTGGATCGTCATGGCAAGCAGACGCGCGGCGCGCGCGATCATCAGGTCGATCTCACGCGGCGTCACCATCATCTCGGCACCGCGCGGCGATACGGACTCCTGCACGGCACCCGTGAGATCCCGCGCAAGCGTGCCCGCATCCACCACCGTCGGCACACCCACCCCGATCACCGGTACACCGAGGCTCTCGCGGCTCAGCGCTTTACGATTGTTACCCACCCCCGACCCCGGCGAAATACCGGTATTTGACAGCTGTACCGTGCAACCGAGCCGCGCCACGCTTCGCGCGGCCAACGCGTCCACCGCGATCACGGCGGCCGGCTTCACGATTCGGCAGACTCCGGCAACGATCTCGCTGCTTTCCATACCCGTATTACCCAGCACGTCGGGTTTCAGCACCACTGTCGGTCGCAGATCGTTAAGCCCCACGCTACGGGCGAACTCTCCCTGAATATGACGGGTAGCCAGCACCATTGACGCGCACCGCGGTCCGAGCGCATCGGGTGTGATCGCCTCGTTGCCGAGCCCCACCACCAACACGCTGCCGCTCGCCGGAAGCAGCCCTCGCAGCCGTTCACCGAGCACGACCGCCTTTTTCTCCAGCTCGTGTTCGTCGTCGGTCAGCGGCGGCAACGTCGCCGTGATATACCGACCGGCACCCTTGCCGATGCGTGCCGCGTCCTCGGGTGTCAGGTCAAGACTGCACAGCTCCATACCTTCGACACATTGCGTTTGTACCGCCGCATCGGCGGTCGCTTCCATGGCAAGATCGGTGCGAAATTGCATGATGCTCATCTCCTATTCATATAGTATAAAACGAAAAAAACGCAATATTCTGAAAAAAAGTATTGATTTTCCGAAAAGTTCGTGTTATGATAAACCCTGCGTGATTTAGAGTAATTCTTTTTTGAGGAGGTGTGACCATGCCCAACATTAAATCCGCTAAGAAGCGCGTAAAGGTAATTGCTGCCAAAACCGCTCGTAATAAAGCCAGCCGTTCCGAATTGAAGACGGAAATCAAGAAGGCTAACGCCGCGATCGAGGCCGGCGCCGAAGACAAGGAGCTGCTTGTCAAGGCCGCTGTTAAAAAGATCGATCAGGCCGCCGCTAAGGGACTCCTGCATAAGAACACTGCTGCACGGAGAAAGTCCGCCCTCGCCAAAAAAGTTAACGGTTAATCGTTTAACGAGCTTAAAACGCCCTGCGAACTTGTGAAAGTTCGCAGGGCGTTTTTTGTCTTTATATTTTCGCTGCCGTTCTTTTTTTATTACGCGCTGCGTAAACGTGAATGTGTGTTGGTTTTTTCTGTTTTTAGGATTTTATTTTCCACATTTTTGGCTTTTTGTGTGGAAATTTTGAAATTTTCTTTGATTTTGTGATAATTTATTTTGTTTTTATTGGTTTTCCTATTGACTTTTATGTGGGATTCATGTAAAATGAGTACAGAATGAAATGTGGGAGGGTATCGACATGTCCACTTTTTATACGCAAGACATCCAAAAAAGCCCGCGTATTGCGAAACTCGTCGAGCATTTGTTTGAAAAAATGCCCGAGATCGAGCCGTATCGCGCGGTGTTGTTGACCGAGTCGTATCAGCAAACGGAGGGAGAACCGATCATTCTGCGCCGTGCCAAGGCGTTTGCGCACATTCTGGCGCATATCCCGGTCACCATCCGTCCACTGGAGCTGATCGTCGGTTCAAGCTCCAAAAACCCACGCGGTGCGCAGCTGTTTCCGGAGTACTCGTACGAATGGCTGGAGGCGGAATTCGATACGTTGGCCACGCGCTCCGCTGACCCGTTCTACATTTCCGAGGAAACCAAAAACGCACTGCGCAAGGTGTTTCCGTATTGGAAGGGTAAGACCTCCAGCGAACTCGCTACCTCGTACATGGTGCCCGAGGCCATCGCGGCGATCGAACACAACGTCTTCACGCCCGGCAACTACTTCTACAACGGCGTCGGTCACGTAACGGTGGATTACGGCAAAGTGCTGAAGATCGGCTACCGCGGCATCGCGGAAGAAGCGCGTGCGTCGCTTAAAAAGCTGCACGTCACCGACGCCGATTACGCGAAGCGCCATCACTTTCTCAACGCCGTGCTCATCACCTGCGACGCGGTGGAGTTGTACGCTAACCGCTACGCAGAGCTGGCGCGCAAGCAAGCAGCCGAATGTGCGGACGATACGCGTAAAGCGGAACTCTTGAAAATCGCCGAGAACTGCTCTCGCGTGCCGGCACACGGCGCCTCCTCGTTTTACGAGGCGTGTCAGTCGTTCTGGTTCGTACAAATGCTCGTTCAGATCGAATCCAGCGGCCACTCCATCTCCCCCGGCCGTTTCGATCAGTATATGTATCCTTATTTAAAAGCGGATCTTGACAAGGGCGTTATCACCCGCGAGCAGGCGCAGGAATATGTGGACTGTGTCTGGATCAAACTCAACGACCTCGGGAAAGTCCGTGACCTCGCCTCGGCGGAGGGATTTGCCGGTTACAGCATGTTCCAAAACCTGTGCGCCGGCGGTCAGGACAAGGACGGTAAGGACGCGACCAACGACATGTCGTACATGTGCATCAACGCGACGTTGCACGTTCTTCTGCCGCAGCCGTCGTTCTCGGTGCGCGTGTGGAACGGCTCGCCGCACGAATTTATGATCCGTGCCGCAGAGATCACCCGCACCGGCATCGGCTTGCCCGCGTATTACAACGACGAGGTCATCATCCCCGCTTTGCAAAACCGCGGGCTGTCACTGCAGGATGCGCGCGACTACAACATCATTGGCTGCGTCGAACCGCAAAAGTCCGGCAAAACCGACGGTTGGCATGACGCGGCGTTCTTCAATATGTGCCGCCCGCTGGAGCTGACGTTCTCCAACGGTATGGATAAGGGCATTCAGATCGGCCCGCAGACCGGTGATGTCGTTACGATGAAGACCTTTGACGAGTTCTATGGGGCATACAAAAAGCAGATGGAATACTTCATCGAGCTGATGGTCAACGCCGATAACGCCATCGACCAAGCGCACATGGAGCGTTGCCCCTTGCCGTTCCTGTCCTCCATGCTGGAGGATTGCATCGGCCGCGGTAAGAGCGCGCAAGAAGGCGGTTGCATCTACAACTTCACCGGCCCGCAGGGCTTCGGCATTGCCAACGTTGCGGATGCACTGACCGCCGTGAAAGAGCTCGTATTCAACGAAAACTATCTCACGCTGGCGGAATTCCGTCAGGCACTGGATAACAACTACGGCAAGGATATGGACCCCAAACAAGCCGAAAAGCTCACAAAACAAGTCGTCAAGAGCATGGTGGACAACGGTCGTACGCTGACTCCCGACGATATCAAAGCGGTCTATCTCACAGTTGCGCAGAACCCCTGCTCCGACGAGCAAAAAGCGCGGTATCAGCAGTTGCTCGACCGCATCAGCACGTTGCCGAAGTTCGGCAACGACAACCGTGCAATCGACGATTTTGCACGTGACGTTGCCTACACCTACACCCGCCCCGTTGAGCGGTATCGCAACCCGCGCGGCGGCGTATATCAAGCCGGCCTGTACCCTGTATCCGCGAACGTGCCGCTTGGCGCGCAAACCGGTGCTACACCGGACGGACGCTTGGCATTTACGCCGGTGGCGGACGGTGTCTCCCCTGCCGCAGGCCGCGACGTAAACGGCCCGACAGCGGCGGCAAACTCGGTTGCCAGATTGGATCACTACATCGCTTCCAACGGCACCTTGTTCAACATGAAATTCCACCCCAGTGCCTTGGCAGGCCGCAGCGGTCTGGAAAGCTTTGTGGCACTGGTACGCGGCTATTTCGATCAGAAGGGCAGCCACGTGCAGTTTAACGTCGTCAGCCGCGAAACGCTGCGCGATGCACAGAAGCATCCGGAAAACTACCGTTCGTTGGTAGTGCGCGTTGCCGGATACAGCGCTCTGTTCACCACGCTGTCCCGCTCGTTGCAGGACGACATCATCAACCGCACCGAGCAAGGAGGGTTTTAATGGACACCTCGTTGTTATCGGTGACCGGCAGGATCTTCGATATTCAGCGATTTTCCACGCACGACGGATCGGGCATCCGCACGCTGGTATTTCTCAAGGGCTGTCCGCTGCGGTGCCGTTGGTGCTGCAATCCGGAATCCCAGTCGTATGAGATCCAGCAGATGACACTCGGCGGCAACGTCAAAACGGTAGGCCGTGACGTCACGGTGGAGGAAGTGCTCAAAGAGGTCTTACGTGACCGGATGTACTACCGACGCTCCGGCGGCGGAGTCACGCTCTCCGGCGGCGAATCGCTGACACAGCCGGATTTCGCCGTTGCCCTGCTGACAGTCTGCCAGGAAAACGGCGTGCATACCGCGATCGAGACCACCGGCTTCGCGTCGCCCGAAATCGTCGAACGGTATCTGCCGGTGCTGGATTGTGTGCTGATGGATATCAAGCACATGAACAGCGAAAAGCACCAAGCGTTCACCACGCGACCCAACGACCGTATTTTGCATAACGCACGTCTGATCGCTGAAAAGGCAAAACGGCTGATCATCCGTGTGCCGGTCATCCCGACCTTCAACGACACGGAGGCGGAAATCGGCGAGATCGCCGCTTTTGCCGCGTCACTGCCGAACGTGCGGGAGATCCATCTGTTACCGTATCATCGGATGGGGACAGATAAGTACACCGGCCTCGGCCGTGAGTACACGATGGCACACATCACCCCGCCTGCCGCGGAACACATGGAACTGTTACGGCAAACCGCGGAATCGTACGGTCTGAAAGCACTGATAGGAGGTTGATATGATGGAACTTGACGTGCTGAATCAAAATGAGAACAAGACCCGCATCATACAGGAGCTTGTCCCGGGTAAGCAGATCACTCTCGCGCATATCATCGCGCATCCCGAGGATATCCTGTATCGCAAGCTCGGCCTGGACCCCGCCGTGGATCACGCAGGCGCCATCGGTATTTTAACCTTGAGCCCCAGCGAGACCGCCATCATCGCGGGCGATATTGCGCTGAAATCCTCCGGCGTGGAGCTCGGCTTCGTAGACCGCTTCAGCGGCACCGTGATCGTCACGGGAACGGTATCGCAGGTCGAAGCGGCAATTACCGCGATTCGCGAATACGCGATCGAAAAGCTGGGCTTCTCCGTCTGCGAGCTGACCCGCACATGAGAAAGAAACTGATTCTGATGGGGCGCAGCGGTTGCGGCAAAACCTCACTGACACAAGCTCTGCGAGGTGAGACCGTCACCTACTTAAAAACGCAAGCGATCGCCTACGACGACTTTCTCATCGACACTCCCGGCGAATACGCCGAAAACCATGATCTCGGCGCCGCCCTTTGCCTCTATGCCTACGAGGCAGACGTGGTCGGCCTGCTGATCGCCGCTGACGATGACTACTCCCTCTTCCCGCCGTGTATCACCTGCTTGGTGAACCGCGAAGTGATCGGGATCGTCACCAAGATCGATAAAGCAGATCCTCGTCGCGCAGAAAACTGGCTGCGGCTGTCCGGCTGCAAAACGGTCTTTCGCGTAAACTCACTGACCGGTGAGGGCGTCCCTGAACTGCTCGATCACATCGAAATCAAAGAAAAACCACAAACACATCGCTAAAACACAGAAAAAACCAAATTTATATGTTGACTTTTGTTGTTTATGGTGGTATGATGTAGCCATAGAAATAGGAAAACCAATAAAATCCACATGAAAAAGGAGAATGCATTATGGTAAATGAGTATGAAATCAAAAAGCAGATCTGCGCGATCGGCAAGCGCATTTACGATCGTGGCATGGTTGCGGCGAATGACGGTAACATTTCCGTTAAACTGAACGACAACGAGTTCCTCTGCACCCCCACCGGTGTCAGCAAGGGCTTCATGACTCCCGAGTACATCTGCAAGGTTGACAAGGACGGCAAGGTGTTGCAGGCAAATGCTGGCTTCAAGCCCTCGTCCGAGATCAAAATGCACATGCGTGTATACAAAGAGCGTCCGGACGTCGGTGCTGTCGTTCACGCACACCCGATGTACGCAACCGGCTTTGCCATCGCGGGTATCCCGCTGACACAGCCTATCATGCCGGAAGCGGTTATCGCGCTCGGCTGCGTACCGATCGCCGAGTACGGCACCCCCTCCACCGAGGAGATTCCGGATGCGGTATCCAAGTACCTGCAATCCTTTGACGCGGTACTTCTCGAAAACCACGGCGCGCTCGCGTTCTCGGACAACCTGCTGAATGCGTACCATAAGATGGAGTCGGTTGAATTCTACGCTCATCTACTCTACATCTCCAAGCAGCTCGGCGGCCCGAAAGAGCTGAGCGAGAAGCAGGTGCAGCGCTTGTATGAGATCCGCCGCCAGTTCGGTCTGAAGGGCAAGCACCCCGCTGATCTGTGCCCCAACCAAAAAGCCGGCCTGCCCAGCTGTCACGGTTGTGGTAACTGCGACGGCTCCTGCCACTGCGGCGAGAGCGAAACGGATCTGGTCGCCGAGATCACCAAGCGCGTGTTAGAGCAAATGGCGAAATAAGGAGCCGCTTATGGACGAACAAGTCTTACGCTCCATTGTGGATAAGGTGACCCGTCAATTGGGCGGCCTTACCGACATGACGCTTGAAGCCGCGCTCCCCCTTGCCGAAAAGGTGCGGGAAAAAGCGGCAGAAATGGGTGTCAAAGCCGTGGTGGCAATTTCCAATAAGGCGGCACGACCGGTACTGGTAGAGTGTGCGGACGATTCGTATATCGCCAGCTACGACGTCGCCCTGCAAAAGGCGTTCACGGTCGTCTCTTTAAAAATGTCCACCGCACAATTAAAACCCTTAGCACAGCCCGGCGGTCCGTTGTACGGCATTCAGTTCACCAACGAGGGTCACATTGTTATTTTCGGAGGCGGCGAGCCGCTGAAAAATGCGTACGGTGAGATCATCGGCGGGCTGGGTGTCAGCGGCGGCTCGGAAGAGCAGGATACCGCGCTGGCTGCTTACGGTAAAGAACTATTTGAGAGAAGTGGAGGCACGAAATAATGGATGTTAATTCTTCCAACATTGAAGAAATCGTCCGCCAGGTATTGGACAGCATGAAGGGTGCCGCTCCGGCCCCCGCCGCTGCTCCTGCCGCCGGACGTGACGTTCCGAAGACCGCGCGTGTGGCCATGCTCACTCAGCTTGAGAAATTCGAGCTTAAAGAGTATGCCATTCCCGAAATCGGCGATGACGATATGCTCGTCAAGGTCGAGGGTTGCGGCGTTTGCGGAACGGATGCTCACGAGTTCAAGCGCGATCCGTTTGGTCTGATCCCCGTGGCGCTCGGTCACGAGGGCACCGGCGAGATCGTCAAAATGGGTAAAAACGTCAAGGTCGACAGCGCAGGCAAACCCCTGCACGTCGGCGATAAGGTCGTCACCTGCGTCATCCTGCACGACGATCCCGATATCACGATGTTCGACATGAACAAGCAAAACGTCGGCGCTGCAGACGTATACGGTCTGCTCCCCGATGACGACGTGCATTTCAACGGCTGGTTTGCCGATTACATCGTGGTTCGCGGCGGCTCATCCGTGTTCAACGTCAGCGATCTGGATCTGGATTCCCGTATTCTGATCGAGCCCTGCGCCGTGTTGGTACACGCCGTGGAGCGCGCCAAGACCACCGGCATCCTGCGGTTCAACAGCCGCGTTGTCGTGCAGGGTTGCGGCCCCATCGGACTGATCTGCATCGCGGTACTGCGCACGATGGGCATTGAGAACATCGTGGCAGTGGACGGCGAGAACAAACGTCTGGAGTTTGCCCGTCAGATGGGCGCCAACGCCACCGTCAACTTCAAGGATCATCAGGGCATTGAAGCGCTGGCAGGCGGCGTGAAAGACGCGTTTGGCGGTTACCTTGCTGATTTCGCGTTCCAGTGCACCGGCTCGCCCGTCGCTCACGCGAACATCTACAAGTTCATCCGCAACGGTGGCGGTTTGTGCGAGCTGGGTTTCTTCATTAACGGCGGCGACGCCACCATCAACCCCCACTTCGACATCTGCTCGAAAGAGATCACCACGGTCGGTTCCTGGGTATACACCCTGCGTGACTACGCGACCACCTTTGATTTCCTCAAGCGTGCGAAGGGCATCGGGCTGCCGATGGAGAAACTCATTACCCATAAGTTCCCGCTGGAACAGATCAATGAAGCACTGGTCACGAACCTGAAAATGGAAGGTTTGAAGATCGCTGTCGTCAACAAGTAAGGGGCGAGTAAATCATGGGAAACGCCACCGGTATTATTGAAGTATACGGCTTGGTAGCCGCGTTTGTCGCGTGCGATGCCGGCTGCAAGGCTGCTGACGTGACGGTCGAGCATTTCGACAAGAACAAGCCCGGCAACCCCGACAGCCTCACAGTCCCGCTCATCGTCGCGGTCAAGTTCCGCGGCACGATCGACAACGTCACCGCCGCCGTGGAGGCCGCCGCCGAAGCTGCCAAAGGGGTGTCCGGTGTTGTCACGACACACATCATGAGCAGCACCGAGCCGGATACCGAGCCGATGCTCAAGATCAATGCTTTCGATAAGAATTAACTTAAGGGAGGATATACACTATGTCTAACGAAGCACTTGGTATGGTAGAAACCCGCGGCCTCACCGCCGCCATCGAAGCTGCCGATGCAATGGTCAAAGCAGCAGAGGTCACCCTCATCGGTACCGAAAAGATCGGTTCCGGACTCGTATCCGTCATGGTTCGCGGCGACGTCGGCGCTGTCAAAGCCGCCGTCGAAGCCGGCTCCAACTCCGCTTCCCGTTTGGGAGAGCTGGTTGCCGTTCACGTCATCCCGCGTCCTCACGCTGACGTGGAGAAGATCCTTCCGAAATTCTAAGGAGCGATTCTAACATGAAGTCTTTAGGACTGGTTGAAGTGTCCGGCGTAACCGCCGGAATCGATTGCTTGGACATTATGTGCAAATCCGCCAGTGTGGAATTTGTCACATGGGAGCGTAAGCTCGGCGGCCGCCTGGTCACCATCGTCGTGCAAGGCGACGTGTCGGCTGTCACCGCCGCCGTAGAAAACGCGTGCGCAAATGCAATCTCAAAACCCGTTGCTCATGCCGTCATTGCCAGCCCGCACGAGGAAACCATGCGGATGATCAATTTGAGCGCCGCTCGAATCCAAAAGAAGGCAGGGAATGAAAATGGCTGAACAAAAAAAGGTCCCCACTGAGGCGCCGAACGCGGCGCCCGAAGTAGAACCGGTAAAGGAGGTAAAGAGTATGGCACTGGAAGCATTGGGTATGGTCGAAACCAGAGGTCTGGTGGCCGCCGTCGAAGCTGCTGACGCAATGGTCAAAGCTGCGAACGTGACCCTGATCGGTACCGAGAAGATCGGCTCCGGACTTGTGTCCGTCATGGTTCGCGGCGATGTCGGCGCTGTCAAAGCTGCTGTCGAAGCCGGTTCTACGTCCGCATCTACGCTGGGCGAATTGGTTGCGACCCACGTGATCCCGAGACCCCACAGCGACGTCGAGAAGATCTTGCCGGAGCTGAAATAAGTCTACCAAACAAAATAACACAAGGAGGAAACAACAATGGCACTGGAAGCATTAGGTATGGTCGAAACCAGAGGTCTGGTCGCCGCTATCGAAGCTGCTGACGCTATGGTCAAAGCTGCGAACGTCGTCCTGATCGGCACCGAGAAGATCGGTTCCGGACTCGTGTCCGTCATGGTTCGCGGCGATGTCGGCGCTGTTAAGTCCGCTGTGGAAGCCGGTTCGTCTTCCGCTGCGCGTCTGGGCGAAGTCATTGCGACGCACGTCATCCCGAGACCCCATGGCGATGTGGAGAAGATCCTGCCCGTACTCAAATAAGTATTTGTATGGTTCATGCGGAGGGGGCATCCGCTCCCTCCGCATTCTCCCCATCACACAAACATTACTTCAGAAAAGGTGAGGAACATGATCGTCGGGAAAGTTGTGGGAAGCATCGTTTCCACACGTAAAAATGACAACTTGATCGGCAGTAAATTTATGGTGGTTGAGCCTCTCGCCGATATGGGCGACAGCTCCTCCAACATCGTTGCTATCGACAACGTCGGCGCCGGCATCGGTGAGCTCGTTTTGGTAGCAACCGGCAGTGCGGCCCGCATTGGCTGCAACATGGAAAACGCTCCCGTGGATGCCGCGATCGTCGGCATCGTGGATAACGGCATAGGACTGAATAACCATGAACATAACTGAACTCAAGACCCTTCTTCGTGAGGGTGGCGTGGTCGGCGCCGGCGGTGCCGGTTTCCCCTCGTATGCGAAACTGGACGAGCGCGCCGACACCCTTATCCTCAACTGCGCGGAATGCGAGCCGCTCTTAAAACTGCATCAACAGCTATTGGAGCAGCACGCGGAAAAGATCCTCAGCGCATTTGATCTGATTGCGAAAACAATAGGCGCCAAATCGGTCATCATCGGCATCAAAAAGCATTACAAGCAGACCATTGAAGCCGTTGAACACTACATGGCGGCCTACTCAAATATGTCGATCTGCCGTCTGCCGGCGGTATACCCTGCCGGCGACGAGGTCGTTCTGATCTACGAGGCCACAGGCCGCGTCGTGCCCGCGGGGGGACTGCCCATCGCGGTCGGCGTCACGGTCTTTAACGTTGAAACGATCCTCAACGTGGCAAACCTGCTCGGCGGTCAGCCGGTCACACACAAGTATGTGACCGTGGCGGGCGAGGTCGCCTCCCCCGCCACCTTCAAGGTGCCGATCGGCACGGCCATCAGCGAATTGTTAGCACTTGCCGGCGGTGTCACCACACCGCATCCGGCGTATCTGATGGGTGGCCCGATGATGGGCCGCATCGGCAGCAGCTACGAGCCGGTCACCCGAACGACAAACGCCGTGCTGGTGTTACCGGACGATCATCTGCTGATCGAGAAAAAGCAAGCGAAACCGTTTGTGGATATGAAGCGCGCCATGGCGGCGTGCTGTCAGTGCAACTATTGCACCGACCTGTGTCCCCGTCACATGCTGGGACACCCGATCGAGCCACACAAGTTTATGCTGTACGCGTCCAACGGCGTCACCAACGACGCGACACCGTATCTCAACTCATTTTACTGCGTCGGCTGCGGTCTGTGTGAGCTGTATTCCTGCGGTCAGGGGCTCGCCCCCCGCACACTGCTTGCCGCTTGCAAAAGCGGGCTTCGGCAAAACGGCGTCAAACCGCCCGCACCGGAGGTACAGCCGGTCAATCCGGCCCGTGACTACCGCCGAGTACCGATGAACCGTTTGATGGCGCGTCTAAAGCTGACCGCCTACGACAAACCGGCACCGTTATCCGATGCCGTACCGTCCGGCAAGGAACTCCGCATACTGCTGTCACAGCATATCGGCGCTCCCGCCAAAGCGGTTGTCGCCGCCGGTGACAAGGTGGTCGCCGATCAGGTGATCGCCACAGCGGCGGAAAACGCGCTCAGCGTCAACATTCACGCGCCGGTCAGCGCGACGGTCAGCTCTGTCAGCGACTCGGTCATTACACTGATTAAGGAGGATGCCTAATGAAAAAAGCGATCGGCATGGTCGAATATAAAACCGTATCCTCCGGCATGATGGCCGCAGATCGAATGGTCAAGACTGCAGAGGTGGAGGTGCTCGAAGCCAGCACCGTCTGTCCCGGCAAATACATGGTCCTTATCAGCGGCGATCTGAGCGCCGTTAAAGCAGCCGTCGATGCCGCGTCGACGCACTATCCCGACACCTTGATCGACAGCTTCGTGCTCGGCAATCCCCACGAGTCCATTTTCAGCGCGTTGTACGGATCGACCGATATCGGCAGTCCGAACGCACTCGGCGTTTTAGAAACCTTTACGGCTGCCGCGGCCATCGTTGCCGCGGACGTCGCCGCCAAAACTGCTCAGGTCGAGCTGGTAGAGCTACGCCTCGCACGCGGCATGTGCGGCAAATCATACCTGCTGCTTACCGGCGAGATAGCAGCAGTACAGGCCGCCATCAGCAATGCACAAAAGGGTGCCGGCGACGCCGGTATGTACCTCGACAGTGCGATCATCCCCCATCCCGACGAGAAAATGTGGCGCAGCATTCTGTAAAGCAGGGGCACTAAATTCCGGTAAAGGAGGTCATGGCGATGCTCGCAATCGAACGGCGAAATGCGATCCTCTCCCGCTTAACGCAGGACGGAAAAGTCATAGTTGCGGATCTGAGCCGTGACTTCGGCGTAACGGAAGAGACCATTCGCCGCGATCTGGAAAAACTGGATAAGGACGGCTTGGCAAAAAAGACCTACGGCGGTGCGGTAGCCACCCAGACGATGAACACCGACCTGCCCTTCAGTGTCCGCAAGCGTGCAAACGTCGATCGTAAGCAACGCATTGCGGAGAAGATCGGTGAGATGATCCACGACGGCGACTACGTCATGTTAGACGCCAGCTCCACTGCGATCTTCGTGACCAAGTACATCAAATCCCGTAAAAACATTACCTTGATAACCAACTCGGTCGAGATCCTGCTGGAGCTCGCCGATAAAGAAGGCTGGAACGTACTTTCCACCGGCGGCACCTTGAAAGAAGGCGCGCTCGCCATGGTCGGCACGACCGCGGAGAAAATGATCCGCGGATTCCACGTCGATCTGGCGGTCTGCTCGTCCAAGGGCATGGATATGTCGATGGGTATCACCGATTCCAATGAAAAGGATTGTCAGATCAAGCAAGCGATCTTCTCCGCCGCCAACCGCAAGGTGCTGGCGGTGGACGGCACCAAATTTGACAAGATCTCATTCGTCAAGGTGTGCGATGTCGCTGACATCGACACCGTCGTGACCGATGAGAAGCCCGACGATCGCTGGGTGGAATACCTCAAGAACAAAGATGTTGAACTGATTTACTGACCGAAAGGATGATATCACATGAAGATCCTCGTCATCAACGCGGGCAGCTCCTCGCTCAAATATCAGCTGTTTGACATGGACAACGGTGCGGTGCTCGCCAAGGGTAACTGTGAGCGCATCGGTGACACAAAGGGTGTCGTCACTCACAAGCGTCCCGACGCTGACGATTATAAGGCCGAGCCCGCACTCCCCTCACACGAAGCGGCGTTGGAGCTGGTGCTCAACCTGCTCACCGACCCCGAGCTCGGTGTGATCGCAAGCATCGACGAGATCGACGCGGTCGGTCACCGCGTGGCGCACGGTGGTGAGAAATATAAGCAGTCCACCCTCGTGGATAACGAGGTTATCGCATATCTGGAAACCATCGTACCGATCAATCCCCTGCACGGGCCCCCGGCGATCAGCGGTATGAAGGCGTGCCGAAGGTTGATGAAGAATACCCCTCAAGTCGGTGTGTTCGACACCTCGTTCTATTCGAGCATGGAGGATTTTCGCACCATTTACCCCATCCCCTATGAGCTGTATACCGAGAACAAGATCCGCCGCTACGGCTTCCACGGCACCTCACATCGCTACGTGTCCGGCAAGGCGGCTGAGGTCGTGGGCAAGCCGATCGAGAAATTGAAGATCGTCACCTGTCACTTGGGTAACGGCTCGTCCATCACCGCGGTGGACGGAGGCGTCGCGATCGACACCTCGATGGGCTTCACCCCGCAAGAGGGCGTGCCGATGGGCACGCGCAGCGGCACCATCGATCCCACGGTGATCCCCTATATTATGAAGCTGAAGAACATGACCGCAGACGAGGTCGAGGTTCTCTTGAATAAACGGTCCGGTCTGCTGGGCGTCAGCGGCCTTTCCAATGATTGCCGCAACGTATCAACGGCGGCGGCCGAGGGCAACTACCGCGCGGGGCTTGCCATTCGGATGCTGGCAAACAGCATCAAAAAATACATCGGTAGCTACATTGCCGAAATGAACGGCATTGACGTGCTGGTATTTACCGCCGGCATCGGTGAAAACGACAGCAATATGCGCCGTATGGTCTGTGAAAACATGACCTGCTTCGGTATTGCGATCGACGAGGACAAAAACGACAACCTCAAAAAAGGTCAGCCGGTGGACATCAGCGCCGAGGGCGCTGCCGTCCGTACACTGGTCATTCCGACCGATGAGGAATACATGATCGCAAGAGACACGATGAAATTTTGCAAGGAGTGAGTAAGATGGCAGCAACGATTTCAGAAGCTGAGATCCGTCAGGTCGTCAATCAAGTGTTGAATCGTATTCAGACCACCCCCGCCGCGTCGTGGGATTCCACCCAGTACGGCGGCCGTAAGCTGGTCGGTATTTACGAGGATATGAACGAAGCGATCAAGGCGGCGGAAGCCGGCTACCGCGCCGTTCGTTCAATGAGTGTGGAGGAGCGTGAGCGCATTATCACTGAGATCCGCAAGCGCACCCGCGAGGAAGCGCCGATCATGGCGGAACTGGGTGTCGCGGAGACCGGTATGGGTCGCGTGGACCACAAGCGCGCCAAGCATCTCCTGGTGGCAGATAAGACCCCCGGCACCGAGGATATCGTGTCGGCCGCCAAGACCGGTGACAACGGTCTGACACTGGTCGAGATGGCACCGTTCGGTGTCGTCGGCGCGATAACCCCCAGCACCAACCCCAGTGAGACCGTCATCTGCAACAGCATCGGTATGATCGCAGCGGGCAACGGTGTGGTGTTCAACCCCCATCCCAACGCCATTGCGACCTCCAACTACGCAGTCGACCTCGTCAACCGCGCTTGTAAAGCCGCCGGCGGTCCGGATGTGCTGGTTTGCTCCATGAAAAAACCCACGATGGAATCCGCGGCGATCATGCAGTCGCATCCGTCGATCCGCTTGCTCGTTTGCACCGGCGGTCCCGGCGTCGTGCGCGCCGTGCTGTCCTCCGGCAAAAAGGCGATCGGTGCCGGTGCGGGCAACCCGCCGGTCATCGTGGACGATACCGCAGACATTGCCAAAGCCGGTAAGGACATTCTGGACGGCTGCACTTTCGATAATAATCTGCCCTGCATCGCGGAAAAGGAAGTGTTCGCGTTCCGCAATATCGCAGACGAGCTGATCTCGGTCATGCTGCGCAACGGTGCGTATCAGATCAACGCCAACCAGGCGAAACAGCTCGCAGATATCGTGCTTGTCAGCAAGACCGATAAAAACGGCAAGGTCAAGACGATCGTCAACCGCGACTGCGTCGGCCGCGACGCCGACGTACTGCTCGCGAAGATCGGTATCAACGTCAGCAAGGATATTCGCTGCATCATCTGCGAGACCGATTTTGATCATCCCTTCGTACAGCACGAGCTGATGATGCCCATCCTGCCCATCGTGCGCG
>CAZBAO010000025.1:0-17734 GCA_964490085.1 uncultured Eubacteriales bacterium | reverse complement strand
ACCCGAACGTTTCACCGATTGGTAAAAGGTTCGGGTTTGAATGCTTTGGTGCGGGCGACAAGACTTGAACTTGCACGCTTGCGCATTGGCTCCTAAGACCAACGTGTCTGCCATTCCACCACGCCCGCGTAACGGATATTAGTGTATCACATTTAAAGCCTAAATGCAAATCATTTCTGCAAGGAATTTGAAAAACATACATATAGTGTACGAGCAGCCGGAAAAAACTAACAGTGGTATATTTCGTCGGAAAGTGTTGCATAGGCCGACATTTTTTGGTATGATAACATACAATGGGGGTGGACGCTTGTGAAACGGTACGGATGTGCATTGCTATGCTTGCTTCTGCTTTGCTTTACGGCATGCGGAAAATCCCCGCAGGAGAATTCGCATATTACGACCGGAACAACACCGGCACCGATCGTTACCACAAGCGCTTCGGAGCCGACGGAAACGGATGTTACGGTGACGACCACCGAGCCGGAGATCACCACCGAAACCACAGCAAGCGGCTCATCGAAAACCGCTGCAAAAACAAGCAAGACGACGACCAAAACGACAACGACGACCACTACTACCGCTACCGCTACGGCTTCGACCGGTACCACACAGGCTGCGCCGGTAACGCCGGCCGGAGAGATGCGTGCAATGTGGGTGTCTTACATGGAGCTGAATAACCTGTTTCGATCCTGCTCCACTGCCGCGCAAGCAAAGCAGGCGATCGACGGCATCTTGGATACCATGGAAGACTTTAAACTGAATACTCTGTTTTTCCACGTGCGCGCCAACAGCGACGCCTATTATCAGTCGTCGTATTTTAAGTCCGCCGCATCGGTCAGTAAGCTGATCAGTGCGGGGTTCGATCCACTCGGTTACGCGGTGGAAGCGGCTCACAAACGCGGAATTGCGCTCCACGCGTGGGTCAATCCGTATCGGGCAGGAAAGGATACGTCGTACCTTGTCAGCGAAATTCCTACGCTTACCGATTCCGCTTCGCGGTATTATTATGTACCGACCTCTGCGGCAGCACAGCAGTTGATTCTAAACGGCATTCGCGAACTGGTGAATAACTACGCCATAGACGGTATTCAGTATGACGACTATTTTTATCCGTCCGGCGTGCTGGAGGAAACGACCGTATACAGCTATGAGAGTGCGGATTATGAGGCGTATCAGGAGAGCGGCGGTTCGCTTTCGGTAGCCGATTGGCGCCGCGCCGCCGTCGACACCCTGATTGCCGGTACCCATACCGTCACCAAGTCGAAAAATCGCATATTCGGCGTGTCGCCTGCCGTTAACGCTCAAAACACCTACGACAAGCTATATGCCGATCCTAAAAAGTGGATGTCCGAGAGCGGGTATATCGATTATATCTGTCCGCAGATCTATACCGGCTTTGAGCATTCCGGAAGCGCATTCGATACAATGACCGATGAGTGGTTGTCGTACCCCCGCCATTCTTCTGTTAAGCTGTATGTCGGCATTGCCGTCTACAAGGCCGGCCTGTTAAGTGACACGTGGGCGGGTAACGGTAAGACCGAATGGGCATCCAACAGCGATGTCCTCAAGCGCTCAGTGCTGTATCTGCGCTCCAAGGGAATATCCGGCATGGCGTTTTACAGTTACAGCTATTTGATACCCGATAAGGTGGCGGATCTATCGGCAACCAACGATGTGACGGTTGCCTGCAAGGAAATTGAGAATTTACTGACGGTTTTATAAAAGAGGTGTAAACATGGCAAAACACGTAAAAGAAGTCGGTCTTTCAAAGGGGTGGAAGATCGCTATTGCCGCTACGGCCGGTGTACTGGCTGTAGCGTTGCTCTGCGCGCTTTTTGCCTATGGCGGGGTGTTGGACGCGATGGCCTCCTTGTTTGGCGGAAACGCGCACACTGCGCCTTCCGCCACGACCACAACCCCCACAACCGCCGAGCCGGAAAAAATCGTGCCGGTATATCAGAAGCCGGAACAGATGAAAGGCGTTTGGCTCACACCGGGCGTTGACTATTACACCTCCTCGAAAAACACGGCAAAAACCGTGAAACAGCAGATCGATACGGCCTTTTCCGCGATAGAGGAATGGACGTTCAATACGCTGATTTTGCCCCTGAAATTGGACGATGAGGATCTCAGCATATATCCTTCCGAGATTACCGATGACGTGGAATTGATCGATGAAGACGGACAAGCCTTTGATCCCGTTTCGTATATTTTAACGCTGGCACGCGAAAAGGAACTGTACGTGTACGCAGTATTGGATCTTCGCGTGCGCGACGGCGAAGAGTGGGATCCCCGCACCGAGGACGGACTGGCACACACGCTGGACATGGTGAACGAGGTCACGTCTCGTTATGCCGTAGACGGCTATTTCCTGTCCGGTTTCACTTTCGCGGGTGAGCAGGTTCCGGATGAGGAACGCCGCATTGCCGAAGAAGCGCTGGATACCTTGGTGCAAAACGTCACGCAGACCATTTATGCTACCGATCCGAATCTCTATACCGGATTGCTGTCGACCGGCGTCTGGGCGCACAGCTCGGTGGACGAGCGTGGCTCGGAAACGGCAGAATATTACGAGGAATTTACCGATGGCTGTGCCGATACGCTTTCCTGGTTGGAGCAAGGCTTGTTCCAATGCGTGATGGTGCAGAATTACAGTTCCACCAGTCATCCGACCGCGTCGTTTCAGAACGTACTCAAGTGGTGGGACGGTGTTGCCGAAAAGCAGCAGCTTCCGTTGTATATTTCGCATTCAGCCGCTACTGTCGGTTCTTACCGCACCGGTTGGAAAGCTACTGATCAGCTCGCACAACAGTATTTGTACTGTAAATCCGCCGCGGCGTGGCAAGGCAGCTGTTACGATTCACTGAATGCGCTGCGTACCAATACCACCGGCGCAGCAGAGGCGCTGGGGCGTGCCTATGAAGGGACGTTGGACGAGGAATATATCTATAACCAGTTGACGTTGACGTTCCCGACCAAGACGAGCTACACTACCACCGAGTCTACCATTACCTTGCAGGGCGGCGGCGACACGAATTTCCCGCTGACGGTCAACGGGGAAACGGTGGAACTGACGGAGCACGGCTTTTTCTCACTGAACTACACCTTAAAAGTCGGTGTCAATACCTTCACGTTTTCGCACAAGGGCACCACTAAGACTTATACGATCACGTATAAGCAGACACTGTTACAGAGTGTATCACCGACTGCCGATATGACGGTCGATGGCGGCACCCCGTTTATTATCAGCGCGATCGCCCGTGAAGGCTCCACCGTCACAGCGACGGTCAACGGTACAAAGATCCAATTGACGGCTTCTGCGATCAAAGAGGATGAAAGCGGCAATACCGCCACCGATTTTATGGAATACAAGGGTACCTATACCTTGCCCGCAGGCAAGATAGGACAAGCTGTGGATATTGGAAAGATCTCGGTAAGCGCCAGTTATAATGGGCTCTCAGAGTCCAAAAGCGGTGGAGCCGTCACCGTAAAAGCGTTGCCACAGCCCACCACGACCGCCTCGACTGCCACGACCGCAACGAATGTCAGTGTGCCGGCGGGAACACCGATCCCCGCGCCATCCGAAGACGTGAAGATCGTCACGATCACTTCGGAATATGCGGAAACCTTTTCCGGCGGTGGCTTAACAGACGACTATTCCCGCCCGTACAATTCATATTTGCCGAAGGGGACGCAAGATTATTTGGTAAGTACATACAGCGGTAGTCTGTCGTACTATTTACTTGCTTCCGGCAAACGCGTTTACTGCAAGGATGCAACGGTGACTACCGGTGGAACGCTTAGCTATACGTCTCTGCAAAACGGTAAGACCACTATTACCTCGACGCACACGAACTTCACCTTTAACACCGCTTTTTGCATACCGGTGTATGTGCACACAAACGGGCAGAGCTACTATCGGGATTCTTCCACTACAGAGCCTCATTACGGCTTGGAGAAATACTCACAAACGACCACCGGTATTGACATTACCTTCCACTATCTTTCCGAAATACCGGCATTGCCGGATGTTTCCCAAAGCCCGTTGTTCAGTTCGGCTCAGTGGATCGCAGGCAGCGAGGATAATACCTTCATACTGCGGCTTACTCTTAAGGAAAAAGGCGCTTTTTACGGCGTTTCCACCAAGTGGAGCGGCAATCAACTAACGATCTCGTTTTTAAATCCGGCGGACATCTCAGGCAATTCGGCTTCCGAAAAGCTGAAGGGCGTGCGCATCTTGTTGGATCCCGGTCACGGAACCTCCAACGATAAACCGTGGGAGGCTCCTTTCAATCTGGATTATGCGAACACCTTAAAGACCAAGCTGGAAGCCTTGGGAGCGACGGTGGATATGACCCGTACGTCTGCGCTGACCTCTGAATTGTCGTTGCAGAACCGTGTGCTGATGGCACAGAAGGCGGGATACCATTTAGTGATCAGCGTACATATGAATGCTAGCGAAAATGGCACGGCAACGGGAGCAACGGTTCATTATTACTCGGAGTGGGCGTATACGCCTTCCCAAATCATTTATGATAAGATGCACGCGGTTGAGGTCACCTACGGCGTTGGTACCACCGCTAACGGTACGCCGCGCTCCAGCGGTACGGTATGGGGCACATTGTACATGACCCGCTCGATCTTCCATTGCCCGTCGATTTTGTTGGAATGTGCCTTTTTGGACAACGTCAAGGATAAAGAAGCACTTATTGATCCGGTGTATCGTGACAAGCTGATGCAAGCGGTCACCGACGGTGTCGTGGAGTATTTCAGCGCTATGTAAAAACACGAAGAGCGTCAGATCACACTGACGCTCTTTTTTAAGGAGGACTACATATGCCGCTTGAGTGTTTTTCAAAGGCCCTTTTAGACGAAACACTGGGCAGCTCTTTTGATGTGCAGGTATACGGGGAAGTGGATTCCACCAACAGCTTGGCACGTGAGCAGGCAGCAACCGGTGCGCCGGAGGGCACGGTGATCCTTGCCGACAGGCAAAAGCAGGGAAGAGGGCGCAGGGGCAGACGGTTCTTCTCACCGGAAGGCAGTGGCCTTTATATGAGTATTATTCTGCGCCCTGATGCCGATACCTCGCCTTTATACATCACCACCGCCGCGGCTGTCGCTGTGGCAGAAGCCATTGAGGAGGTGGCGGAGATTTCGGCATCCATTAAATGGGTGAACGACGTGTATTGCCGCGGCAAGAAGGTGTGTGGTATTTTAACCGAGGGTGCATTCGACAGCGGCGCGTTGCAATACGCCGTGTTGGGGATCGGTGTAAACGTTGTTTCTCCGACCGGAGGATTTCCTCCCGAAATAGAAATGCGTGCAGGCGCTGTTTTCGATGATAAAACGCCGCCTACAGCTCATCCAAGGGAAGAACTGGCGGCGGCGATCATCACGCGTTTTTGGGGGTATTACAGGGCACTTTCGGCAAAAGCGTTTTTGCCGGCCTACCGTTCGCACGATCTTCTTAAAGAGCGAACGATAGAGGTGTTGGATCTGAACGGCGTTGTCATTCAAAAGGCAACGGCGTTGGGGATAAGCGACGAATTCGAATTGCTGATTCAAGATGAAAACGGCGATACCCGTGCGTTATCATCCGGTGAGGTTAGTTTGCGCTTATAACTGTGCGAGAAGCGTCGGGAGTGCAGAGAGACTGTCGATCTCAAAATCCGGTACGGCAATGGGGCTTCGTGCGCTGTGCGCAGGGTTAAACCAACAGGTGCGGATACCTGCCAGATTGCCGCCGCGAATATCGGAGCTGAGGCTGTCACCGATGATGACGGCCTTTTCTTTTTCAAAGTTAGGGATACGGGAAAAGCAGTACTCGAAATAACGCGGATCGGGCTTGTTATAGCCGATCTCGTGCGATATGAATATGTCCTTGAAATAGGGGAGTATCCCTGCACTGGCTAAGCGGCGGCGCTGAATGGAAGCGGTTCCGTTCGTCATAAGATACAGATCGTACGTGGTGAAAAGCGTTTCCAAAAGCTCAGGTGCCCCCACAATAAAGTAGTGGCCGACACCCAATAACTCTTCATACAGTGTCTTTACTTTTTCCGAGTCGCAAGGGAGCTCGTATTCGTCAAACAATAGCGTGAAGCGGCGGCGCAGTACCTGCTCTCGTGTGAGTTCCCCTCGTTCCAGCAGTTCCCATTGCGAGCGGTTTATCACGTGATAGCGCGCAAGGATCTCATCGGTGGGGGTGAGACCCAGTTCCCGCATAGTGGCCGATAAAGCCACCTGCTCCGCCATTTTAAAATCCAACAGAGTGTCGTCAAGGTCGAAGAAGAGCGTATTGAGCATTTCGTATAAACTCCTTATGAAAAATCCCCCGAAAGAGTCATATCTTCCGGGGGATCGTTTATGACACGTTATTTCTTTTTGCCTTTTGCCTTGCCTTTTGCTGCTTTGCGGCGCTCAGCGTGCTCTACCCACAAAGCCCACATCGGTGTGCAAAGGAAAGTGGAAGAGTAGAAACCGGAAACGACACCAAAGGTCATCGGCAGTGCGAAGCTTACGATTGCATCCATCGAGAAGATCAAGGCGATCACGGCAACCGTACCGATCGCGACAAAGGTGCAGATCGAGGTGTTCAGCGTACGGCCGAAGGATTGTCTCAGACTGACGTTGACGATCTCGTTGATGCCGACCTTCGCGCCCATTTTCACGCGGTTTTCGCGGATACGGTCGTAAATGACGATGGTATCGTTCAGCGAGTAACCGAGGATCGTGAGCACGACCGCGACGAAGTTATCATTCAGCGGGATACGGAAGACGACAAATACGAAATACGCGATCAAAATGTCGTGCAGCAAGGCGAGCAATGCCATTACGCCGGCGGAAACACCGCCGATCTTTCGGAACCGCAGACCTACGTAAATGACCAGAAAAACCGAAGCAAGCGCGATCGCCACACAGCACTTTGCAAAGAAGGTGCGGCCATAGGACGGCTGGAGCGAGTTGGTCTCGATTTCCAGAACGTTGTTATTCGGGAATTGCGCTTGCAGCGTTTCCACAAAGGTGGTTTGCGTTTCGATATCGACCTCATCGGCCAGTGAAACCACGATGGTCTTCAGACCGCTTTCGCCGTTCTCGGTGATATCCACCTCAGCACCTGCCAACTGCCCTTGAATAAACTCTTTCGTTGCCGTTTCGTCCAACGTGTTTTCATAGCTGTATTTCAAGAGTGTACCGCCCTTGAAGCTGATATCCAGCTCAACACCCATGACAACGTTGCAGATCAGACCAACTGCCAGCAGGACAATGGAAATAATAAGGAACAGACGTCTTTTTGCAATGAAATCGAAGTTTTTAAGCGTCATGACGTTTACCTCCCAACAACCAAGGTTTACGGAGGAACTTGAAGCGGGAGATGGATTTGAGCATCAGCCGCGAGCAAGTTACGCCCATAATAAAGTTAAAGATGATACCGGCAAGCAGTGTGTAACCGAAGGAATACACGGCACCGCTTGCGGAAACGGGGAACATAAACAGGAAAGGCTTGAGCAGCTTGGCAAACAAACTGTCGGCAGGGCCAAACACGCCCATCAATACCACGGAAATGATCAAAACGGTAATATTGCCGTCAAAAATAGCCGCGAAAGACTCACTGCAACCGTTGTGGATCGCACCGTCAATGGTGCGGCCGCTGCGGATCTGTTCCTTGATACGCTCGGCGGTGATGATATTGGCGTCAACACCCATACCGATCGACAGAATAATACCGGCAATACCGGGCAGCGTCAACGTGAAGCTGTTAAAGAACGAGAAGTATCCGGAAACGACCGCGATCGAGCCGGCAACCTGACCGAGCAGGGCGATCACAGCGACAAAACCGGGCAGACGGTAATAGACGATCATGAAGATGGAGATGAGCACGAAAGCGATCACACCCGCGATCACCATGATCTCCAAAGCGGATTCACCCAAGGTGGCACTGATAGTGCTGGTGTTTTTCGCCGTAATGCTAAAGGGAAGTGAACCGGAGTTGATGAGGTTTGCCAAGTCCAATGCCTCTGCATAATCGGCAAAGCCGCCGGAGATCTGTGCACTGCCGTCAGAAATTTGTTCGTTAACGGTGGGGTTGGAAATACACTCGTCGTCCAACCAAATGGAAATGGTGTAGGAAGATCCGCTGGTTCCGTTAAGCTCCGCCTGTGTTTGGGTAGCAGTCGAAAACGTTTCCTTGCCGGCACTGTTCAGCTCTAAAAGAACGATCGGCGTGTTATCCTGATCGAACCCCGCGGTAGCGGAGCTTATCATAGAACCGTCCAGAACGAAATCCTCTTCGTCGGGTTTTTCGGTAGGCAGGCCGCTGGATTCGGTCGTATCCAAATAGAACTCCAGCAAAGCCGTTTTGCCCAGCTCCTCAATAGCGGAGGCTGCGTCAAACTCGGTTTCATCGTTTTTCCACGGGAAACGCACGATAACCTGATCGTTATCGGTGTCGGTATACGCCTCGTAGTCGGTGATGTTGTTAGCAATCATACGGCGTACGATGACTTCCTTCATCGCCTCGATCTGGGCATCTGTTGCCTCAATGGACTCATCCGCAGGAGCAAACGTAACCTCAATACCGCCGTTGATATCAATGCCGGTACGAATGTCCGAAGCTCCGCGTATCACCGTGTCCTCTCGGTCGCCATAGTTTGTGTATATACCAAAAAAGGAAGTATACGCTAAGGCGACGATGAGCAGGGCCACGATGAAAAATACGGGTTTTGGTGTACGCTTCATCGGTCAATCCTCCATCATTTGCATTCCATACAAGAATAGGATCTCATATAATGACTATTATAGGTGATTCGATGAAAAAAGTCAATGAAATTCACGGAATCTTCAAAAAACCGCTGTGAAAACTTCACAGCGGTTTTTTAAGTCAAACGTTGAGTAATTTTTTTATGCTGACGATCTGAGCGCAAATGCAGAAGAGATCCATAGCGGTTTGTAATTCGTCACAAGGCGGGAAGGTGGGCGCAATACGCAGGTTGGCGTCGTGCGGATCCTGATGATAAGGATACGTCGCGCCGGCGCCGGTCAACACAACGCCGGCTTCTTTTAACATGCGTACTACTTCTTTGGCGCAACCGTCCATCAGCGTCACACTGACAAAATACCCGCCGTTCGGCGTATGCCAATCGGCAATACCGCTGCCGCCTAACCGCTTGCTTAAGGTGCGCAGAACGATCTCAAACTTCGGACGAAGGATCGCCGCGTGCAGCTTCATGTGCTCGTTGATACCGTCGATATTACGGAAAAAGCGCGTATGCCGCAGCATGTTTTGCTTGTCGTATCCGATCGTTTGGATCGAAAGGCGCTTTCGGATGTCGCTGATGTTGGCATCGCTTGCGCCGAGCGCCGCTACACCTGAGCCGGGGAAGCTGATTTTAGAGGTCGAGGTGAAGCAAACGAAAATATCTTCATTGTCAGCGGCTTTTGCTTCGTCAAACAGATTCAAAAGGTGATCCGGCGTATCCGTCAGATGATGGACGCAATACGCATTGTCCCACATGATACGAAAATCCGGTGCCGCCGGCTTTAAGTGGGCAAAGCGACGTACCGTTTCGTCAGCATAGGTGATGCCGTCGGGATTGGAGTACATCGGCACGCACCAGATACCTTTCACGCTGGGATCCTGCACCAGCTGTTCGACCATATCCATATCCGGACCGTCGGCGGTCATCGGGACGGTGACGAGTGTAAAACCAAAATGCTCGGTAATAGCAAAGTGGCGGTCGTAGCCGGGAGCAGGGCAGAGGAACTTGACCTCATCCAGCTTGCACCACGGTGTATTACCGCAGATTCCGGTGGAATAGGCCTGTGCAATATAATCGTACATTAAATTCAAACTGGAGTTACCGCCAACCAGGATATTGTCAGAGGGCATCCCTAAGATCTCACCGAATAGGGCTTTAGCTTCCTCGATACCGTCAAGGAGACCGTAGTTGCGTGTATCGGCATTATTCTCGGTTCGCGCGCCGATGCGGGCATTGACACAATCGGTAAGCCCCATCGTCAACTCCAACTGCTCGGTGCAGGGCTTACCGCGAGACATATCAAGGCTCAATCCGCGTGCTTTGTACGCGGCATACTCCGCCTCGCAAGCAGACAGACGGGCGGTCAACTGCTCTTTCGTTAAGGATGCAAAATCAGACACAAAAAACGACTCCTCTCAGATACTTCACATATTGTAATACACATAATCGAATTTTGCAAGTTAAATTTCAAAAACTTGCAAAAAATATTTAAAATTTTCCTAAAAAACGCAAAAAAGCCCCGTCCGATAACGGACGGGGCTTTTGAAAATACAAAATTCAGAAATCGGCAGAGCCGGTCGTGCGTGGGAAGGGGAGCACGTCGCGGATGTTCGCCATACCGGTGACGTAGAGGATCAAACGCTCAAAGCCCAGACCGAAACCGGAGTGCTTGGCACCGCCGTAACGTCGCAGATCCAAATACCACCAATAATCGTCGCGGTTGAGTCCCAATTCGTCCATACGTGCTTCAAGCAGATCCAACCGCTCTTCACGCTGACTTCCGCCGATGATCTCGCCGACGCCCGGTACCAAAAGATCCATTGCGGCGACGGTCTTTCCATCGTCGTTGAGGCGCATATAGAACGCCTTGATCTCCTTCGGATAGTCGGTGACAAAGACCGGCATCTTGTATACCTGCTCGGTCAGATAGCGCTCGTGCTCGGTTTGCAGATCGCAGCCCCAATAAACGGGATATTCAAATTCATCCTTGTGCTGCTCCAGGATCTCAATTGCCTTGGTATAGGTGACGTGGGTGAAATCCGAGTGCACCAGCGCGTTCAAACGCTCCAGCAGGTTCTTGTCGTAGAAATCATTGAAGAACTTCATCTCGTCCGGGCAGTGCTCCAGCAGGTAGGAAACCACATAGGTGATCATATCCTGCGCCAGATCCATGTTATCCTCCAGATCCGCAAAAGCGAATTCCGGCTCGATCATCCAAAACTCCGCGGCATGACGGGCGGTGTACGACTTTTCGGCACGGAAGGTCGGGCCAAAGGTATAGATCTTGCCGAACGCCATTGCCATGCACTCGCCGGCAAGCTGACCGGACACCGTCAGCGAGGTGTGCTTGCCGAAGAAATCCTGCGAATAATCGACCTCGCCGTTTTCGGTGCGGGGAATATCGTTCATATCCAGCGTGGTCAGGTGGAACATTTCACCGGCGCCCTCACAGTCGCTGGAGGTGATGATCGGGGTGTGCGCGTATACGAAGCCGCGCTCCTGAAAGAAACGGTGGATCGCAAAAGCCGCGACCGAACGCACCCGAAAGACTGCACTGAAGGTATTGGTGCGGGGACGAAGATGTGCAATCGTACGCAAAAATTCCATGGAATGACGCTTCTTCTGCAACGGGTAATCCGAGGTGGAAGCGCCTTCGACCTTAATCGCGGTGGCGTGCAGCTCGCACGGCTGTTTTGCCTCGGGGGTCAGCTGCAGCATACCGCGTACGCAAAGAGCGGCTCCAACGTTTTGATGGCAGATCTCATCGAAATTATCGAGCTTTGATTCCTCAATAATGACCTGCAGATTGCGTTGACAGCTGCCGTCGTTCAGTTCAATAAATGCCAGCGATTTGGATTGGCGCAGTGTGCGCACCCAACCGCAGACGGTGAGTTCTTGCTCACAAAGAGCAGCAGCATCCGCGTAAACCGCGGCGATCTCATTTCGTTTCATAACCTGATTCCTTTACCAAAAAAGATTTATCCATACGGAACATTATACCAAATATTGCCGAGAAAACAAGAGGAAAACGAGAATTTCTATTCTGTCGGTCGATATAAAATCAAAAGCTCGTCGGTAGCGGTCCACACTTCATACCCTTTTTGCAGGCAGGTATCGCGATAGGTTTCGGAGAAGGTGGCGTAATTCCCGCGCATATCCAGTACGACGTAATCGGTATCGGGCTCTTCGTGATAAAAATCTTCATATATCACGTCGCGCTGTGCCAAATGTGCTACCAACATCGTGGAAGCGGTTACCGAAGCATCCTGCGGTATCTCGTCCAATACGGCTTCCATAGCGGCATACGTGTCGCCGTTTTGGATCCATCGTCCCATGTAGGTCTCGATCTTGGGCATCACGATCATGGCATACAAAAAGCAGGAAGAAACCACGCTGAACAATAAGAGATTACGCTGCTTGGAGATCGGTCGGTCTGCAATATTCTGCAGATATAAATACAAACAAAACGCAAGAGATGCAAAGCTGTATTGAAATCCGATGTCGTACTGATGCACGAAGCCGGACAGCAGATTTAAGAGGAGCGGTGCCAGTAACAAATAACGGCTGTATTGCTTTGTTCGCCACAGCACAAGACCGAACGGCAACAGCATCTGCAATAAATAGATCGGTTTTTCAGTGGCACTGTTCACAAAAGATACCGCCTGCTCCAGAAAATAACCCGGGGCGCGTAACAAGGTTTGCCAAAAGCCGCCGACGGTTTTGGATTCGTCAAACAACGCGCTGTAACGTCCGATCATTGTACCGGTGCCGTAGGTGTTAAGCAGAAAGACCGCCACTGCGAAATACAGTAGGGAACCGAGGATAAGGGGCAAGGCCGTGCGGTGATCCTTGCGGGCGATCAGCAGATACACCCCGAAGATCACAAGAAAAGCGGCGGTATCTTCCTTGACCAGTAAGATCAAAACGGCTACGACGATCAAAAATCGCTTATGACCGGTTTCGTAGCAGTAAAACAGCCACAGCAACAGAGGAAGTAAAAAGCAGTTCTCGTGCAAATCATACGAGCAGCCGGCACTCACAGCGGGATGTGCGGCATAAAACAGTGCCATCAGCACGGTGTACTTGTACGGCAAGCGGAAATACCGTGCCAGTAAATACAGTGGGATCATTCCGCTCGCCAGAATAAGTGCTTGGCACACCTGCAGAGTAACCGGAGAAGGGAACAGCATATAGACGGGCAACAGCAGATAATAAATAGGGGAAATGTGAATGGCAAAATGCGAAAGCAGCTGATCACGCTCGGAGGTGACCAACGGCAAGAAGCGTTCTTTCATGTTGTGGAACATATTGCAGAACAGACCGAAATCGAAATTCGGTGCAGCAAAAGTGAGATACCGCATGACCGAAAACAGACAGATTCCCACCGCCAGTGCAATTCCGAAGATCAGTACCCATAATCGGCATGCTTTGGCGGAAATGGAGTGCCCGCCGATGAGTGATGCCGAGGTATCTCGCAAAACCGGCAGGGTTACCAAAACAACAGCAAGCAGCACGACCAACAGAAAGGCGTACGGAGATTCGCCGTCGTACCGATACACCAATACCAAGCCGTATAAGACGGCGCCCGCACACAGTACGATGTCGTCGAGCCGTCGGATCGCGGCGCAGATCCTCAGAAGACCGAGGCAAAAGAAGCAAGCAACGAACAACAGAAGAAACAACGGTGTGGGAATGCGAAACCAGAACTCACAGCATTCAAACAGCGTGCAAAGGCAAAACCAACTGCCGAGCAGTCGCTTTATACAGGGAACAGGTTTAAACAGTTCTTCGAGCACTGTGAGACCTCCTTATAAGAATCCCCTTTATCGGCGTAGGGGTTGCGATCATGATACGGTCGTACCGGTGGTTTCGGTCACGTCCGTTGTCGAGTCCGATAGCTCCGTTTCGTTGTTGTCCTGTGTTAAAGACAACAACTGCCATTTCTCATCTACCAGTACAAACGTCAGGCGGCAGCGGAAAGGTGTGCTTTCAATGACCTGCTTTTTACGCGTGTACACCGGTTGAAAAGATACCTCGCAGGAAAAGTCGGAGCGGGTATATTGTGTATAATTTGAAACCGCAACGTCTTCGAACTTGTAAGTGTTGTGGCCGGTGAACCAATGGTTGCTGAAATTCTGTATCGTATCGTATAAATTACTGCCCTTGTAGATGAGCTTCAATATGTCTGAGCGTTCGGCGTCACGAGCGACGAACTCCGCATATTTAAACGCCGTGTTTTTCGCAAGTTCCTCGTGCTCGGTACGCAGTGCATCGGTGACGGGGCAGTAGACGTGATAGGCGGCATCGTCCGTTTGCACGACATTGCAAACGTCGCCGCTGAGCGTCAACGCTTCGATCGTCGGCGGATTCAACAGATTCTCGACCGTGTAGCAATATACAAGAGGAAGAGCATCCGGATCGTCTGCACCGCCTAAAACGGTCGTTTGTGCCAGCGTAGAGGGGAGATTCAGTAACGACAGATCGACGCCGTTGATCGTGACACGCATATCGTCCGACGTATAGATCGAGGTGATCGGTTGATATTGGATCTCAGTCACGTAACTCCAAGCGGTCTCACCCCATTCGGGATTTTTCAGCAGTGTAAGTCCGCAGACACGTTTCCCCTCGACGTAAAGCGAATAGTCCTTGCGTTCAGTTGCGGAGCTGTCCTCCGAAACGGTTTTTTCCCGAGCTGCAAGAGTGGAAAGGTCGCCCTCATACAGACGCTCCATGTATTTGATAAATTCGTCTTTGGTATTCAGGATCGTTTCCTCAAAATCCGACGACGCGTAGATGGCCTCATAATCGCCGTCGCGGATCCATTGCATATACGTATCCAATGCGGTTGCCGGCGTGGTCGCCTCATAGCCCTGCAAATGATTATAGAAGAACCATAAGCCCAACGTGGCGAGCACTACGAGCAGTGCAAAGTACGCGATCAACAGCTTCCAAAAAACATGCTTTCCCCGCGGCTTGCGATCGGTGGACTCCGTTTCGAATTCGGGGTATACCGGCACTTCTATGACGGTATCCTCTGCTTGAACGATCTCCGTTTCGGGCTGTTCTTGTATGATGATATTGTCAGTCACAGAAACATCTCCTCTCAGACAACGATAATGGCAGTCGGAATATCACGCGGCCCATACAGAGACGAGCAGCTGTTGATGATCTCGCCGTTATATACCATCGCAGTAGAGGTGCCGCCGTCCAGATTGGCGGCGTTGATGGCACCGTGCTCCAGCATAACATCAATACATTCCTTATAGGTGGCGCCCAACGTGTGCGGTTGCCGACCGTCTATCACCAATATCAGCACCGCTCCGTCGGCGCGCTGACCGATCACGGTACGCGGATTGACACCGCCGCTCGTGCCGGATACCTCAGCAGGGATCCCGTTAACGATGAAAGCAGGCCCAAAGCTGACGGCATCCCGAACGTTTCTGTTAAGTGCTTCGTCGGCAGACATTTTGCCGACGATGAGACGATCGTCCGTGTCAAACGCAACGACCGAGGTAACAGCGGTTTTCGATCCGAAGACGAGCTCGCCGTCACGAATGATGATGCCAAGCGGCATACCGCCTGAGCCAAAGCCGTTCACATCCGAAAAGCCGCCGCCGTTTACCGAAGCGACCGCCCCGAATTCTTTGGCAAATTCCACGACCGTTTTGCCGTCGATTTCCTCACTGAACGTGGAGAGCGAAGCCACCTTTACACGGGAGGGATCGTGCACGATCATCATTTTGCCGGAGTAGGAAGGTCCCGTAATGTCCAGCACCTCGATCGTTTCCGGCGCGACGTTTCCTTCCTTTTCGGTGAATTCCGTATTGCTGTCGGTGCTCTCCTCGGTCTCAATGACGGAGTTCCCGTTTACGATATCTTCAATTTCCTCGTCGGACAAAAACATGTGCGGGATAAATTTTAACGCGCTGGTTTCCAAAACGGTGTTAACAAATATGTTCCGCGCTGTCGGGGAAGGTCCTTTGCACAGTACCCAACAGAATCCGACCGCAACGATCAGCAGAGCTAACACAGTTGTTCCGATAAAGGCAAAAAAGCGACCGATGAAACGCCCAAAAGCAGTCGCACGCTTGGTGCCGATTGAATTGTGTTGCATGATACCAATCACCCATTCCTATTCCAATACTATACTTGCCTATAATACAATACTTGTCGACGGGTTGTCAATCGTTTCGTACTTTACAGAAGGTTTTCGCGGTGATATACTGGGAGAAAAGGAGAGGAGGAGAAGCCCGTGCATATTCCGCCGTATGTAGCCGACACACTGACGTGTCTGGAAAGCGCCGGTTTTGAGGCATACGTCGTAGGCGGCTGTGTGCGCGACAGTCTCCTCGGCTGGACTCCGCATGATTTTGATATTTGCACGTCCGCTTTACCGGAACAGGTCTCGGAGGTCTTTTCTACCAAAACGGTGATTCACACCGGCATCCTACACGGCACAGTTACCGTGCTCATTGATTCTCATCCTTTGGAGATCACCACGTATCGGATCGAGGCGGATTACCGCGACCATCGGCATCCGGATACCGTGCAGTTCGTACAGCACATTGAGCAAGACCTCAGTCGCCGCGATTTTACGGTCAACGCCATGGCGTATCATCCGGTGCGTGGTCTGGTCGATCCGTTCGGCGGTGCGGCAGATGCCGAACGGCAGTTGTTGCGCGCCGTGGGAGATCCGCAAAAACGGTTTGAGGAAGATGCCCTGCGTGTTTTACGCGCCATGCGCTTTGCGTCGGTATATGGCTTTGACATTGAGGAAAAAACGAAAAACGGGCTGCTCGCCTGTGCGCCGCTGTTAACGGAAATTGCAGCTGAACGCGTATGGGAAGAGCTCAAACGAATGTTGACGGGTGAGCATATCGGCGCTGTCCTTTCAACGCTGTATCCGGTGCTGTTTCCGATCCTGCCGGAGCTGAAAGCGGCACAGGGGATCGATCAGCACAGCCGTTATCATCACTTAGACGTTCTGATGCATATTCTTACTGCTGTTGAGCATGCCGAGCCGGATCTCACCGTGAGGTTGGCGGCGCTCCTGCACGACATCGGGAAACCGTATTGCTTTTCGCTTGACGAAAAGGGGAACGGCCATTTCTACGGTCACGCGGAGATCGGAGAGCGTATGGCACGGGAGGTCCTTGAACGACTCCGCTTTGACAGGAAAACCACGGAGGAGGTCTGCTTGCTGATCCGTTATCACGATATGCCGATCGAACGTACCGATAAAGCGGTGCGGCGATGGATGAACCGACTGGGTGTACCGCGGCTTCGCCGGCTGTTAGCGCTCAAACGGGCGGATGCGATGGCACATGCCGCGGCGCTGATGGACGGACGCTTTGCGGAGCTTGCCGACGTGAACGAGCGGATCGATCGTCTGTTGGCAGAGCGGGCTTGCTTTTCACTGAGGGATCTCGCCGTCAACGGACGGGATCTGTTAACGCTCGGTATTCCGCAAGGCAAAGCCATCGGTGAATGCCTGCAGTGGCTGTTGGATGAGGTCATGGAGCAGCGCCTTGTGAATGATGAGGCTGCTTTAACGCAAGCCGTCCGAAAAAGGCTTGATTATTTCGCAAAAAAACGATAAAATATATGGTAATTGTTTTTGACGGAGGATATCTTTGTGGCACAGTTTACGAAAGACATCGAAAAACGGCGTACCTTTGCGATCATTTCGCATCCGGACGCCGGTAAAACGACCTTAACCGAAAAGTTTTTGCTGTACGGCGGTGCGATTGCCTCTGCCGGTATGGTCAAGGGTAAAAAATCGATGAAGCACGCGGTCTCCGATTGGATGGAGATCGAGAAGCAGCGCGGTATATCCGTTACCTCTTCCGTGTTGCAGTTCGAGTATGACGGCTATTGCATCAATATTCTGGATACGCCGGGTCACCAGGATTTCTCGGAAGACACCTATCGCACGCTGATGGCGGCGGATTCCGCCGTGATGGTCATCGACGCCT
>CAZBAO010000024.1:0-17752 GCA_964490085.1 uncultured Eubacteriales bacterium | reverse complement strand
GCGTTGCGTGCGGCAGATAAACCACCATTTTTTTGATGAATAACACGCACTCGGGGATCTTGTGCGGCAAAAGCATCGCAGATCGATGGGCAATCGTCAGGTGATCCGTCATCCACCAAAATGATCTCCAATTCCTTGTGGGTTTGCTCGAGCAAGCTGGTAACGCATTTTTCAATATACGGCGACACATTGTATATCGGAACGATAATCGAAACCAAGCTCATAGCGTTTCTTCCTTTTGATAAGCGTTGTACATACGGACAAAAAAGCAAAGTGGCAAAATGGTGTTTAATCCGGCATTGAACATAAATGCATTCGCCTTCACTTGGAAGATCAAAATACTCATTGCGAAGAAAAGAATCAGGCACTTAATGTTTGTCGGGCTGCCCTTGAAGGCACCCCACAAAACAAAAGCAAACGCTGCATACAGCAAGAGGGATCCAACAATTCCGGACATCCACAAATCATTCACATACCCGATATCCGAATGGGCATACCCTTCCGCCTCATAAATGGTATGTCCCGTGCCAAAAATCAGGGAAGTGCCCGAGGGGAAATTCCAAAAATCATTGCTGAAAAGATTGTCAGCGGTTGAGTTTATGGGCTCGTCAAAAGTGGGTTCCTGCGTTGCCGGATCCTCTTCGGGCGTTTCGGGCGTATCCACGGAGGAATCCTCGGGTGAAGACGGTTGTTGAGGTTGTTGTTCAGTGAAAGAAGCAATATCGCCCAGTATCCAAGAGATCGTAACGGGATTACGCACTTGTACCAAGGCAAAAAAACCTACTAATACCGCAAGAGCACCTGCAGCAGCAAGAATCAAGCGAAGCTTTTCTTGTAGCAGAGTTTTGATAATAACGGGTAGAGCAAACACCAACCCAAGCGCACCCACGATTAAGCCTGTGCGCACGTTCACCAATGATATAAATATCACACAAGGAATGAAGTACACGATCTTAAGCCTGCGTTTCTGTATAAAGAAAAGAGGCAATGCCGCAATAATGCCCATGCCTAAGCCAAACGAATCCACAAAGGAGTTGGAAAAACCGAATCCACGGCGCAACATCAGCCATTCTATTCCGAGATAGTAAGCACCCGTGTTGGCATAAATAACATCGACAAACCAATCCTTTACCGCAGGAATCATAAGGGCAACAAGCGCCAAAACAAATTGTATCATAGCGGCATACACAAATTGCATTCCCAGATCGTACGGTGAATAGCAGCACCGTTTGCCTCGAATACAGATATACAGGCAGCAAATCAGCAGTACCGGCACGATCAAAAAGAAGCGATACCAAAGAGTGACGTAATGCATCAGCTGTACCCGCTCACCAAGCCCAAAATTCACAAGCGTCGTGATCGCCAAATATACAAAAAAGAGGATCATGATGGCTGTAAACATCATCATCCCGCTCTCCTTAAAAACGGGGATGATCTCTTTTCTGTGCCGAACCAGCAACACAACACCGACCACTATTGCCGCCAGCATAGCCGTATTGATTTCCGGTATGATAGGAGGTGCAAACAACATAAAGAAAATCAAAATCAACAGCGGAAAGTCACATTTTGGCATACTGGTTGTTGTTTTTTTAAGTTTTAAGTCCACTATGTTTCACCTCATGACCCCATACACAAGTTTTCCCATTAAAACCATCGAAGCGAAGGATTTGTGTGTGATAAGAAATTTTAAAATCAAGAAAATCGGATTGGATATGTGTGCTTTTTTGAGCAGAATCCCATATAAAGGTTGTTGCACTTTTGCCTGTGCCCATTCTTTTTGCTGTTTCCATTTCATTTCAGCAAGCGGGTTGTGATTGCGAGCTAAAGCCGATAAGGTATACCGCAACAGCTTATTCGCCAAAACGGTATACACCTGCGCATCATCATATTGCCGATCACAGCAAAACGTATACATACTTTCCACACGACGATAACTCAATTCAAAATAATCCTTGGTGAATTGATGCGTAATGCTACCATTTACGCGCTTAAAATAATGATACCCCGCAAAATCCATGGTCGCCAAAGAACGCATATGCTTGGCAAATTCGAGATTGAAAAAATAATCCTCGTAAAACAAAGACTTTTCAAACCGAATTTTGTGTTTGTGAATAACATCAGCACGATACAGTGAATTCCACTGATACCCAAATAAGGTATCCTCTTCCAGCTTAAGAATCACGGCTGTAAGCTCGGAGGGATCCTCAACCATAAGCGCTTTGGGAACGATTGGCACCGTGCGAACAAGCCTATCCTTCACATCATAGTGTTCTTCGATCAACCCCCATACCACTCCATCCGCGCCGCTGCTCTTCGCCAGATCCGCTGCGCGCTCATATAGATCCGGCTCGATAGCATCATCCGCATCTATAAACGTGATATACGTTCCACTCGCTGCATCCAACCCTAAATTGCGTGCGCCACCGGCTCCCACATTTTCCGGAGAATCGATTACTTTTACGCGGGGGTCGGAGTTTTGTAAATTCAAAAGTACAGAAAGGCTGTCATCGCGCGAAGCATCGTTGACACAGATGATTTCTAAATCTTTAAACGTCTGCGAAAGCACACTCAAAACAGCTTGTTCAACATATTGCTGCGCATTGTATACAGGCATAATAACACTTAGGAACGGTTTGCTTTCCATCTTGCTCGCCTCCTTTACCAACCAATTTCGACAGCAAATGACTTGCGCTGACTTTTGCTTCTTATATATAGGGTTAGTATATCACGAAAAGCAATAAAAAGCAACATAAAAAGCGGTTTGTCCTGTCTTTTTTCGCAAGGCTTGACAAACCGCTTTTTCATCATTTTTATCACTCGTTTACTTCGCACACAGCTTTTTGACAAGCAAAAATACCAGGTGCAGAATAAGACCGACAACAATGGCGACCACCAGATCGAAGATGACGGTCAAAGCGAAGGTGACAAGCAGTACGGCAATATCCGTCCACTTTTTTTGCTTGATGATATGTACGAATTCGCGCCACTCGCTCATGTTATACGCGACCATAAAGAGGATCGCCGCGATGGTAGGCATCGGGATCAACGCCGCATACGGCATCAAGAACAAGAGGACAAGCAACAGTACGATCGCATGAACCATACCGGCAACCGGCGTTCTGCCGCCGTTTTTGGCATTAGCGGAGGTTCTGGCGATCGCGCCGGTGGCGGGAATCCCGCCAAAAAACACCGAAGCAATATTGCCAAAGCCCTGTGCAACCAATTCCGCATTGGGATTGTGCTTAGAATTCACCATCGTATCCGCCACCACGCAGGATAGCAACGATTCAACAGCGGCAAGCACCGCGATGGTAATGGCGTTCGGGATGACCGCCACGATCTTATCTACGCTGAGATCCATACCGGCAAGCTCCACCTTCGGGAGTCCGGTGGGAATCGTATACAGATCACCGATGGTATACACATTCTCACCGAGCTCGGGAATGAGCGCCACCAGCAACGCGCTGACCACCACCGCGATCAGCGACGGGGGAACGCGTTTTTCAAATTTGGGATACACGATCAAGATCGCCAAGCTGATAACGCCGATGAGCAGTGCCCACGGACTGAAGGTGGTAACAGCCTCCAGATTGGCTTCCACTTTTTCCAGCGTTTCGATCGGGCGAACACCGTCCGCATAGGTCAAGCCGAAAAAATCCTTGATCTGACCAAGCAGGATGGTCACGGCAATACCGCCGGTAAAGCCGACCGTTATCGTATGCGGCATATATTTAATAAAGGTGCCAAGCTTACAGACACCCATCAACAGCAGCAAAATGCCCGCCATTACCGTAGCAAGGAACAAGCCGTCCATTCCTTGCGTGGAGACCACGCCCGCCACGATGGTGGCAAACGCCGCAGTCGGGCCGGCGATCTGGACGCGGCTACCGCCGAGCAATGACACCACAACCCCCGCGGCGATCGCGGTATACACGCCGCAAGCCGGTTCCACGCCGGACGCCAGTGCCAAGGCGATCGACAGCGGCAAAGCGATGATCGCGACGATAATGCCCGCAACAATATCGTTGACCAACTGTTGTTTGGTATAACCCTTCAGTGCTGAAATCAATTTCGGTTGTAAATAAAATTCCTTCATCGTATACACCTCTCCCCAACCGCACACTATTATAGCACTGCCGCGACGTTTGTCAATAAAGGAAACGACCTAATTCGACATTTCGTTTTGCCGTTTGATCTGCTCTGCGGTGATAAGCGGATACGAGACCAAGCGGGCGCCGTCGAAATCCTCACAGTGCATATCCACCGCCGTAATGCTCCGATTGCCGTAGGTCGTATAATAATAGACGCCTTTATCAGCGTTACAGCAGGAAGTATATCGGGTGATCTCGTATTCACCGTTTTCGAGTTCACAGCAGCCGCGCGTTTGCTCGACCGTGCCCAGTATATGAAAAAACTGGCTGACGCTTTCCGCTTCGGCAGTTCCCGATACCGAATGTTGCCTGGTGAATACCGCACGCACAAACCGCGACTGTGACGACAGATCGCCCGGCAAGCCCACTGCTCCCCTACCTCGACTATACGCGCGGGGATCGCCGGTATAAGCAGGCTCTTTTGCGGAAAGGCGGGCGTAGCGTCGGAGCTCGTGCAACTGCTCCTCAAACGGCGGGTTGTTGGTCAGCACACCGACCGTATTGTCGTATATCCGCAGCCCCTCTTTCACCGATTCCAGCACGATCGCCTCGGTTTTGTCCGCGATCAGCCAGTGCAGATGCGCCGTGGGAAGCTGTGCGTTGAACGGTGTCCCGACGAGATTGAGAGTTTTTGTTTTTCCACGCACCTCATCCACCGTGGCACACTGTCCAAGCAGCCACGGGATCAGCTCAAATTGAGCAATATTGTCCTTGTCGGGGACAGGATCCGCATAGCAGGCATTGCCGACAAAATTCAAGCCCGCCATACAGAGCCCTTTTTCGTTGACAGCATCATAGTACAAGGGATACCCCTCCGCCGCGTGAGCCATTCCGATCATAGAATAGTGGAGCTCCCACTCTCCGCCGTGACGAAACGCCAACGGAAACCGGCGCGGCGTAACCGTTACCGTTTCGCCAAACGATATTTCGTAATCCAACGTCCTACCGAAATAAAAGTCGTTAGTCTGATAGGTGATCGCTGTACACATACTATCCCTCCTACGAAATAGGATGCGACAGACAGCGCATAGTATGCAAAAACAGGACAGCCGATCGGCTGTCCTGTTTTGTAAAATTACAGTTTTGAGAATCCGTGGCAGTTGACCAGGGCATCCACTTTTTTACCTGCCTTGCACAGCGGGCATTCGTGCGAGGGGTAGCTTTGATAGTCCGGCAGGTCGTTCGGATCGAATACCGAGCGTACCGGAAACCCTCCGCATTCCTTGGCAGTAGAGAAGATCGCCGAAACACCGGATACCGTGCCGCCGTAATACTGCACTGCGTCGATCGCGGCCTCCACCGTTTTACCGGAGGCGACCGAGACCGCTAAGATCATCACGTGCTTACCGGCGATCATCGGCACGATGTTATCGCGGAACATCAGTTGATTTCCGCCGACAGTTTCAGGGGTGACAACATAAATGGATTTGTGAGCATTCATGTTGATGATATCCGCTTTAGACAAGCAGTCTGCAAGACAAGCTCCGATGACCTCTGTACCGTCCAGACACAGAATGGTATCCACCACCGTGTCGGCGTAGTAATAGGTGCTGAGTTCCTCGGCCACGGCGCGTGCTTCGGACATACGAGCTTTCTGCGCGACCACGTCAATGTAGTAATTGCTGTGGCAGTTACCGGTGGCAAAGTGACCCATTGCCACACGCAGGAACAAATTGTTGCGTTTCGTGGCGTATTTCATCGTGTGTAATGTCGGCATTACGGTTCCCCCTTAAAAGCTCTTTTTTTATATTTTACACGATTTTCGACGACACCGCAAGAGGTTACGCAACTTTTTTATTTTTCCACTTGCCGAAACGATAAAAAATGACAGTCAGTACCGCTCCGAGCACCCACGAGGACAACAGCGAGATCTGAATACATTCGCAGCGGCCGAACGGCAGCTCAGCCGTACGGGTAAGGAACGAGATCCCGTAGGCCAACGGAACACGGATCAGCACCGTTGTCATCAGCGAGATCCACATAGGCGTCATCGTATCCCCCGCGCCGCGCATGATGCCCGACAGGCTTTGTGTGACGGCGACCGCGATATATCCCACCGCCAGTATCTTCATCAAGTAATAGCTCATATCCACAAGCGAAGCCGTATCGGTAAAAACGCCCATCAAGGATTTACCGAACAGCAGGATCGCAGCCGTGATAGCCGTGGAACAACCAACCGCCAACAAGGTTCCCTGCAGAGCGCCTTTGGACACGCGATCATATTTACCGGCGCCGACATTCTGGCCCGCAAAAGTGGTGAGAGCCGTACCGAACGAGAAGTTCGGCATCATCGCAAAGCCGTCTACACGCATGATAACCACATTGGCGGCAATAAACTGCTCACCGAAGCAGTTGGTGAGCGACTGCACCACGATCATGGCAGAGGAAAAGATCGCCTGTGTGGCACCGGAGGGCAAGCCCAGCTTGACAAGCGTTTTGATATACTGGGAGACCGGTTTCATGTACTGCCAGCCGAAGTCGAAATGCTCCCGCATACGTGCAAGCTTTACAAGACACAGAGCCGACGAAATAAATTGTGCGATCACGGTGGCCAGCGCCACGCCCGCCACGTCCATATGCAGGGAAGCCACAAAATAAATATCCAGCACGATGTTGATGACCGTGGCGATCAACAAATATATCAGTGCCGATACCGAGTCGCCCAAGCCGCGGAGGATGCCGCTTAATATGTTATAATACGCCATGCCCGCCATACCGATCAGCGAGATCATCAGATAGTCATAACAACCGTCCAAAATGGTGGCAGGCGTGTTGAGCAGCACCAAAACCGGTCGGATCAGCGGAGCGGCGATTGCGATCAACCCCACGCAGGCGATGGCGGTCACCGTAATACAGTTTCCCACCGTGTAGGACAATTCCTCGCGCTTACGCGCTCCGAAATACTGCGACACCATCACGCTGGCGCCCGCTGAAATGCCGATAAACAGCACAAGCAGCATATTGAGGATCGGCAAGGCACTGCCCACCGCCGCAATAGCATTATCGCCGTTTGAAGCGTATTGCCCCACCACGATGGTATCCACCGTGCTGTAAAACTGCTGTGCAATGTTACCGATGAGCATCGGCAGGGTAAACATCACGATACTTTTCCAGACGGAACCGACCGTCATATCAGTCGGTGCAAAAAGTTTTTTGAACATAAGACAGACACCTGTATACGCAAAATCTTTATCTTGTTGGATTATAGCACACTCCACTATAAAAGACAACAAAAAAAGACGTGCTGCAGCACGTCTTTTTTATAAATATCAGCGTTTACTCAAAACGTCCGTTTCATAAGCCTTGGCAGCCGCGAACCACTCGCCGTCCGCGGGAGCGCCGCAGCTTTCACAATACTGTGCCCACACAGCACCAAACGGCAGGGTCTTGAGTTCCTCCTGACGCACCATCAATTCCGTCCAGTTATCGTCATCCTGCAAAGCTTTTAACTGCGTAGGCGTCAGCAATGCCATAAGAAGCGCTTTTTGAACATTGCGGAAGCCGACCGTCCATGCAACGATACGGTTGATCGACGCATCAAAGTAATCCAACGCGATCTTAACACGGCCGTCCAAGCCGCCGCAGCGCACGATCTCCTTGCAGATCTCACGGGTCTCATCGTCGAGCAGCACGACGTGGTCACTGTCCCAACGGATGGGACGGGTCACGTGCAAGGCAATCTCCGGGAAGAAGGTCAAGAGCGCCGGAATTTTATCCGACACCACTTCGGTGGGATGATAGTGTCCGTTGTCCATCAGCGGAATGCACTTATCCTTATTTGCAGCCGCATAGCCGAGCGAAAATTCCGCACTGCCCACGGTGTACGCTTCAACACCGATACCGAACACCTTGGATTCGACGCAAGGCTTCACCATATCAAAATCAAACGGCTCGGACAGGATGGCATCGATGGATTCCTTGTAGCGCATACGCGGGCCCATACGGTCAGCGGGGATATCCTTGAAGCCGTCACCGGTCCAGATATTCATCACACAGGGCTGTCCGAGCTCTTCCGCCAAATACTGCGAAATGCGGATACACGCTTTGCCGTGTTCGATCCAAAACTCACGAGTTTCCTCATTGGGACTGGCGAGGGTAAGCGGATCACACATGGGATGCGAGAAAAAGGTGGGATTAAAATCACAGCCGAGCCCGCGTGCCTTGCAGAAATCCACCCACTTTTTAAAATGCTTAGGTTCAATTCTGTCACGATCCACCCAGCCGCCGTTTTCTTCGTCAAAAACAGCATAGCAGGCATGCAGGTTCATCTTCTTCGTGCCGGGACAGAGCTTCAATACCATATCGATGTCCGCCATCAATTCTTCCGGCGTGCGTGCTCTGCCCGGATAGTTGCCGGTCGTCTGAATACCACCGGTCAGCGGGCCGTCGCTCTTTTGATCGAAGCCGCGCACGTCGTCACCCTGCCAGCAATGCAAGGCTACCGGTACGCTTTTTAACGTTTCGATTGCCGCATCGGTGTCAATGCCGTGCTTGGCGTATACCGCTTTCGCTTGTAAATACTCGCTCATACGATTACCTCCTGTTTTAAGGACATTCTCTTTATGAATTTAAGTATACCATATATTTCTGAAAAGACAAGAAAAAAGAGCCGCAACGCGGCTCTTTTACAGATCCTGTAGATCTGCTGCTGTCAGATCGTTTTCCAGATTGTCACGCGCCAGATCGTTATCGATGGTCGGGTAGGCCTTTGCGATCGGCTTTTCCGCTGTCGCGCGGTATACCGGTTCCGTCGGTGATGCTTGCCGCGGCTGTTTTTTCGACCTTGCCATTTCCTCTCACCTCAAGGCTTAGCATTTCCCAAGCGCCTGCGGCGATACATTAAAACGCGTAAAATCTGTTTTTGAATTCGTCTATTTGCTTTTCGGCCTTCGCTATTTGTTCAGCGTCCTTTTCAGACAGCGCTTTTGCGTGCTCCTCGCAAAGGGCCGCATACGGCGGATAATAATTCCCCATCAGGAAACGCGCGTATTTCGCATAACGGAATTGACCGATCGCGCGGAAATTGGTATCATCCCGACGGTCAATGGCAACCGAGCGTTCCGCCTTGATCGCCGCGGGGATCTCCTCAAAATCTTTGGCAAAGACCAGCGTAAACTGCTCGTTAAATCGGGAGGAAGCGCCATTCGGCAGAATCGGCTGTGTCGAGTGCGCATCGGATGCACCGACGACGGGGATCCTATAGCCTTCCGCTATCATATCGCACCTCAACAGCTCCTGCAGGTTGTTACCGTGTCCCACACTGTCACAGCCGGCGATAACCTCTAAGGCGTCAAAATGGCCGTGCTGCCAATGATGGACAAATTCCTCGGTCTGCATATTGTATTCGCCATAGGTATTGCAAAACGGATGCGCCATGATCGCCAAACCGCCCGCTTTGTGGATGTGGTCGGCAACGAACATACGGTACGCGATATTTCTCCGGTCGGAAATGCCGGCGAAATCGTGCGTATCCAAGATCTTCTGTACTTCGCCGTCGACGTATTCATCGTCGGTTTCGATAATATCGTTCACACTGCTTTTGCCGTTGAAATTCACAATGTGAAAGTACCCCATCGACTTGTTGTGCACCTCTTCGCCGCGGAACACACAGAACTGATCGGTCAGCTCTTTCACTTCCGCCTGTGCTTCCAAGGACGGTGCAAATTTATGATGGTCGGTGATCGCAATAAAATCATACCCGGCCGCACGGTAATCGCAAGACACCTCAAACGGTGTACCCTTTCCGTCCGAGCGGCAGGTGTGCAGATGCGTGTCACCTTTAAGCGGCTTTAAGGCGGCCAGATCCTCCTGAAGCGCGTATAACCGTCCATAGGCGATCAGCTGATCGTCATAGTAGATCCTCACGTTGTATTCCTGCTCGACCGTAAAGTCATACTCCGCCGAATACAACCCGTCCCCGCAGCTTTTCAGCTCCACAGGACTGTACCGTCTTTCTTCATTGATACGACATTGCGGTGTGTGCAGAACGGTATGCTTTTCCATTGGGATAATTCTTATCGCTAAGAGGTCGTCGTTGGGAATGTCCTTGAGCATTTTGAAACGTACGGTCTGCCGCGTGTTAGCTTTGAACACCTTGGGATAAATTTCAACCATATAGTCAGCCATAACGGATCACCTCATGTGGGAATTATATCACGGTTCTAAAGGCATTTCAAGGAGAAACGGCAATGACTATATAAAAAATGGCTACGGTTATCAGCGTGTAGATCACCATCGGAATGACGTTGGTTTTAATGAGCTTCCCCTCTTTACCGGCAATGCCGATCGTGGCGCTTGCCGCAACCGCGTTGTTAATACAAACCATATTGCCTACCGCTCCGCCTACGCACTGCATCGAAATAATATACACCGTCGGCAACTCCAACACGGTCGCCGCGTTATACTGCAGATTGGAAAACAGATTCATCGAAACGGTAGCCGAACCCGAAACAAACGCACCTAACACACCGATAAACGGAGAGATCAGTATATACAGCTCCCTGCCGACCATCGCGAGCGCGTTCGCCATTTCATCCATCATACTGATGCCGTCTGTATTCTTATACTTCATGACCTCAACCAAGGCAAGCCCGAACAACAGCGCCAGCGCGGCACCCGAAACCTGTACGGCAGTATCCTTCCACGCCTGTTTTACTTTCTCACGGCTCATCTTATGAATCACGTTGGTAATAAGCGCCACCAGTATAAAAAACGTGCCGGGAAGATACGCCCATCTTAAGCTCCAGTCCAGATTTTCAAACCCAAATAAATTGTTTACGGTAACGACAAAAGGCACTCCTCCGGTCAGCAATGACTTGATACCTAACTGCGGGATACGGGTAATCACCAGGATCACTGAAATCATTAAATACGGCAACCACGCTTTGAGAAGCGGCATCCTGGACTCCGCAACGGGCGTGACCTTTGCGGTCGCCAACCACTCCTTATTCCATTCGGTGGGATCTCCGAAATCCCACGTTTTTTTAGGAAGTAAGAAATTTAATTTCGCCGCCAGCACGGTAACCGCAATTGAAAACAGCGCCGCTAAAAGGGAGGCAAATTCATATCCGATAAATATTGAAACCAAAAGGAGCGGCAGCGCAAAGGAAAGGCCGGTGAACAGTGCAAACGGTGCCGCCTCCAAGGCGGGCTTGAATGATCTTTCCTTGCCGAAAAGCTTTGTGGTCATCATCAAAACCAAGAGCGGCAATATGACGCTAACCACCGCGTGCGGCAGTGCCGTCCAAAACGAAATTCCCGAAACGAACGCTTCGTTATCGGTCAATCCCAAAATGTTCAAAGCGGAAGTGACGGGCGTGCCCACCGCGCCAAAGGAAACAGCCGCCGAGTCAAAGATCAACGTGATCATCGCCGCCGCCATGGGCGGGAAACCCAAGCATACCAGCAACGGCCCCGCCAGCGCGGCAGGAGTACCGAAGCCGGCGGCCGCCTCGATAAATGAACAAAACGAAAAACCGATAATACAAGCCTGTACGCGTTTATCCGGAGAAATGTTCATAAAGCCCTGATTGATCGCCGCTGTAGCACCGGAAGCCTTTAAGGTGTTCATAACCAGAATCGCTCCGGTAATAATGATCAAGACCTCAACAGAGTTCAGCATTCCGTATACCACGTTTGCGAGCAACTCGGTGAACGGAATGCTCCAAAACACAAGCCCGAACACAAACGCCACACACAACGAAACCAACAAGCTCCATTTTGCGGGCCGGTTAAAACACAACATTAACACCAACGTTACGAGAATGGGAACAAACGCTAAAACTGCCAACATACAGGCCTCCACAATCAAAACCGTTTTTACAAGACCCTCAAATCGCTGTTCGAAATATCATATATTGCAGTATTTGTCAAAGTCTTATAATTTATAAATTTATTTCTAAAATGAGATTACCCCATAACCCTACACCCGTCACCGACAGATTTAGTTGAAAAGCCGGTGCAAGACCTGATTTTCCAAAGAATTATCCCTTTTCCTTTTTGCCTGCAAAAAATGTTGAAACGACTCCGATCATTCCGATTGCAGACCACAAAACAAAAACAGCATTCCAGCCGACGCTTCCCATAATGCCGACAAAAAGCATATTCGCGGCAGCGGCGGCAATATATCCGGTACAGTCAAGAACACCGTTTACGCTTGATACCTTTCCCGTTTTTCCGAGTCCGGGTATATAAATACTCCAAAGCAGCGACGAGGAGCAACTCATTGCCATAAGCGCTAAAAGCAGTAAAACAAGACAGACCCAAAAGTGGGTATCCAGAAGGATATTGATGCCGCGCCGATCTCAACAAGACAGGCGATCACCATATAGAAGATAAATTTTTCAATTTTGAAAACCGCCAAAACGGAAGATAGGCCCTGTCCTTTTGTGCTCTGATAGGAAAGTGCCTTTTTCTTTTCCATAGCACTCAGGACTACGTAAACCGCTACGGTTACGGCCTTTTTGGTTTCCGATTTACTCATATCACTCAACCCGCGATCCCACAGGCATTATACTGCCTTATACCAGAAAATGCAACCCTAATTCGAATAGATAATTACAATCTTTGAGTGCCACACCATTATGGCACAGCATATTATATAACACATGACTTTTAAGGAGGTGAAGATGATGAGCAGATGGAATTTTTATAATGACAACAATAACTGTCACGAGAACGATCACAGAAACAGCCGTCAGAAAGATTGTGACGACAATGAACGAGCTTGCGACTGTGGTTGTCAAAAAGATTCTTGCATTGACAAATGCTCCTGTGACTGTGATTGCTCGAAATGCCCGCCCGGACCCCAAGGCCCAGCCGGTCCAAGAGGACCTCAAGGTCCCGCGGGTGAAGCCGGTCCTATCGGCCCCCAAGGCCCCGCGGGTGAAACCGGTCCTATCGGCCCCCAAGGTCCCGCGGGTGAAACCGGTCCTATCGGCCCTCAAGGTCCTGCGGGTGAAACCGGTCCTATCGGCCCTCAAGGCCCTGCCGGTGAAGCCGGTCCTATCGGCCCCCAAGGTCCCGCGGGTGAAGCCGGTCCTATCGGCCCGCAAGGTCCTGCCGGCGAAACCGGTCCTACCGGCCCCCAAGGTCCCGCGGGTGAAACCGGTCCTATCGGCCCGCAAGGTCCTGCCGGCGAAACCGGTCCTATCGGCCCCCAAGGCCCCGCGGGTGAAACCGGTCCTATCGGCCCCCAAGGTCCCGCGGGTGAAACCGGTCCTATCGGCCCCCAAGGTCCCGCGGGTGAAGCCGGTCCTACCGGCCCCCAAGGTCCCGCAGGTGAAGCCGGTCCTACCGGCCCCCAAGGTCCTGCCGGCGGTGTGCTTAACTATGCAGATTTTTATGCACTGATGCCACCCGATAATGCGGCAACGGTAGCGCCCGGAACAGACGTCAGTTTCCCTCAAGATGGCCCCAATAGCGGATCTGATATTTCCAGAACCGGACCGGATTCATTTAATCTGGCGCAGATCGGGACCTATCAGGTGCTGTTTGAGGTGAGTGTGGATGAGGCAGGCCAGTTGATATTGACCCTGAATGGAGGGGATTTAGCATACACTGTAGTTGGCAGAGCCACCGGTGCCTCACAAATTGTAGGCATGGCTATCGTAACAACTAACGTTATCAACTCTATTCTGACCGTTCGAAATCCTGCCGGTAATTCAACCGCACTAACCATCACACCGCTTGCCGGAGGAACTCGTCCGGTTTCGGCACACCTTGTCATTACGCAGATTGGATGATTTTTGCAGATAAACTGCATTCCATTTCAAAAAGTCCTGTTCTTTCGAACAGGACTTTTTCTCGCCTCAAAAAAGTGTGTGCGACCGAAGCTGCACACGCCGAAAAATACATGACCCCATTGACACAATAACACAAGGAATGCACAAGCCGCGCATTCCAAAAAAATATCCGATACTCCCTTACAGCCTACGTGCTGCTCCGTATCGGACCTTTGTGTATGCGCCGCGTGCGCACCGTTACTTATTCTGTTTGAAGTAGGTTCGCGACCGTACGGTCGGTATAGGCGGCCACCTTTTGAATCGTGCTCAACTGCGGATTGCTCCGTTCACGCTCCAGCAGGCTGAGCTCTTCGGTGCTGATGCCGCAGTGTGCGGCAAATTCCATCTGTGACTCGTGCAGTTGTTTGCGGATCTCTTTCAGATTTTTGGCTAACACGGCATTCTCCGGCATAGTTTGACCTCCCGTTAACATAGTGTGAGATCGTATACTGCGACGGAACACGTTCCGTTTTCAAAACGACCCTCCGCCGACCGGTGCCATCGATCAGCGGAGGTGTTTCGCCTGCCTGTCGGATGCCGACCGGAGGAGCCTTTCTCCGGTCGGTATCCTGTGCTTGAGAACGTCAGGATTTGGTGAACTTATATTCCTGACTGTAGCTGGTGATATCCTCGCTGCTGCTGCCGCTGTACACGGTGAATTCCGCCTTCACCCGGTAGGTGCCGCTCCCCACCTGCGTCGTTCGGCTGAGATATCCATAGAAATCGTGAATGGTGATTTCCCACGTCTCCACCTTGCTCCACCACAGGACCGTGTATTTCTGCAGCGTCATCTTGATATAGATCTTGGTGGTGAGCCCGTCGTACCCCTCCACGTCCGCCAAGCAGGTGGCAGCGCCATCGCTGGATACTATCATAGAAACATACGTCATATCGGTATAGCTGTAGTAGGGCTGAACTTGCTCCTCCGCAGTCGCGGCGGCACCCGCAAAAGCATTCAGCGGGAACATCAAAAGCAGGCTCATCAGCAGGCAGATCACGGTTTTAACTTTTCCAGACATTACAAAACATCCCTTTCGCAGTCGCTATAATTTGAGCAGTGTAAACCGCTCACACCCACTATAACGACAAAAAGGGATGCTTTGTGACAAATTTTTTGAAAATTTTTAATTCGCGGGGATGGACGCCGCGATACGCAGCAGCTCCTCTTCGGCAAGTGGACCCCTTACCGTAAACGTATACCCGCCGCACACAAACATAACCGCCGTAGAAGCCTTTTGAGAATACGCAATACCTTCCATTCCGTTTATGACAACGGAATGATAAACGATCTCCTCCGTATTAGCCGTTAAAACACCTACCGTATCCCTACGCTGTGTATACAGTAATCTGGTTTCCGTGTCCGCATTGTAATACGAAACTCTGTGTACCGTTATATTATCGCCTTTTTGCCGTTCCACCACATACCCTTCGGGGATATAGGCGGGCATCACCGCCTCCAACTGCACGTCTGCCGGAGTCGGCTCGTCATTCACAAACAGGATGCTGGTGAAGGTCTCAAACACCTCGGTGATAAACCGCACCACCGGCTCGCGCAGTGCCTTCACGCTCACGGTGGCGATGGTCATACTCACCAAAAGCATCACCAGCACCGATGCCACGCGCCGCCCCGCCGTGCCGAACAGCACGTAGAAGCCGCACCGTTGCCGTCGCAAAAGCCGACGCATTTTCTCTTGCAGGGTGGGCGAAAACGTGATATCCGCCAATTCCTCATCCGTGGGAAGCTCCTCACACCACTGCTGACAGTGCAGGTCGAAGGCTTCGTACAGCTTGGGGTGTTTATACAGGTTCTTCTTCACAAAGACAAGCCTCCTCCCGTTTCTTTAGTTGTTGGGAAAGGAGAGCCCTCGCCCGTTCCAGCCGCTTTCTGGCGGCGGCGTAGCTGATGCCCAACAGATCGGCGATCTGCTTCTCGTCCAATTTGTGGTAGGCGCGCAGCTCCAGCGCCACACGGTAGTTTTCGGGCAGTTGAGCGATCATTTCCATCAGCTCCCGTACAGCTATCCGATCCAGCACGTCCTCGCGGCAGGCGACGGTCAGTTCCAGCTCCTCATAGCTGTCCTTCGGATAGTGCTTATCTTTACGCAGCATGTCCGTTACGACACTCTCAATAACAAGAACGACAAAACGCTTCGTTTTGTGACAATCCACCTCTTCAATGGTATTGAGGTAGCGAGTAAGTTTGATAAAGGCGTTGTGCGTCGCATCCTCAGCCAAATACTCGTCGTTCAGCCTGCAACGTGCAACGTACTTCATCAGTTTTCCGTATTTTTCATACAATTGCGCAAATTTGGATTTTTCTTCCTCCGCATCCAGCAAACTCAAATAAAACGCAAGCATGAGCTTTACCCCTCTTTCGAAATTTGTTCCCTCTATAAAAAAAAACTGCTTCTTGAAAACTTTCGTTTCAAAAAACAAGTTCAAAACACGTAACACGCAGATCGTAAAGTTGTCCTGACGCCCTCCAAATTACAAACTATCCCCCCAAAAAATAAGCGGATAAACACGGAAGATGCTCCGTGGTATGCGTATATCAACTGCCGTATACTGTCGTTTCGGGTGGTATCGTGACGAAACAACGAGATGAGCGGTATATCGGATTAAACGTATATTATATCCGCAAAAAGGTCTTACAGGTATCGCAAGAGGAGTTTGCGTACAAGGTCGGGATCAGCAAGGATACCGTAAGCAACATCGAGAGGGGCGTCTACATCCCCAGTGTACATAATCTGGTGCGCATTTCGAATTGTGTCGATATTCCCGTGGACTTTTTTCTTCAAGAAATTAAGGAGGAATAGTGATGTTGTGTACTTATCGCCTTCAACAGAATGTTGTGCCGGATGAAGAAGGCGCGGAGCGGGTGGTGTACGGGGTGGAGATCATCGATTCCGTCGGAAATGTCATCGACTGTTTTTCAGATGTGTTTTTCGACGAGGAAAAAGCGCACCGGTTCGTACGTGCTTGCAACGGGCAAGGCGTGGATCCGATCCACCTGCGGGATCTCATCGAAAACGCGTTAACAGAACAATACCAACTACGTCCTTAGCAGAACGTCACACTATGCGCAGTCAATAGCCTGAGCTGGGTTCCGATGCGTCAGTTGTGGTTAATGTCCTGAACGATAGAATAAATATGTGAAAGCTGCTCTGCACTCAACCCTTTGAGAACACGAACGACCTGCTGCAATGCCACGGGATCCTCCACCTTGTCATCGAAAAATTCAGCCGGCGTTAGGCCGAAATATTCGCAAATGTAAAAGAATGCACTCATGGATGGAAGTGCAGCACCGTTTTCGATCTTATTGATATAGGTTTCCGATTGGCCGATACTCAAGCTCATATCTCTGGCGGATACGCCCTTTTGCATACGAAGTTGAACCAACCTTTTGACAAATGCAGTTTCATACATATTCATCACCACTCATATGCAATTGTAGACCATACGAGCGGTTAAAATGCAGAATTTATTTCGTTATTTTGTTTTGCTCGCGGAAATGTTTTCTTCAACGGGAGCGTTGATACAGAAAATAAGCCCGCATTTATGAAAATGAACCAAGGGGGGAATAATTATTGGACGCACGCACGTTCACGGTTCTGGCAGTTTTCATCGCATAACGGCATACCGGGCAGACCGCTGCCTTGGGCCGCATTATAGCATAAAAACCGTGGGGAGCGCAAGATGTTAGCGATATTCTGTGCTTCGCACAGAGTGATATTATGCCTTGCGGCATAGTGATATTTTTACCTTTGTATTTAAACATGCCATCGACTAAATTTTCGCGACAGAATAGGTAATTATTAA
>CAZBAO010000023.1:0-18448 GCA_964490085.1 uncultured Eubacteriales bacterium | reverse complement strand
GTTGATTAGTCGCTCACGAAGGGCATGAGGGCGATCTGACGGGCGCGTTTGATCGCGACGGTCAGCTCTCTCTGATGACGGGCACAGGTGCCGGTTACACGACGGGGCAGGATCTTCGCGCGCTCGGACACGTAACGGCGCAGGCGGGCGACATCTTTATAGTCGATGCTCTCCACACGGTCTACGCAGAACGCGCACACCTTACGGCGGCCCTTGCGCATACCTCCGCGGGGACGGTCAAACTTTTCCGTCTTTTCCACTTTATCAGCCATGGGTTGTTCCTCCTTTAATTCAGACTTGTTCGCGGTCCTCAGAACGGCAGGTCATCATCGGTGACGATCTCTTCAAAGTCGCCGCCGCCGGCGGTCGAAAACGCCGGAGCTGCTTCATTGTAGGTGGGGATCTGAGAATCCGTGCGGGGTGCCGCGGCACCGCCGTTCTTGGATTCGGCAAAGAATGCGTTATCGACAACTACTTCAAACACGGTGCGATTGTTGCCGTTCTTATCGGTATAAGAGCGGCTCTGCAGGGAACCCTGCAGGGCAATGCGCTGACCTTTTTGGAAGTAGCGGCAGATAAACTCCGCTGTGTTGCGCCATGCGACACAATTGATGAAATCGGTTTGGCGCTCCGCACCCTTCGGTTGATAGGTGCGGTCAACAGCAACGGTGAAGCTGGTCACGGACACGCCGTTCGTGGTGGTCTTTTGTTCAGGGGTCGCGGTGAGGCGGCCTAACAGGCATACAGAATTCACGTGATACCCTCCTTACTTATCCTTGCGGACGACCATGGAACGCAGAACACCTTCGGTGATCTTGCTGACACGCTCCAGCTCTGCCGGAAACTCGGGGCCGCTGACGAAATTGTACAGCACGTAGTGACCCTCGGTTTCGTCTTCGATCGGGTACGCCAAACGGCGCTTACCCCATTCGTCGATCTCGCCGATCTCCGAATTCTCCGCGATCAGGGTCTTGAATTTCTCGACCATGGCGGGGACGCCTTCTTCTCCTAACGTCAAGGAGAAAATGAAGACGGCTTCATAGGAACCTTTTACTGTGGGCATAGTTGCACCTCCTCTTGGTCTATGGCCCCCTCACTTTGGAAGGGGCAAGGATATGCGTTTTCCTCACAAGGCGGAAAAACGCTGTATAATTATAACAACCAAACGTTTTGTCGTCAACCCCTTTTTCAAAAAAATCTTTACTTTCCGCAAGAGGTGGCATATAATAGAAACACTGACTTGCAGAAAGGATTTGGCATATGCTGCAATTTGAAGAACTGCGGCTCCGGTTGGAGGGGAATCTGCCGGAGCTCGAAAAGCTGTCCGAGGCGATCGGCCTTGCGGCGATGAAAAAGGAACTTGCCGAGCTGGACATGCGGGCGGCTGAGCCCGGTTTCTGGGATAATATGGAGAAGGCACAATCGGTGACGCAACGCGCCGCCAACCTCAAGGATGCCATCGAACGGTATGAGCGGTTGGTGACCGAGTATCACGATACGCTCACCCTTATTGAACTGGCGGATGAGGAAGAGGATCTGTCACTGCTCGAAGAATGTACTGCCGGCGTGGAGCACGTCGAAGCCGAAAAGGAAGCCCAGCGACTGGGGACTCTGCTGACCGGTGAATACGATGCGAGCAACGCAATCCTTACCTTTCACGCGGGTTCCGGCGGAACCGAGGCACAGGACTGGGCGGAAATGCTCTATCGCATGTATACCCACTGGGCGGAAAAGCGCGGGTTCACCTACAAGATATTGGATTATCAAGATGGGGATGAGGCAGGCCTTAAAAGCGCCAGCATTCAGGTCAACGGTGAAAACGCTTACGGGTACCTGAAGGGTGAGGCGGGCGTGCACCGTTTGGTGCGCGTATCTCCTTTTGATGCCGCCGGTCGTCGGCACACCTCGTTTTCAGCCTTAGAGGTCGTTCCGGAGCTTGACAACAGTGTGGATATCGAGATCCGTCCCGAAGATATCAAGATGGACGTGTTCCGTTCCAGCGGCGCGGGCGGTCAGCACATCAACAAGACCTCGTCTGCGGTGCGTCTGACCCATATCCCGACCGGTATCGTCGTGGCATGTCAGACGGAGCGAAGTCAGTTCCAGAACCGCGACACGGCGATGAACATGCTCAAGGCCAAGCTGATGAAGATCAAGGAGCAGGAGCATCTGGATCGCATCGAGGATATCAAGGGCGTTCAGGCGCAGATCGCGTGGGGCAATCAGATCCGCTCCTATGTGTTCATGCCGTATACACTCGCCAAGGATCACCGTACCGGCTATGAGATGGGGAATATCAACGCGGTCATGGACGGTGAGCTGGATGGGTTCATCAACGCGTATCTTACCGCTTCCGCCAACGGCACACTGGGGTATAAGGAATAACCGGCACATTACAAAAAAGACGAAACAGTTGACTTTTTCGTCGAATCTGTTATACTGATAGATACCGAACATTTGAAAAGAGGGATGGCATGGACTTCCAGCCGATTGCGGATCATTTCGGCATTGCCGGTGTGATCGCGCATACAGAGGAGATCCATTCAGGCAATATCAATCGCACCTTTTTAGTGGCCGTACAGGAAGCGGGCGACCAAAAGGAATACGTGTTTCAGCGCATCAACACCTTCGTGTTCAAAAAGCCGGAGGAGGTTATGGATAACATCCTCAAGGTGACTGAGCATATCAAGAAAAAGCTGCTCGCGGCGCACGGCTGTTATCATCGACGCGTGTTGTCGTTTTTGGTGGGTGATGACGGGAAACCGTATTATTACACCGCCGGCAACAAGCATTTCTGGCGCGTGTATGAGTACGTCAACCGCGCGGTAGCCTACGATCAGGTCACAAAGCCGGAGCTGTTCTACGAAGCCGGCCGTGCCTTTGGCGAATTTCAGGGTTGGCTGTCGGATTTTCCGGCACAAACGCTCGCGGAGATCATTCCGAACTTTCACGACACGCCGGCGCGTTTTGAGGCGTTCCGTCAGTCGGTAGAGCAGGATACCGTCGGCCGTCGCGCACAGGTGGAGCAGGAGATCCGCTTTTTGTTGGATCGCGAAGCCGAATGCGGCGTATTGACCGAGAAGCTCGCGTCAGGGGAGATCCCGTATCGTGTGACGCACAACGATACCAAGATCAACAACATTCTGTTTGATAATCAAACCGATAAAGCGATGTGTGTGATCGATCTCGACACGGTTATGCCGGGTACGGCGTTGTACGATTTCGGTGATGCCGTGCGGTACGGTGCCTCAACGGCGCTGGAGGATGAACGGGATCTGTCCAAGGTCTCGATCGATCTGAACTTGTACGAGCAATTTACCAAAGGCTTTTTGGAGTCGATGGGCGAGTCCATGACCGAGACGGAGATCGCGTTGCTGCCGAACAGTGTTAAGATCATGGCGCTGGAGCTCGCGTCGCGGTTTTTGGCAGACTATCTTGACGGTGACGTGTACTTCAAGACCCGCAGTGACGATCACAATTTGGTGCGCGCACGTACGCAGATCCAGTTGGTTCGCGATATTGAAGCCAAGTGGGATGGGCTGCAGGCGATCACGGCGCGCTGTTGCAAGTAAAGAATACATAACGGGGCACTGCTTCGATCGAAGCAGTGCTTTGTTTTGCGTTTTGGTGGTTGTATTTCCGCATAAAATGTGGTAAAGTAGGATAGATATAGTAGGAAAGGGGGGACTGCGACGTGGATGATCGGCCGATCGGTGTGTTTGATTCCGGCTTGGGCGGGCTCACGGTCGTGCGCGAGCTGCTCGAACGGCTGCCGAATGAGAGGATCGTGTATTTCGGGGATACCGGTCGCGTTCCCTACGGATCGCGCAGTCCGGAGATCGTCAAGCGTTATGCCAAGCAGGATTGCGGGCTGCTTTTGGAACAGGACGTCAAATACATCATTGCCGCGTGCGGTACGGTCAGCTCGGTCGCCGGTGGGGTGCTGGATGCGCTACCGGTGCCGGCGATGGGTGTCGTGGAGCCGACGGTGGAGGCGGCGATAAGGGCCACCAAGACCGGCAGGATCGGTGTCATCGGTACCGCGGTGACGGTACGATCGGGTTCCTTCGAGCAGGCGATCAAACGCGTTCGCCCCGATGCGCAGGTGTTTGCACAGGCGTGTCCGGTGCTGGTCACGCTGGTGGAAAGCGGTTGGGTGGATGAAGATAACACCGCGACCCAGGCGGTCGCCGGACGGTATCTGGAGCCGCTTATGGAGCAGAAGATCGACACGCTCATCCTTGGCTGTACGCATTTTCCGTTGCTTTCACCGATCATTTCCCGTATTTTGGGAGAGGGCGTCACGCTCGTTAACTCCGGTGCGGCAACCGCCGCACAATGTGCCGCACTGCTGACACGGCGCGATATGCTTGCCGCGCCCGACCGCACGGGTGGGTGTCAGTTCTTCGTCAGCGATCAACCATATAATTTTACCCGCGTTGCCGAGATGTTTTTGGGGCGTACCGTCAGTGAGGACGTTCGGCAGGTCAACACGGAGGGCATGGGATAAATGGATGTAAGGGTATCCCTGCGTTCGGTGCAGCGGATGGACGGTGAAACGGAAACGACCGAGATGGCGGCGCACGGTACGCTGGAGCTGTTGCCGGAGGGCGCGCGGCTGTGTTACACCGAGTCCCCGCAGGACGGCGGTGCCGCCGTGACGGTGACGGTGCGCGGTGCACAGACGGTTATTGAGCGGCGCGGTGAGATCTCATCGCAGTTGTTACTGGAAAAGGACAAGCGGCATTTATGCCGCTATGAAACGCCGTACGGGCGGATGATCCTGCACGCGCAGGCCCATCGGCTGGCGTTTTCGTTTGAGGCAAATACCGGAATCCTGCAAGCGGCATACACGCTGGACATAAACGGCGGGTATACCGAGCAGGAAATTGAAATTCGAATCAAGGAAGTGTCACTATGCTGACCATTATGGAACAAGCACAACAACAGTTACGTGGGGCGGTACAACATGCGGTGCGCGCGGCGGTCGCCGCCGGTGAACTGCCGGAGGCCGAGCTGCCGGAATTCGTGGTGGAGATCCCCGCCGATCGTACACACGGCGATTTTGCGGCGAATGCCGCGATGGTGTCGGCGCGCGCCTTTCACAAGGCACCCCGCCAGATCGCGGAGTGTATCCTGGCGCATTTGGAGCTGGACAACACCTATCTGGAGCGGGCGGAGGTCGCCGGCCCCGGTTTTATGAACTTTTTCCTGTCGCCCCGCTATTACGCGGATATCGTTGCACGGGTGATCGAACAGGGTGCTGACTACGGCCGCAGTGATTACGGCGCCGGAAAAAAGGTGATGGTGGAATTCGTGTCCGCTAACCCCACCGGTCCGATGCACATGGGCAACGCGCGCGGTGGTGCGCTCGGCGATTGTCTGGCAGCGGTGCTGGATGCCGCCGGCTACGAGGTGTGGCGTGAGTTTTATATCAACGACGCGGGTAATCAGATCGATAAATTCGGCTTGTCGCTGGAGGTACGGTATCTGCAGTTGTATCGCGGTGAGGACGCCGTCCCGATGCCGGAGGATGCGTACCACGGCGACGATATCTGCGAGCACGCCAAAGCGTTTGCCGCGATCCACGGGGATGCGTTTGTGAACGCAGACGAACAAGAGCGCCGTGCGGCGTTGGTCGCGTATGCGTTGCCGCTGAATATTGAAAAAATGAAAGCCGATATGGCAAAATACCGTATCGTGTACGATCGTTGGTTTACCGAGTCCACCCTGCATACGGATGGCGAGGTCAAGGAAGTCATTGACCTGCTGACCGAGCGCGGGCTGACCTATGAAAAGGACGGCGCGTTGTGGTACAAGGCCGGTGAGTTCGGCGAGAAATATCAGGGCAAAAAGCACGTCAACCGCGACGGTGTCGAGGAAGGCATCAAGGACGAGGTGCTGGTGCGCGCCAACGGCAATCCGACCTATTTTGCGGCGGATATCGCGTATCACCGCAATAAGTTTATGCGCGGCTTCGACACCTGTATCGACGTGTGGGGAGCGGATCACCACGGCCACGTGGCGCGTATGAAGGGCGCAATGGACGCTATCGGGTTGTCGGGGGACAAGCTTCAGGTCGTCTTAATGCAGTTGGTGCGTTTGATGCGCGACGGCGAGGTCGTGCGGATGTCCAAGCGTTCCGGCAAGGCGATTCAGCTTGCCGATCTGCTGGATGAGGTGCCGGTGGACGCGGCGCGGTTTTTCTTCAACCTGCGCGAGGCGTCCACACAGATGGATTTTGATCTGGGACTGGCCATTGAGCAGTCGTCCTCAAATCCCGTTTATTATGTGCAGTACGCACACGCGCGGCTGTGTTCCATCTTCCGCACGGTTGCCGAGGACGGCGTGGTACTGCAGACACCCGAACAAAAAACGCTGTGCCTGCTCGGTGAACCGGAGGAGCGCGAGCTGATCCGTCATTTGGCGGGGTACGCTGCTCAGGTGGTGACCTGCGCGAAGGAGCAGGATCCCGCCGGTATGACGCGGTACGCACAGGAGCTGGCGACCTTGTTCCACAAGTTCTACAACGCCTGCCGTGTGCGCGGCGTGGAAGCCGATCTGCAGCAGGCGCGTCTGGCGCTGTGCGAGGCGACGCGGATCGCGCTGCACAACGTACTGACGCTCTTAAAGATCGACGCACCGGAAAGTATGTGAAACCGATAAACGGCGCTTGCAACGTGTGTTGCAAGCGCCGTTTTGCAGATCGTGGACAGATTATACCAAAAAAAGACAAACTACACATTGAAGTTTGCTGTGATGTACGATAAAATGAGAATGAGTAAATAGGAGTAGGTGACAGTATGTTAACATTTGAAACGATCCGGCTCAGAAGTGCACAGCTCGGTGAAGACAGCCTGATCCCGGATATTCAGCCGAAGCACAATGCGCCGTTTTTTATCCCCGACGAGAGTGTGGATGAGAAGCAGAAAAGCAAGATCGGTTTGGGTATGATCAATTCCATCCTGCCATATAAAATGCAAAACGGGTACAGCCGTGAATTGCGGCTGAAGGAGTACCGTGCGGCGATCTTGGAAAACGAATATCTGAAAGCGGTCTTTCTGCCGCAACTCGGCGGTCGCTTGTGGTCGCTGTACGACAAGAAAAAGAAATACGATCTGGTATATGAGAACGATTGCGTGCAGTTTGCCAATCTGGCACTGCGTAACGCGTGGTTCGCGGGCGGATCGGAGTGGAATATCGGCATCAAGGGTCATTCGATGCTCACGTGTGAGCCGTTGTTTACCAAGAAGGTCATTGGCAAGCAAGGTCACGAGATCCTCAAAATGTACGAGTATGAGGAAAAACGCGGGTTGGTATACAGCATCAACGCCTTGCTGGAGCAGGATAAGCTGGTCGTGCGCATTGAGGTGGAAAATCCGTATGATGAGCCGACATTTATGTACTGGTGGTCCAACATCGCGGCGGCACAGGAGGAAGGAACACGGATCTTCGTGCCGGCTTCGCAGTCGTACATCACCTCGTACCGCGAGGGCGGTTACCGCATCTCCAAAAAGGATCTTCCGATCATTGACGGCAAGGATGTCAGTGATCCGTTGCACGCCGATACCGCGATCGACTACTTTTACGATATTCCCGAATCCGCCAACAAGTGGATCGCTTGCCTGGACAAAAACGGACGCGGACTTCTGCATTCGTCCAGTGATACACTGGTTGGCAGAAAGACCTTCTTATGGGGCAGCCGAAACGGCGGGTTGCACTGGAACCGTTGGCTGACCGATGGTAGAGATTACTTGGAGATTCAGGCGGGCCTTGCCAAGACACAGTTTGAGCATTTTGAATTCCCCGCTCACGCGAAGGTCGCGTGGCAGGAGGTGTATACCGGCATTGCGATCGACGATATGTCGGGCAGCTATGCTCAGGTCGCGGCGCGCATCGATGCGTTCCATAAGAATCCCGACTATATGGCGGAGTTGTTTGAGGAAGTATCGAGTGAACAGCCCGTGGTGTATGGTTCGGGCCGCGGCTATCTCGCCGAGCGCTTGAACGGAAAGCCGTTGTGTGATTTCTGTGAGTTCCCCGCAGACAGTGTCGGCGAGAAAGAAGCCTACTATCTGAATTTGTTGGACGGCAAGGCAGCCGACGGTACACCCGAAACCGCGTTTACGGCGGATAAGCGGTTTGTGCCGTATATCGAAGCCAAGGCGGAGAAGTCGGCGTTTGATTGGTACACGCTCGGTATTATCGAATACTGCAACGGCGAGTACGAGGCCGCGAAGGAATCGTTTGAGAAATCGGTTGCCGCCGGCAGAGAATTCTATAATCTCATTGCGCTCGCACTCTACCACTCCAATCTGCTCCGCGATCAGCAAGCGGCGTTTGAATTGGCGTTTGAGGCGGCGGGGCTGCGTCCGGAGTATGCACCGCTGGTCATCTGTATGGGCGAGCTCGCGATCCGCGCAGGCGAATACCGGAAATTCGTGGAGTTCTGTGAGGGCTGCTGTGACGAGATCAAGCAGACCGGTCGCGTGAAGATGTATCTCGGTCAATGTTTGGTGATGCTAAACGACTACAAGGCGGCAGAGAAATACATCAACGTGGATCTGGTCGTGGCGGACGTGCGCGAAGGCGAATACGCCATCTCCAACATCTGGGTGATGATGTACCGCAAGAAAATGGCGATCGAAGGCAACATTCCTGAAGAAAGCGTTACGGACGAGCAGGTGTTAGAGGCCTATCCGATTCCGTACGAGATCGATTTCAGAATGCACTAAGCACAAAGCAAGCGCCCGACCAATTGGTCGGGCGCTTGTTATATGTGTGATTATACAGGTTTGATGTCAAAGGAATTGGCGATGGCGGTGCGGCCTTCCTCAAGGGAGGCGAACTCGCCGTTTGCCAGCATCTGTACGAGCAGGTTGCCGAGCGCGGTCGCCTCAATGGGACCGGCGTACACGGCTTTGCCGGTGGTCTTGGCGGTCAGCTCGTTCAAGTAACCGTCCTGACAGCCGCCGCCCACGATGTGCAGGCGGGAGTAGGTACGACCGGTGATCTCTTCCAGCTGGCGGACGGCTTTGCTGTAGCATTCCGACAGGCTCAGATAAATAACCTTCGCAACCTCACCGACGGTCTGCGGGACGGTTTGGTTGGTCTCGGCACATACGGTCTTGACCATTTCGATCATGCTCTTGGGAGCCAAGAACCGCATATCGTCAACGTCCACCACCGAGTCGATGTTGGCGGCGCGTGCCAGATCGCTGATCTCGCCGAAGCCGTACTGATTGTTCAGCTCGCGCTTGACCGATTGCAGCATCCACAGACCCATGATGTTTTTTAAGTAACGGTAGCGATAATTGACACCGCCCTCGTTGGTGAAGTTAAGCTGACGGCTTGCCTCGGTGCAGTTGGGCGTCATTGATTCTACGCCGAGCAGCGACCAGGTGCCGGAGCTGATGTACAAAAAGTCGTCGTCGTTTGCTGGAACAGCGGCGACAGCCGAGCCGGTATCGTGCGTGGCGGGCAGTACCACGTTGCAGTTGAAGCCGACCTTGGCGGCGATCTCATCGGTCAGCGTACCGACGACCTCACCGGGGGTCTTGAGCTCGCGGAACAGACGGCGCGGAAAGCCCAGTTTATCCAGCAGCTCGCCGTCCCATTGCTTGGTTTCGGCGTTGACGAGGTTGGAGGTGGTTGCCATCGTATATTCGTTGACCGCCTTACCGGTCAGCAGATAGTTGTAGTATTCGGGCGGCATTAAAAAGTATGCGGCACGGTCAAATGCCGACGGATCGGTCTGTTTCACGCTCATCAGCTGATAGATGGTGTTGTACAGTTGCTTCTGCGTGCCGGTCACGGCGTACAGATCCTGCTCGGAAATACACTCCGAAACGAGTGCGTCCATCCCTTCGGTGCGGCTGTCGCGATAGGCAACCGCGTCGCCGATCAGGTTGCCCTGCCCATCCAGCAATACGAAGTCCACGCCCCATGTGTCGATACCCATGGACAGCGGGATCTTGCCGGCTGCAGCGCAGTTTTTCATGCCCTCCAAAATGCCGTTGAACAGATGCTCGGTATCCCAGCGCAGGTGGCCGTTTTTCTCCACCAGCTTGTTTTCAAAGCGGTGCATTTCTTCCAGTACGATCTTGCCGTTTTCGGTGTGCGCCAGGATATGACGGCCGCTCGACGCGCCGATATCCACGGCTAAATAATAGGTTGTCATCGCGAAAGACTCCTTTACCTAAAAATTCTTGCGTTCAGTATACCAAACATTCCCACAAATGACAAGATGTAGAAAAAATTTTCATGGATTATTGACAGCAAAGCAGGTAAATGTGTATGATTGTATTAGTACGGTAGTACACGCGAAAGGAGAGAGGCGCATGGGCTGGATACCGGATCATGGAGCACCGATATGTCCGCAGATCTGTGAGCAGGTGTGCGTGCGGGTCGCCAAGGGAAGCTTAGAGCCGCATTCCAAGCTGCTATCGGTGCGGGAGCTGGCGGTGAAGCTCGGTGTTAACCCCAACACGGTGCAGCGCTCGTACGAGCAGCTGGAGCAGCAGGGAGTCCTGTATTCTATACCGGGGACGGGGTGGTACACGTCGGAGGACACGGCGGCGGCAAAAAACACGGTGGAGCAGCTGATACGCGAGCACACTGCAGCGTATTTCACGGAAATGGAAAATCTGGGGTTGGATACGGCAGCGGCGAAACAGGTTGTAAAGGAGTGGAAAGCATGAGTGAATTGTTGCGTCTGGAAAATCTGACGAAGCGGTACGGATCGCTGGTAGCACTGGACAACGTCAGCTTGTCGGTGGAGAGCGGACGGATCGTGGGTCTGCTCGGGCCCAACGGTTCGGGGAAGACGACACTGATTAAGATCCTTAACGGATTATTGACACCGACGGCGGGCACCGCGACCATCTGCGGGCTTGCGCCGGGGGTCAAGACCAAGGAAATGGTGGCGTATCTGCCGGATAACGTGTTTCTGAATTCGTGGATGCGGGTGCGTCAGATCGTGTCGTATTTTGCGGATTTTTATGCAGATTTCCGTCCGGAGCTTGCGTACGCGATGCTGGAAAAGCTGGATATTTCGCCGGACAGGCGGCTCAAGACCTTATCCAAGGGGAACAAGGAAAAGGTATGTTTGATCCTGGTGATGAGCCGCGATGCGCGCTTGTACGTGCTGGATGAACCCATCGCAGGTGTTGATCCCGCCGCCAGAGATTATGTGATCTCGACCATCATCAACAACTACAATCCGGAGGCGACGGTGCTGATCTCCACGCACCTGATCGCGGATATCGAGCAGGTACTGGACGAGGTCATTTTTATTCATCAGGGACACATTCTTCTGCAAAAGACGGTGGATGAGATCCGCGAAGAAAACGGCAAGAGCGTGGACGAGTTGTTTCGGGAGGTGTTCAAATGGTAGGAAAGCTGTTTCGGCACGAGTGCCTGGCGTTGGGACGGGTACTGCCGCTCGTGCAGGGGATCCTGTTGGTGATCGCACTGTTTACCCGTATTCTTCAGTTCTTTGAGACCGACCATTTTGCCTACGGCATCTTCCTTACCTTGGCGATCGTTTTTTTGGTGATCGCCAACGTCGCCAATCTGGTGGCGCCGCTTATTATGGGTGTCACGCGGTACTATAAGAACCTGTTTACTGCGGAAGGGTATCTCTCGTTTACGCTGCCGATAACGCCGGCACAGCATATCCTTACTAAGTTATCCGCGACGCTCGTGTTCCAGATCGCGGCGGTCTGTACGTCGCTGTTGTCTGTGGTGATCGCGACCGCGGGCGAGGTGCTCGGCGAGATCGGGTTGGCGGCACAGTATTTGTTCGGTCACCTGAACACGTTGGCAGAGGGTCATACGGCGCTGTTTGTGATCGAATTGATCATGCTGAGCATGGTCGTGTTTCTCTCACAGCTGCTGTTGTATTACGGCTGTATCTCTATCGGTCAATTATCTCGCAAGAACCGCGTGCTCGCGGCTGTCGGCGTGTATTTTGCGTATTATGTCATCATGCAGATCATCAGCACGGTGTTTACCGTCGTGGTCAGTATGTTCGGCAGTGAAACGGATATCGTAGACTACTCGGTCACCTCACATGAGGTCATTGCGGCGATCCACATCGCGCTGTGCGGAATGATCGTGTGGACGCTGATCGTGTCGGCGGTATATTTTCTCGTTTCACACACCATCATACGCAAAAAGCTGAATCTGGAATAAGGGGGGCTGACAATGAAACGGATAGGACAACGAGTGGTAAGCGTACTTCTGGTGTGTTGCCTGTGTGTCGGCCTCTCCGGCTGCGGTGCGCTGGACGAAGCGCGTGCGCGGCACGCCAAATGGAGCGAGACCGGCAGTGTTTTGCACGGTGAAACGGAATACTTTCTCATCGAGCATTCAGAATATTTGTACCCGTCGATCGACTATCTCGGCAGTCCGCTGCGGGTGACCGAGCCGGACGTGCCGGTGCTGCTGTCTTTCTTTTTACAGGAGCTGCTTTACTGCAGTGCGGACGGTATTTTCCTGGAAAGCTTTGACACCGGATCGCTGTATTGCCGTGCCGACTATTACGACGAGGTATCCCAGAAGCTGCAGAACGGCTTTGAAACGGTCGGGTACTGCTATGACTATTACGTATACGACGAGGAAAGCTACGACTACGAGGAGCGTACTTACCGCCTGACCGATGAGGAAGCGGCCGCTTTGGACGCGGTGCTGGCGACCGGAACGGCGACCGTCATTCCCGCGGTGGCGAATATCGTCTACGATTACGGTGTGGAGCTGATGAGCTGCGACGAGAGTCTGCTGTTTCGGTATTACCTGCTGGATGTGTGCAGTATAGAGGGTGCGTATTACTTGATCGGCTATGACGGGCAACAGGAATGGTCGATAGCCGTCCCGATGTCGTATACGGTGGTGTTTGATTCCATGCTGAAAGCACCGCGTGAGCAATATGAAGAAGAACAGTCCTGGTATGAGGACTACTACGAGTACGAATACGAAACGTAAAAAGAGGGCTTTCCCGTGCGTGGGAAAGCCCTCTTTTTACCGTTGGAGAAGCCGAAGATGCTTGGGGTAGCGGTTTTTGAGTTTAGTACCGGACACCTTGCCGAAGCCGGTCAGAACGCTGTTTACCGCAACTCCCGTAAATCCGGCGGGGGTATCGGTGCCGATCTCCTCGCCACGCAAAAACGCGATGAGGCGCGGATCTGTCGGCTCAAGATTCAGCACGCGACGGCAGGTTCCCGCTGTTGCCGCCTGAAACGCCGCGTGGCACGGCTCGGCGCGCAGGGTGCGCTCCCCGCACAGCTCTGCGACCGAAACACCCGCGTTCAAGATAGTGATGCCGCGCACGGCGGGAAACAACGGCGGTAGCAGATGTACGGTGTTCCCGAACGTGGCAAAGCTGCCGTGTGGGGTATCGGTGAAGCAATCCTCGTACAGCGCGCGTCCCAGCGGCGCGGCGGTATCCTTGCGTGGCGGGACAAACGGTGTGATGGGTGCAGTGCTGTTTCCTTCGCGATGAAGCAACGCGATGAAATGCCCCTCGCCGCCGTCGCACGGGAAAATGCGGCGGCACGCGGTGGTATCGACCGTTTTGGCAAAGGCATGCCATTCGGACTCCAAGAAAGGCAAGATACGGTCAGTGTCAAACGCTGCTCTGCCGAACGGAACGTCAATCGTTTGCAAGGTGAAATCGGGATGGTCGTGTAAAAAGCGAATCACCGCACACTCGTTTTCCTCCGGTGCAAAGGTGCAGGTGGAGATCACAAGCCGACCGCCGGGACGAACACAGCGCGCCGCGTTATCCAAAATACCGCGGCTGCGTTCGGCACACAGACGGACGGTGTCCTCGCTCCACTCGGGGATCGCATCGGGTTCCTTACGGAACATGCCTTCGCCGGAGCAGGGGACGTCGGCGAGTACGGCATCAAACCAGTCGGGTAGTGCGTCGGCGACTTTCGCGGTATCGCCACAGGAGGTAACGCCGTTGCGCACGCCGCATCGCTCGAGGTTTTGCAGTAAAATGCGGGCACGAGCGGGGACGTATTCGTTTGCCCAAAGCAGACCGTCACCCTGCAAAGCGGCGGCGATCTGGGTGGATTTACCGCCGGGGGCGGCGCACAGATCCAGCACCCGTTCACCGGGGGCGGGGGCTAATACCGTGACCGCCGACATCGCGGAGGGCTCTTGCATATAATAGGTGCCTGCATGGTGCAACGGATCGGCGCCTGCGAGAAATTCCGCCGCGGTGGCACCGCCGTTCGGCGAGAACGGAACGGGTGTTACCTCAAACGGCAGCCGCCGCCACAGCGTGTCGGCAGAGATCTTTAAGGTGTTGGCGCGGATGCCGCGGGTGGCGAGCGGCTGTTTCCACGCGTCAAAGAACGCCGCGTACTCGTACCCGAGCAGGCGGCGCATCCGTTCTTCAAATGTCTTTGGAAATATCAATGGTAACCTCCGATTTGCGTATACGCGCACGAACAGAACGCTTTTGTTTAACAGGCTTGACCGTATCCTCTTCGGCTGTTTCGAAATACGTGGGGGTGAGCCGATCCGCTTCGGCGAGTTTCGCTGCTCGGCGGTCGGTGTGATAGTCCCACCAAAGTGGTAGCATAAACAGTGGGATGAGCGCGGGGGACATGTGGCGGTACATGGCATCCCACAAGGAAACGCCGGCGTTGCCAAGCGTGGTGACGGTGACGGGGAACGCATCCTTTAGCCAAAACGCCAGCACGATAAAGAACACCGCCGCCATACCTGCGGCGATCAACGGAATGAGCTTGTACCGCCGCAACGCAAAAAATAAAACGACCGATACCGCCATGATGCCGGTGGCGATGATGAGAAACGTGGGATTGAACAACTCAACGGAGTTCCCTTGATAAAGGCCGATGACCGTCATGACCTGCATTATGGTGATGAACACCAGCAGGATCCAGATCATCGTGCGGCAGGCGGAAAGGAAAATGCGCATAGCGAGTCGGCTCCTTTATAAACATGTTAAAAACAATATCAGTGTAGCATAAAAAGGCGCGTTTGTAAACACCGATAAAAAAGGCTTGATTTTTTTAATAAAGCGTGTTATACTACTCCATGATGATAGAAGTTTAGTAAAGGAGTGGGGCGACCCGCTCCTTTGCGTTTGTTTGGAGGTGTGCGAATGGCTGGGCAAAAACGGAGCGGTTCCGGCGGGAACGTCGTCGCCGTATGCCGCGCATTGGCAGAGCCCCTTGCCGAGCAGGCGGGCGTGTCGATCTGGGACGTTCGGTTTGTCAAGGAGGGCGCGGATTGGTTTTTGAGGATCATCATTGACAAGGAGGAGGGCGTCACCATCAACGATTGTGTGGAGATGACGCATCTGCTCAATCCCGTGTTGGACAAAGCCGATCCCATCGCGCAGTCGTATTGCTTGGAAGTTATGTCTCCCGGCATTGAACGGGAACTGACACGGCCGGAGCATTTTGAGGCGTATTTAGGGTTGCCTGTCGCGGTCAAGCTGTATCGGCCGGACGAGAGCGGGCAACGCGAATTCGTAGGCTTGCTTTTAAGCAGCGCCGACGGCACCCTCATCATTCAGGACGAGAACGAAAAAACGTGGACATTCTCCCGAAAGGATGTTGCGGCGGTACACGCCGTGGATCTGTGGGATGACGATAATGGAGGAATGACGGAAAATGGCTAACAACAACGTAGAATTTTTTGAGGCTTTGCGCCTGCTGGAAAAGGAGAAAGGGATCGACGGTGAGTACCTGCTGGAAAAGATCCGCGCTGCTATCGTGCTGGCGGTGAAGAAGGATTACGGTGGAAAAGAAAACATTGTCGTGATCATGGAGCCGTCCACCGGCGAGTTCTCGGTCTCGCTGCGCAAGACGGTCGTGGAAGAAGTGCTGGATCCCGATGAGGAGATGCTTCCCGAGGAAGCCGTGCGGTATTCCAAGAAGGCGAAGGTCGGCGACATGGTGGAAATCAAGCTCGAAACCAAGCAGTTTGGCCGTATCGCGGCACAGACCGCCAAGCACGTGATTCGTCAGGGTATCCGTGAGGCGGAGCGCGGACAGAAATTCTTAGAGTTCCAGCGCCACAACCAAGAGCTGGTGACGGCGCTCGTTACCCGCGTGGATCCCAAGACCGGCGCCGCTACCGTGGAGATCGGCAAATCTGAGGCGGTGCTGCCCAAGGCTGAGCAGGTTGCTGACGAGGAGCTCCGCGAGGGTATGCGTGTAAAGGTATATGTTGTGGATGTCAAGGATGGCGACAAGGGCCCCCGCGTGCTGATCTCCCGCACGCATCCGGGCCTTGTCAAGCGGTTGTTTGAGATGCAGGTGCCGGAGATATTCGACGGCACGGTTGAGATCAAGGCGGTGTCCCGCGAGGCGGGCTCCCGCACGAAGCTTGCGGTATTGGCACACGATGAGAACGTAGACGCTGTCGGCGCCTGTATCGGCACGAAGGGTGTCCGTGTTGCCGAGATCGTCGAGGAACTCGGCGGTGAGAAGATCGATATCATCGAATACAGCGAGGAGCCGGAGAAATTCATCGCCGCGGCGCTGTCACCTGCGAAGGTCGTCAGCGTAGAGGTGGATCCCGAGGGCGCGAAGGCGTGCCGTGCGACGGTACCGGATGCGCAGTTGTCGTTGGCGATCGGCAACAAGGGGCAGAACGCCCGCCTTGCCGCCAAGCTGACCGGCTGGAAGATCGATATCCGCCCTGAAAGCGGATTCTACGGCGAAGACGAGGAGTAATTGTTGAAAGGAAGGGCACGGTATGCAGCAAAAGCGGACACCGCTTCGTAAATGCACCGGATGCGGTGAGATGAAACCGAAAAAGGAATTGGTGCGGATCGTCAAGGATCCGGAGGGTGCGATCTCGTTGGATCGCACCGGAAAAAAGGCGGGCCGCGGTGCGTACTTTTGTCCCGATGAGGCGTGTCTGGCCGCGGCAAAAAAAGCGCGGCGGTTGGAGAAAGCCTTTTCCTGTCAGATCCCCGATGCTGTGTACAGACAGATGGAGGAGGCATTACGGACGAATGACGGTTGATAAACTCATGGGGTTGCTTGGCATGTGCCGACGCGCGGGACGGCTGGTGGTCGGATTCGATGCGGTCGTCGGGCTGTGTGGCACCGAAAAGGCGTTATTGATGATCGCCGCCGATGCCGCACCGCGTACCGTCAAGGAACTGCGCTTCCGTTTGCCGACACAAGCTGTGTATCGGTTGCCTCTTGCCAAAGAGGACGCGGCACGCGCCATTGGCTCACACAAGCCGGTCGCGGTGCTTGCCACGGCAGACGAGGGCTTCTCGAAAGCCATGTTACAGTATGTAGAGGAGGAATCCCATTATGATGATTAAATATCGCGTGAGCGACGTCGCAAAGGATTTTGGGGTCACCGGCAAGGAGATCATTGAGCTGCTTGCTAAGTTTTCGGATACTCCGAAAAAGAGCGCGACGGCGCTGGTAGAGGACGAGCTGGATATCGTTTTCGAGCATTATACGCAAAAGCATAATATGGAGAATTTGGATGCCTATTTTGCCGAAGCGGAGGAGCGCCGCTTAGCGAAAACGGCGGCGAAGGCTGCCGAGGTTGAAAAGGCAGAAGAATCGAAAAAAGCAGCGGAAAAGCCTGTCGCCGTGCCCGACGAGAACAGTCCCGTCGCTGCGGCACTGGCGGCGAAGGCCAGTGCGCCGAAAAAGGAAAAGGCGAAGCAGCCCGCTCCTGCCCGTGCGCCCATTGAGCGCCGCACGGTGGATACCCGTTCGGTGCAGACGAATATCGGTAACAAGTACGATGAAAAGTTCGACGTGATGGCGCAGACCTCCAACCGCGTGCGCGGTGACGGCGGCGCAATCAAGAAACAGAAGATCAATCAGAAATCGCAGCAGTACAAAAAGCCGCAGCGCCGCCGCGAGACCGAGGCGGAGAGACTCAGCCGTATTCAGATGGAGCGTAAGCAGAAGCAGATGACCATCACGGTCGGCGATACCATCACGGTGTCCGAGCTGGCAACACGTCTAAAAGCGACCGTTGGTGAGGTCATCAAAAAGCTAATGGTGCTTGGTATGATGGTGACGGCAAACGAGGAGATCGATTTCGATACCGCGTTCTTAGTTGCAGAGGAATTTCACGCCAAGGTGGAGCGCGAGGTCGTGGTGACCATTGAGGAGCGTATCATCGACGATCACGAGGACGAGGACACCGATCTGCAGCCCCGCGATCCGATCGTGGTGGTCATGGGCCACGTTGACCACGGTAAGACCTCGGTGCTGGATGCGATCCGCAAGACCAAGGTGACCGACGGCGAGGCCGGCGGTATCACCCAGCATATCGGCGCGTACCGCACCAAGATTCAAGGTCAATCCATCACGTTTTTGGATACCCCCGGTCACGCCGCCTTTACCGCCATGCGTGCCCGCGGTGCTCAGGTGACCGATATCGCGATTTTGGTGGTGGCTGCCGACGACGGTATCATGCC